>JBCCWB010000074.1:0-16662 GCA_039194345.1 Planctomycetota bacterium
AAACGACTCCGTATGATCAACCCGATCCATCCTTTGGCGGACATCCTCGATGTCCGCTCATTCCTCCGCCAACGCGACGTCGCCTCAGCCCGCCGAATACTCACCCCGGCACTTAAGGGCTTCCCCAAAAATCGCGAACTGCTCGCCCTCGTCGCCGCCACCGAAGCGATGGCTTACGACGGAGCCGCGTTGACCAAAGCACTCGAACGCTTCGATGAAGTTAGCACCGGTGGTCGGGGAGACGCTGTGGGCTCGCCTCTGGCTTTGCACACCGCGGGCGAGTACATGAGTCTCGACCGCCAATACGCCCCGGCAGAAGAACTGCTCCGCCAAGCCATCGAACGCTCACCGAATTGGCCTGCACCGCGTCTCGATTTAGGTCTGCTACTCATGCAGTCGGGCGATCTTGAAGGCGCTCGCCTTGAACTCGCCCAAGCCCAACGCCTCGATCCGTTCCACAGACGCGTCAACAACCAGCTCCGATTGGTTGAAGAATTGCTAGGTGTTTATGAAACCATCGAGACCGAGCACTTCATCATCCGCTATCACCCCGGCATCGATGAAGTCCTGGCTCGTGATATGCCCGGCCCCCTTGAAGAGTTATACGACGAAATCACCGCGGTGTTCCAGCACCGCCCCGCCAACAAGACGCAGATAGATCTCATGCCGGATCAATCCACGTTTGCCGTCCGTATCACCGGCTTACCCGATATCTGGACCATCGCTGCCGCGACGGGCGATGTCATCTCCATGACCCCGCCCCGCTCCGGGCCCGATCAGTTTGATCCCTACAACTGGGTCAACGTGATGCGACACGAGTTCGTGCATACGGTCAACCTCGCTCAGACCCGCAACCGCGTCCCACACTGGTTTACCGAAGCTTGTGCGGTATCCTCCGAAACCACCGGCCGAACCTACGACAGCTGCCAACTGCTCGCCTGGGCGATCCACAACGACAAGCTGTTCGACTACGACGCGATCAACTGGGGCTTTGTACGACCCAAGACCGATCGCGAGCGTCCCTTGGCCTACGCCCAATCCGACTGGATGCTCGAGTTCATCGCCACGCGGTGGTCGCACCAGACCGTCGTCGACCTACTCGATCTGTACCGGGAAGGAGTCTCCGACGCCGACGCCTTGGAGCAAGTCACCGGCTACACCACTTCTGCGTTCATGGACGCGTTCCGTGGCTGGGCGGAAAATGAAGTGCGAACATGGGGGCTAGACCAGGTCGAAACCAACGAAGAGGCCGCCGCAGTTCTCGCTGCGGGAGGCCAGGGGACTCCCACCAATACCATAGTCGCCCTGCTCGAAGCCCACGGCAACAACCACCCCGACCTGCTCAAGCTCGTCGCCGAACGTGCCGCCGAGGGCGGCGACCCCGACCAGACCCGCCTCTGGCTCAACCGCTACGCCCAGGCTCGTCCGGTCGATCCCTGGCCGCACAAGGTACTCACCCAACTCGCCTTCGATCTGGGACGACCCGAGGAAGCACTGGGTTCCTTACAGCTTCTCGAACGCAGCGACACTTACACCTCCAGCTGGTCACGTCAGCTAGCAGAACTTCACCGAAGCGCCGGTCGACTCGATGCCGCCCAACGGTCCATCACCCGGGCGCTCTACTGCGAACCCTACAGCGCTCCTCTCCGCGAGTTCGCCGCCACCATCGCCCTCCAGCGTCGCGACCTGGCCACCGCGGCTTTTCAAGTCGAAGCGTTAGAAATTCTCGAACCCGATCGCGCCCAACATCCCACGCGGTTAGCGGTGATCTACAGCCGACTCAACCGCCCCGACGACGCACACACCGCCGCGAAGCGAGCACTCGAGCTTGATCCGAACGCCAAGGTACAGGCGTTCCTCAAACCCGGGCCTGCCTCGTAATCCCTTGGCTACTCCCGGTTCAGGGCAACTCGATCTTCTCCATCGCAAAAGGCACGGCCACAACCGTTTCGCCTGCCAATACATTCACCGTCAGGTTCTTCAACCCCGATAGATCTTCGGGAAAGTTGTAGGTCATGTTGTTGGCCCAGCCACCCCACCCGTTGCTCTCGACCACGGTGCCATCCGCCAATGTCGCCGTCAGGGAGTCGATGACTTCTGTCGCCTCTACACCTTCATTGAACGTGAGTTCTAGGGACATGTCTTTGATCGCCTTGATCTTGAACCCCATCTCTTCCAGCGTGGCGTTGCCGACTTTGCCCTTGCCCACCAGACTTGCCGGGTTGTCCAGACTCGCCGACTCGATATTCACCTGCGTCACCACGTGAACCTCACCCGCAAGGCCCAGCAAAGCACGGGCGTCGCGGGCCGGACCGTCGGCATCGACGCGTATCAGATGGCTATCCGAGTGTTCCCAGATCTCGCTACGGTTTTGGCCAAAGCTGTCATCCGCTTCCCGAACCAAGTTGTTTCCCAGATCATCGGTCAGCGAAGTCAGCGTAGCGGGGTACACCGCGATGGGCCGTTTCCCCTCGGGCCACTTGAGTTCAATATTCAGGCCCAGCGTGTGGTCCTGGGCAAAAGCGTTTTCATCCAATGCGATGTGGCGCGTCCAACCCGCCGTACTCAATACCGCCTCCATGCCCGAGGCGTCCACGGGAACATCAGCCTGCTCAATTTGGCCGACAGGAACGGGGGCGTTTGCCTCTGGCATCTCGTCGATAGAAGCGAACTCAATCCCCACCGGATCAAAGCTGGCCACCAGAACACCGTCATCGGACGCCTCGATCATCGCCTTGGTCGCGGCCAAGGCGGTGCGATCACTCAGGTCCATTGCCCATTCGATACTCTGGCCTTCGACTTTGCCTTGCTCCGCCTGGGGGGCAGAAGGGAGATTGACTTTACGGACAACCTTGAGCCCTTTTGCCATGCCGTAGACCTGATCCAGCGACGGGCCGTTCTGATTCGATTCGTCTTCTGCGACCCAGATGAGCTCGGCCTTTCCATCACCATCCGCCGTCACCTTCAGCTTCAAAGAATCATCGGCGTATTCGCTGCCGAAAAACGCCGCGGCGTTGGCGAAACGACCCCGCACCGTAATACGCTTGCTGCCGTCATCCAGGTCTTCGGTTTCAAACGCAGTAATTTCACCCGCACCGTCGAGCTTAACTTCGAGTTCTTCACGTGAAACATCAAACGGCGCATCGCTGCTGACGCCCATCCCTTCGTTGTCCGCCGACATCGCGACGACCATCTGTTCGGAGATCAGGATCGTCTGAACGAATGAGCCGCTGCCATCGGCGTTAATCGTTACCTCGGCTTCGTCTTCGTAGCAACCTACCAAGAGAAGAGCGAGCACGAGGCCCCCTACGCAGGCAATAAAACGACGGCAGATAGATGGCATAGCTAACCCTTGATGTTTGAAGTGAATCTACAACTGAATCAAAAGAATCTTAAACCGGCGTGATGCCTCATGCCTGGGAATCACGGCCGAAATCCCCCAAAATTAACACATTACGAATCGACAATTCAAGCGTTAATCGTCATCGTCGCCAAACAAATCGATCACCTTCTTCTCAGCGACCGCCTGCTTCCGGTGAGCGATCAGAGCCTGAGCCAACTCGGCATCCCCGGGATGCGTAATCTTGACGTTCCCGGGATCGCCTTCCACGACATACACCGTCTCGCCCAAAGCCTCCACAAGACCCGCATCGTCGGTAATGTCGTCTTTCTCCTGAGCTTCGGCATACGCCCGGCGAAGCAACTCGACCTCGAAGACCTGAGGAGTTTGGATCGCTACCAAACCCTCACGGGACACCGTGCCTTCTACCGGACGGGCATCCGCCGCCGGGCTGTGCTCACCGCCCAAAATCGCATCGAGCGGATCGGACGATGAAGTCTGCTCAGCATCGCCAACTTTCTTCAACGTGCTGCTGACCGGCAGGCCCGGGATGACGGCGGGAAGACGTTCCGCGGCCGTGAACGCCCGTTCGATCATCTTTGGAGAAACCACGGGGCGGGCCGCATCGTGTACCGCGATATGGGTCGCCCCGTCGCGCACTGCGTCCAACGCCAACTTCACCGTCTCCCACCGCTCAACCGTTCCCCCCGCCACGAGATCGACCTGAAGAAACGCCAGCTTGTCTTCCCAGCGGAAGCGGAAGTCATCGATCCGTTCGGGATGCACCGCCAGGATGATCTGCCCGACGTTACCCACCGCCCGGAACGCCTCAATCGCATGAACGAAAACAGGCTTGTGGTCGAGCTCAAACTCAATCTTGCTGGCCGAGGCGCTGCCCCCCGCCGCGAAACGTTGCCCAATGCCAGCTGCAGGAAGGATGACACAGATATTCATGAGGATGACTCGCTAGAGGCTCTCACTTCACCACGATAGCACTGGGCATCATCATCAACACCGGCTCATCCTGGAGCAGCATCATGCCCTGTAGCGAGCGGCTCACGTTTCGCCACGCCATCGGCCCGAGCAGTTGCTGGGCGGTCTGGAGGAAGGCGGGCAGTTCTGTACTTACGCCCGACACCGGGCTGCTCACGCCGAAAAGGCTATTCAGATATTCGTTAAGCGACATCGGTCCAGGCAGGTTGACCACGTCGTACTCGCCCTCGACGAGGCCGACTTGCTCCGCGAGATCGGCCAATGCTTCATCGACGCCGCCCAATCGGTCGGCCATGCCATTCTCAATACTCGTGGTCCCCACAAACAACCGCCCTTCAGCCACCGTGCTTACATCCGGCAGACGGTCGCCCCGTCCGATCTCGACGCGATCAATGAACTGGTCGTAAACCATCTGAAGCGCCTTGCGCACCGTGATTCGCTGCTCGGCGGTAAACGGCTCGACCGAGTTGAACAGGTCGCCTCCCGGGCCGCGGCTGCGACGGGTGATGCTCACACCGGCCCAGTCGTACAGGCCACCGAGGGTGATCTTGCCGCCCACCACGCCGATGGAGCCGAGGATCGAGTGCGGCTGGACGTAGATTTGATCGGTGCCGCAGACGATGTAATACCCACCCGAAGCGGCCATCGAGCCCACCACCGCGAAGATCGGTTTTTCTTCCGCCACGTCACGCACCGCCTGCCAGATCACTTCTGATGCCAACGCAGATCCGCCAGGAGAATCCAGACGCAGAACAACCCCCTTGATGTTCTCGTCGTAGAGCGCATCCTCCAGTGCGTACACCAGCGTGCTGCTACCGATGGTCTCTTCGGTAAACAAGCCATCGCCATACGACGACTCGCCCGACATAATTGGACCGTCGGCATGGATCACCGCTAGGGTTGGGCGGTCGGTCTGCACGACCGGTTCAGCGAAAAGCACACTGAACATGGCAAACGGGTTGCTCGTATCCATCGCCGTAGCCGAAATGCCCAGTTCGGTATCCCACTCAAAATCTTCGCCGAAGCTGACTTCTGTCACATCGATCAGATCCCGATCAACGACCTGGTCGACCGCACGCCGGGCGAGCAGTTGCTTGTCGGTCAGTGTCCACGAGTCGGCGAGCAATCCCTCGACCTCCTCCCGGGTCAATCCACGCCCTTCAACGATCCGCGAGATCGATTCTTCGTAGAGACCATCTAGCAGCGCGTCGAAGTTTTCGTCCCACGCTTCGCTGGGCGCAGAACGCATAAGCGTTTCGTCGGCCCCCTTGTATTTCCCGACCTGCAGCAGATCAGGCTTCACGCCGATCTTCTCGAGCATCCCGGCGAGGTACATCTCCTCCACCGTGATCCCACTCAGTGCAACCGAACCGCGGTGCTGGAGCAGCACCATATCCGCGGCACTGGCGATGATGTAATCGCGCAGGTCATAGGCTTCGGCAAAGGTCATCACCGTCTTGCCCGTCTCACGCAACTCAAGAATCGCATCCGCGATGGCGGTGCATTGGGTTAAGGTCAGCTCGGGCTGATCAAGAAAGATCACCAGACCTTTGTGCTCTGCCCCATCCCGCACCGCGGCGATCTGGCTGAGCACGCCTTGAAGTGATGGCCCTGCGTCGGCATCAGCCACCCAAGCAAAAGGCACCGGGCTTTCGCGAAGCATCCCGCTAAGCTCGATCCAGCCGACCATCCCCGCTTCGACCACTTCTTGCTCGACTGCCATAGGGACTTTGGGAGTATCGACTTCGGCTGCAGCAGCATCAGACCCGCCCGCGATCACTAAAGCCGATGCCACACAAAGTCCCGGTAACGCCCCCCACTTCCGACATCCATAGCTCTTCATCGTGTGCTCCAAATAAGATCAATTCAGCTTAACGATAGGCACACCAAATGTCCCGCAGCCATCCTTGGTTTTCTCATTAACGAGGCATCACTCGACCTCGCCCGCATCCACCAATTTCTTCTCGAGTTTTTGTAGTCCCAAAAAGACATCATGGGCCGAGATGAAGTGTGGACGATTGGGGTTAGATGGACGCAGGATCGCGTCGGTCAGCAGCTTGATCCGCTTGGCAGTAGGAGAGAGAGCGTCGTATCGGATCAGCGGGAGCAACTCGGGATTGCTCACCGGCTTACTGATCTGAAGTGACAAGTAAAACATATCCACCCCACGGTCGATCTTGCCCTGGGCCGCGACCAGGACATCAGATGTCAGGCGACCTGCGTCGCGCATCTTGCCCATCGTCCGCTGGATCTGGCTGGTATTCATCATCTCGTCGAAGAGGGAACTCAGAAGCGGGCTTTCGTGAATATCTTCTCCCACCCGGACCGACGAGCCGAAGTCCAAGAAACAAACACGGCCATCGCTGATAACCATATTGTCTAGGCGTAGGTCCAAGTGGATCACCCCAACCTTATCGTGAAGGATACTCAGCAATTCTGCCGATTGCTGCGCAAACTCCATGTGCGACATCGGCTCGCCGCCCAGACGTAGCCACGACATGTACAGCCGTTTGATCGTTCCATCCGGTGCCTTCTCGAAGCCTAGGGCCTGCGGAACCCGAGACTGAAATTCGTCCGGAAGATCGCGATGCAACAGTTGCAAGAACCCGGCCTCGCGGGTGAGAAATACCGGAAACACACGTTTGACCAGTTTCTCAGCACGTGTCAGCAAGACCTGCTGTGACGCCTCGGGGAAACGGCTGTGCAACCGACTCACCACACTGCGATAACGCGGAACCTGTTTCATCACCACATAGCCATCGCCGAGCTCGGGCTTCTTAACCAAGCGCACGTCGAATGTGAAACGATCCGTGTCCTCATTAGGCAAGATCAACGTCACCTTACGGACAACGAGATAATGCAACTTACGCCCCAGCCAAGGCAAAGGCATCCCCCAGAGCTGGGGCAACGTTTCACGCGGCGAGACTTCTAGCTCAAACGAATCATGTGCAGCAAAAACTCTCGCATATTGCTGCATCGCCTCGGAATCCGGCCCCACCGCGAGCATCTGCCCGCCCCAATGAAGCCGCTTGAATACATCCGCCGGATCGGGCGTTTGACCATGCGGGCAAAGCAGAAAGTCTTCGAGCTGACTGAGTTCAGCATCATCGAAGGCTGTAACTTGATCACGAAAAATAGGTTCTTGGCGAAAGCTCTCACGACAAAGTCGATAGATCATCGCGTCGCGTCCGACCCAAGCACGCAGACGTTTTCGCAAATTTTCCCCCGCTCCAGGCGACCATGGCAACTTCATACACACACCATCCGGTTCGTCGTCTCACGTAGCCCGGGCAGACTACGGTCACGGGGTTGCGGGAGCCACGGGGACTGGGGGCAGGTTAAGGAAGTCCCGCAGGCCCTGAGCAAAACGCTGCACCATCGGGGATCCATCGCGGATCGCGGTATTGAGAGCTGAATCATCCGGTCCGGTAGTGTAGGTTGAGAGATAAGCAACCTTGACCAAATCGCTATCGCTGCGTTGCGCTTGATCGAGGATCGATCGGAAAGGCGAACTGCTGGGGTCGATATTTAGCTGCAACAATATCCACGCCTGGTCTGCGGGGCCTGATGCTTCATAGGTATTGATCACAGCCTCGACACAACGCTGGGAAAGTTCCCCGCCGATCTGTTCCGAGCCCACAAGCGAATCGCCCACACGAGCCAGGCGGTTCAAGGCAACGTATCGCGACAGCCCTTGACCAGACACCGCATCATTGACCCACTGCTCCAGGTTCTCAACGGTCATTGCAGGCACAAACGCCTGGAGCGACCTTACCGTGTCGATCCCCCCCAAAGTCCCCGGCACTAGAGCACCGTTCGGTAGGAATCGCGGGTCGGTGGTAAAGGTGGTGTTGTAGGTCAACGTGCCTGGTGCGGTTTGCGTCAACACCAAACCGAAGATCGACCGGTCTACACGGACATCGGTAGCCCACCGCTCGCGCGGATTGAGCGTCAATCGCCCACTCATCTCGACGATCAACGGAGGCATCACCCCCATGGGTTGACCGGCAATGTAAGCCGAGAGCGAGACGTAAGCCTGATTCCCCACGCCCACCAAGGGATCAATCGGTAGCGGGATGTCCAAGCCGTTTTGGACCACAAGCTCAGCGTTGATAGGCTCAAGGAACTTGCTACGCGATGAATCAAACCGGGCCCGCATGGAAACCCATGGGTTGCGATCGATGTCGAAACGCCAGAGCGTAATCGGCAGCCGGTTCATCGCATCAGCGAGTGCACGGCCGTTAGGTCCGGGCATGACATCCCGATTAAGCTCGTGAAGCTTGTTGGCCGCCAGTAGCCCGCCCAAGCTCCCGGGCATGTCGTGAATCACCTTACGCGCAAAACGTGCACGGCCCGCGTCATCACGCCCCGTCAGTAGGGCCAGACCATACGCCGAAATGGAGTCGGTCTCTGCGACTTGCTCGAACGCGTTGCGGGCCCATCGCTCCGTCCCTTCACGCATGAACATGAACCCGGATGCACGCAGGTACCGGGGGTCGTTTCGCTTCTGCCCTTCAAGTAGCGCCCCAATCGGCTCGGTATCTTCACCAAACAGAGCCGTGATCCACGCCAACTCAAGCTTCGCTTCGCTGTCCCCAGCATCAATACGGGCCTGCAACGTTTCGACCACTCGGGCCAAAGCGGCTTGTCCGCCTTCGGTATCCCCGTAGATGATGCGCCGGTGGAGTTCCAACTCGGCTGGCAAGGCCGCAGCGGCTGCGCCTTCTTCCGCCGATCTGGCCAACTCCTGCTCAACCTGGTTGATGAAGTCTTCGGCTTTCCGCGTCTGGCCCGAAGCGATCAGGCTGCTCGACCAGGTCGGCCAAACCGAGACCGGGATCGGGGTAGAACGTGGGAGTTCGGCCGCGACTTCAAATTGCCGTACCGCCCGGTCGTAAACCCCCACGTTGTACAGCGCATCGGCCAGGAGTAAACGGGCGTCGGAATCCAACGGACGGGCCCGAACCAGATTGATGGCAGCCGCCCCCATGTTGAGTGGCTTGGCCCCACGCTCTACCGCCAGCTCGTAGGTCAGCAACGCAGCTTCGCCGTTCGCGGAGTCAGCCCGTACCGCCGTCTTCAGGTGCTTGAGGAACGCATCGTTGTTTCCGGTTTCTCGAGCAATCGAAGCGGCAGCAGACGCAAGACGAGACAGATACGCCTCGGAATACCCGGCGGCCTGAGCTTCACGGATTTCTTCTTCAAGGATCGCCAGACGCCCATCAAGCGTTTCAACCTCGGCCAACTCGGCCAGTGTTAATCGCAGACGGAACGCGTCTTGATCCGGTCGCAAATCGACATAATTACGCAGAGCCGACAGGGCCGCTGCCCCGTCTCCCATCAACTCTGCCAGGTAAATACGTTTGCTCCACAAGTCGGCGTCGTCGGGCGCTAGCTCAAGAGCCAAGTCCAACATCACCTGGGCACGAACAAGCTGGTCTTCTCGCAGGCCTTCATTCTCGCCACGCGTGTCGCTGAGCGTCTGCATCGTCAAACCCAGCAGCATGTCCGCCGTCATTTGCTCACCGGTGGCCTGTGCAGCGGCTCCGCCTGATTGGGCGGCAACCTGTCCAGGTATCAGCCCAACAAGCAGCATGGCCAGAATTAATACCGCCGCGCGAATCGGGCAGGCAGATGCGATCGATCGGCAAAGGCTTGGTTTCATAACGGGCAGACCTTTTGGGTTTCGGTACGAGGCGGGTTTGGGAAGTCGCTCTAGCCGTGTGTCATACGCAGGCGTGGCCGTTTGAGATCGCTGGGGGTCACTCGTAGATGATGTATTCATCGACCGCTTGGCCGGGCGAGTCCGCCGCGCATTTTTATGGGGCTTTGGTGGTGAGCCCCTCGGTGAGCTCGGCGATAGTTTTGCGGGCGCCGGTCACTGCAGCGTCGGCTGATTCTTGGGCGAATTCGTGGATATGGGCGACCAAGGCCGAGCCCACAATCGCGGCGTCTGCCACGCTGACCACTTCACGGACCTGCTCAGCACTACTGATGCCGAAGCCGACCGCCATAGGCAAATCCGTCACGCCACGCAGACGTTCGAGGCGATCCGGGAGTTCGGGGGGAAGCGACGCACGAGCCCCGGTGATACCCGGGCGTGAGACGACGTACACGAAGCCGGTGCTCGCCGCGGCGATCTGCTCGGCCCGCTCGATCGGCGTTGTCGGAGCGATGAGCATGCTCAGGATCAAGCCTGCCTCCGCCGCAGCCGCACGCGCGGGCCCCGACTCGGCCAAAGGCAGGTCCGGGAAGATAAAGCCGTCAAAACCCGCTTCTTTGGCTCTTCCGATGAATTCGTTCAGGCCCAGGCGGTGGACGATCGAATAGCTGACCATGGCCACCAAGCCGATCGTTAGACGCGGACGGGCCTCGGCCACCGCAGCGAAGATTTCATCAACCTTCAGACCCTGATCCAACGCACGAGACATCGAGGCCTGGATCACCGGGCCGTCGGCGATGGGGTCGCTAAAGGGAATGCCGATCTCGCAGATCGATGCGCCGGCCTCCTGCGCGGCCTCGAGCATACGGATAGTCGTCGCGACATCGGGGTCGCCGGCAGTCAGAAAGGGCATCAGCGCTTTTCCGCCCGATGACCGTAAATCAGAGAAAATCGTGTCGATCCGGTTCGCTTGCATGAGCCCCATAGCTTAAACCCCCCGCTACCCCCTCGCAATCGATCGTGCCCGTTCTCACCGCCCGATAACACGGCCCAGCCCTCGCTCCTGACTCGATACAGATCGAAGGAGCGGCATCGGAGGATTGAAGCTGGCTCAACTAGGTTTTGACCGACTGCAGCAGCCACGCGGCCACCGGCAGGTAGATCGCCACCGGCAGCCAAGCCACCAACGCCGCCCCACCCACCGGTAGCGAGCCCGGCGAAAGTTGCAACATCATCAAACCGCCCCCCCAAGCCCCAATACACAAGCCCGCCGCCTTGAGCGACGAGCTCAGCGTGTCTCCAGGCAGCCGCTTCAGGAAGAACGGCAGGCCCATGACCAGCACTAAGACGTTCAATACCATTAGGCTGAATCGGCTGGAAATGATCTGCGAGACTTTGTCGCGCTGAGCCGGGCTGACCGCCTGGTTGTCCGCCAAACCCTCGAGGGTTCGGATCGACAGCAAGCTCGCGAAAAGCGCATTACGGCGGGCGAGCATCACCGTCGGCGATAAATCGGTGGTGTAAGACTCGACGGGGTACTTTGTCCGGGTAGTCGCCCGCTCGGCATCGGTTTGCGATAGCGGCTTCTCAGCATAGCCCTCGTTGAAGACCCAGGCTCCTTGGGCGTCATCCCACAGTGCTGATTCGGCCTTGATCTCCGTGTGCTTCGTACCCGTCTCATCCCGCATGATGATGTGCAGCCCCGATAGCTGGCCACGGTTGGCATCGAAACGCGAAGCACTTAGCAGATCTCGCCCGCCAGCTTGGGCGAAGAAGACCTCTTTACTCTCCAATCCTTTTTTGGGCTGGCTCAGTGCGGATTTAGGTCGAACCAACTTTGGCGCTAAAGGCGGCAAGACGAATTCCTGAACAGGGAGCGTCAGCGCACTGAGCACCATACCCGCGATCAACACCGGAGCCGCGATGCGGTATAGGCTTACCCCGCTGGCGATCACGGCCGTGAGTTCACGCTTACGTTGTAAGCCGACGATGGTGAACCCCATCGCCCCAACCACGATCAAACCGTTAAAGAACACATACACCAGCAAGATCACCGGGATGTAATAGTCGACGATCGTCGCAGCCGTCGCCAGCGCGGGAATGCCGTACCACGAGTCTTTATGGACCTGACCTGCTTTGACAAACTCGTCCACATCGACAATGAAATCGACCACGACAAACAGCAGCATCACCACCACAAACAACATGACGAAGTTCGTGAGAAACTGGCGGATGATGTAGCGATCCAGGGTATTCATAGCTTCTTCGCGGTTTCATTCCAATCGAGGCGTTACAAATCCAATCAATCAGTTACGGGACATCTTGATGTAGGAAAAGACCAGCACTGCCAAAAGCAGTGCATTGCCCGACCACACCACCGCCATCCCTACAGCGAGCGAGCCCTTGGCACCCGAGGCTAGATTCAAGCCACTGTTGATGATGATCAGCGTGATGATCGCCAGTAGGAAGCTCCAGAAATAGACCACCAGCGGGGACTGCCCGTTGAGGCGGATACTCAGAACCGATCCCAATAACAGCAATAGCGAACAAGAAACCGCGGCGGCGGCCCGTTCGTGGCGTTGGCCAACGATGTTCCGACGAAGAATGACGAGCGACTTCTCCAATAGGTTCACCGCGTAGCCCACGGAGTTGGACGCACCGTAAGCGTCCGTCCCAGCTTCAGACAACAACTCCGCCGCCCGACGTTCCTTGAGATCGGCAGGCAGGAACTCCGGCCAAGTCAGTTGACGGAACCGCACCGTCGGATTGCCGATCGAAGGGCCTCCACCTAACGCGCTCACCTGCACATCATTAAGCACAATGTCGATGGACGGCTCCAGCGTCAGGGCGTTGGTCTTGACCCGGACCAACGCCGAGTCGGCCTCGTAAATCCTTGAGGGGGTGCCCTCGATCAGGCCGTTGGAGAAATACTCCACTCGGATCGGACGGTCGATCTGCGAGGATAGCCTGAGCATCTCGCCGTCTTCCTCGACCGACGGAACCGAGAGCACGTAGCGGTCACCGTCCAACGCGCCGTGCAATACCGCCCGGTCTTTCACCACGACAAACGCTTTTCGGAGGCTTTCGGTGGCCATCGCGGAAGCGAGGCCCTGGATCCGAGTACGGACTTCGCTGAAGCGTTCGGGTTCGCGTTCGTACTTGCGGAGGTCCTTGGCCGAAAGAAACTCAGGATCGTCCCCGAATGGACTCTCGAGTTCTAACGGCCCGATCTCCGCAAACCCCGACCGCATCATCGCGCCGGTCGCTGGCGAATTGCGGACCACATCCTTGAGTTGGAAGACACCCCAGGAATCCTCGGTCTCGCTGTTGCCGTAGACCTGAAGGACCGCATTACTCGCGGTGGTGTCCTGGAGGATTCGTCCGCCGCCATCCGTTTCGCCGACCACGACCCCTTGGAGCTCAACGAGCTGGGTCATCGGCAGGACCGACTCGGGTGTAGGCACGGGATCAAACTCGATCGCCGAGTCGGCATAAACCACGATGTCTTCCCCGGGGAACTGGAAAGGTTGCTGCTGATTGAGTTGAGTAACCAGTGCACTAATGGCGTTGCTCTCCACCGTACGCGCCGCCATACGGTGGAAGCTGGGCACGACATAGTTTGACAGGTACATCATCCCGCCGGTGAGGACCAACCCGAGCGCAACCACTGGCGCAAGGATGCGCAGGTAGCTGATCCCCGAAGCCGAGCACGCGAGAATCTCGTTGTCGCTCGCCAGACGGATAAACACTAGGGTCGTCGCAAACGCCCCGGCAAACGGCAGCGCAAACCCCAACACCGTTGGCGCAATGAACACAACAAACTTCACCAGCAGGCTGGCAGAGAGCTTGCCGTCGCTCATCGGCTGGATCGCCGCCGCAAAGCTCATCACGATAACCAAAACCACCGTGGTCAACGCCAGCAGCTTGATCAGTTCACGCAAGATGTATTTGTATAGCGTCCAGGGCATCCGTGCGCCACAGTTTAGCGTAGACCGGCGTTAGGCGGGGTTACCCAAGCCAACTCAATCCTCCAGGCGAAGCTCTAACAACCGCCCGGCCACGCCCGCTGCGGCCCAGCTTCGACGGCCGGGCTCTTGGCGAGAGTATTCCAAAACATACAACCGCCCCGTCGGCGCCGCGTAAACCCCTAGCGGACGAGCCAATCTCTCCAGCAAGACAGTGGTCTGTACCTCACGCGGTCCGTAAGCGCGACCGACAGGCAATGGCCGAACCAGCAGCAGGTCATACCCCACCGTCTCGCCCGGGACCATGTTGCCGAACCGCGTCACTGCCAAGGCACCCCGCCACGGCTCGCCGAACGCATCTCCCAAATATGCCACACCCGCCGGGGAAGAATGGGCTTCAAATGTCGCGAGAGATTCGGCTGCCTCGCCGATTCCCGCCGGCCCTTGGTTGATCACGGGCGGCTCAAACTTCAGATCGGCCGGGGGGGCTCCAACGTGTTCGTACGGATTCTCTTCCCAATCCGAAAAGCGATACGGAAACCCGTAGTGCTTGCCTGCTTCGACCACGTTCAGCTCGCCGGGCGGATTCTTGTTGGGTCCGTTCTCGCTGGCCCAGAGGTTGCCCCCCGCGTCCCAATCAAACCCGAACGCGTTACGCAGACCCTGGGCGTAGATCTCGATCTGGGGTTCTCCGCTGTTCGGGTCGATCCGCCAGATGCACGAGGTGAGTTCGACCTCGCCGCCGTCGGCGACATTGGGTTCATCGAAATCTTCATCCGCATCGGTGCGCGAACCGCTTCCGACGTACATCATGCCGTCGGAGCCTTGGCGGATGTGGGCGACGCCGTGGTTGAACTGGTGTCCGCCCCAGGGATAGGACACCTCGACCCAAGGCGTGAGCTCGGGCCCAAGTTCGCCACCGTGCTCGATCGGGATGCTGCGGTAGATCGTCACGTGGTGCATGATGGGATCGACATCCTCGTCACGGACATTCACCACCAGATACATCCGCTGCTGATCATCGAAACACAGGCCCATCACGCTGACCTCTCCCTCGGTTTCAGAGAGATACACCTTGGGGTCGGCAAACAACTCGGCTTGATCGGCCTGCATGTCATACCGCTCCACCATGCCGCGCAGAGACAGCACATACAACCAACGCCCGGTTGGATCGCCGGTCACACGCACGCCATGATCCTGAGGAATGAAAACAGAGCGGACCTCAACGCCTTCGGCGGCCGTAGGCATCGGCGGGAGCGCTAATCGGGACAGAATTTTCTCTGGTGACGACCAAGTGCTCACCTCGATCTTGTCCGGTTTTTCAGACCAACCCGGGAGTACCTCACCGGTGCCTCGCTCCAGCACGAAATACTGCTGGCCCAGTTGGATGATGCGCTCCGCGGCGACGGGCCCCTTTCTCCAGACCTCGACTTTAAATTCGCCGATGGCCACCTCACGGCCGCCGAGCGCAATGGCTTGCGCCATCAAAGACTCGCCGGCTAGGACATCCTCATCCGCCGCAGCCGACCCGCCATCGATCAGCATGCATAGGCATGCAAAAATACCGAATCGTGTCCGCCATCTGAATGGAATCATGAAAGAGCCTGTTGTTGAATCGCCATGAGACTTTTGATTCCGTCCTGCGCGAGATCGAGCAGGGCGTCGAGTTGCACGCGGTCGAAGGTGCCTTGCTCGCCGGTGCCTTGAACTTCGATGAATTGGCCCTCGCCGTTCATGGCCACATTCATGTCGACTTCTGCGCGGACGTCGAGCGGGTAGTCGAGGTCGAGGGTGGGCACGCCGTCGATGATGCCCACGCTGATCGCCGCGATCGGGCTGACCACGGGGTCGCCCTCGAGTCGCCCTTGCTCACGGGCCCAGTTGATCGCCTGGCAGAGCGCCACGTACGCTCCGCTGATGGCCGCGGTCCGTGTGCCCCCGTCGGCAACCAGGACATCACAGTCGCAGGTGATCGCCAGGCCCGGCATCTTGTCGAGATCGACCGCCGCCCGCAGGGCCCGGCCGATGAGACGCTGGATCTCGGTGCTTCGGCCGTCGGTGCCGCGCCGCTTGCGGTCGGGCGTCGAGCCGGGCAGCATCGAGTACTCGGCTGTGACCCAGCCGTGGGTCGGTTGGCCGGTCTCGGGGTCTTTCTTGATCCACCGGGGCACGTCAGCCTGGACGCTGGCGGTGCAGAGCACCTTGGTCTTCCCCGCGGTGATGACTACGCTGCCGGGGGCACCGGCGGGAAAGGGTTCGATGGTGGTGGGACGCAGTTCGTTGGCGGGGCGTTGGTTCATGCGGGATTGGTAACCGGCATCGCGGACCAACGCAAACCCACCGGCTGGATTGGTAGAATCCGTCATCACCCATTAGACGGTGCCGGAGCCGGTTTATGTCACACTCTTTCACGATTTTTAAGGCCAAGCGGTTACTTCTGCTCAGCCTTGCGGTGTTTTCGCTCGGCTTGACCGGCTGCCAACGCTCCCTCATGCGGGCGCCGGTCATGTTCGACCAGACCCGGGCCGACCCCTTCAGCAACCTCCCCGAAGACCAGCGTCACGGCAACGCGACGATCTTCTACGCCACCAACCGCAAGGCCACGCCCGACAGCAAAGAAGGGCCTTACGGCCGGTCCCGTGCCACCTCGCTCATCCTCGGACAACTCAACGTCGAGTTCGGCAACGACCTCTCTTGGGACG
>JBCCWB010000075.1:0-16511 GCA_039194345.1 Planctomycetota bacterium
AGCGTGTGGAGAGCGGAATCGCCACCAACTTCAAGGAACCCGTCCGATGGCCAAGAAAACCAAAAAAGTCCGCAAGAACGTCACCCGCGGCATCGCCTACGTCAAGGCGACCTTCAACAACACCCTCGTCACCATCACCGACGTGAACGGCGAAACCCTCTGCTGGGGCTCGGCGGGCACTGTCGGCTTCAAGGGCTCGCGTAAGTCTACCCCGTTCGCTGCGACCCGCGCCGCTGAAGAGGCCGCCGGTCAGGCCAAGAAGTACGGCATGGTCGAGCTCGAAGTCCGCGTCCGCGGCGCAGGCCCCGGCCGTGAATCGGCCGTCACCGGCCTGGCCCACTCGGGCATCAAGATCACCGCGGTCGAAGACCATACCCCCATCCCGCACAACGGCTGCCGCCCCAAGAAGAAGCGACGCGTCTAAGCGTCGCTCGACGCGAATGCGTCGGGTTGCAACGCAACCGTTTAACCGTCGATCTTGGATCGACGCTCGACAGCCCCGAACTCCCCCGATTTTCTCGCCCACAAGCAGCCACCCGGTCCGCGCAGCACGGATCGCTACGAGCGTCAGTGGACTAGATGTTTCAGACCCTACGAAACCGCTGCACTTTTGGAGATAGCTATGCGTATTCGCTGGCGTGGCCTCGAACTTCCCCACCGCGTGACCCTGGACCAGGAAACCGCGTCGGACACCTACGGCAAATTCACCGTCGAGCCCTTTGAACGCGGCTTCGGCACCACGGTGGGCAACTCGCTCCGCCGTATCCTCCTCTCGTCGCTCGAAGGCGCCGCCATCACCGGCGTGAAGATCAAGGGCGCTCCCCACGAGTTCACCAGCCTCGAAGGCGTGCAGGAAGATGTCACCGACATCATCCTCAGCGTCAAGAACATGGTCGTATCCTCCGAAGCCGACGGCGAAAAGACCATGCGTCTGCAAGCCGAAGGCCCCGGTGAAGTGACCTGCGACCTGATCGAAGCCGACACCTCGATCACCATCCACAACAAAGACATGATCCTGGCGACGCTGACCAAGCAGGTCGACTTCGACATGGAGTTCATCGTTGAGAAGGGCCGTGGCTACGTCCCCGCTTCCGAGCAGTACGACGCCAACGAAGACCAGGAAGTCGGCTTGATCCCCGTCGATGCGACCTTCTCCCCGGTCACCCGCGTCCGCTATAAGGTCGAAGACACCCGCGTCGGCCAAAAGACCAACTACGACAAGCTGACCCTCGAGGTCTGGACCAACGGCACCGTGACGCCTGAGATGGCTGTCGTCGAAGCCGCCAAGATCCTGCGTAAGCACCTCAACCCGTTCGTGCAGTACTTCGAGCTGGGCACCGAGGTCGCCAGCGAGTCGGCTGCCGCCGCCGCCCGTGTCGACGAAGAGCTGATCCGCAAGTTGCAGATGTCGCTGCCCGAGCTGGACCTGTCGGTCCGTGCGAACAACTGCCTCGAGTCAGCCAAGGTCACCAGCGTCGCCGACCTGGTCAGCCGCCAAGAAGCCGACCTGCTGAAGGTCCGGAGCTTCGGCAAGACCAGCCTCCGCGAAGTGAAGCGTAAGCTCGCCGACCTGGGCCTGGAGCTGGGCATGGAACTGCCCGCCGAAGTCGAAATCTAAGTTGAATCTAAACGCCGAGCGGTGAAAGCCGCCCGGCGTCTTTTGCGGCCATCGCTGCCGCGGTCCGGTGTACGGACCTACATTTGCCACCCGGCACCCCCGGGTGAGTGGCAAGACCCACCGGACGTTTCACCGAGCGGGTCACGTCAAGAAAAGGAGACTCGACATGAAACACGGCGTCTACGGCCGCAAACTCGGCCGCAAAACCAACCACCGCATCGCCATGTGGCGCAACATGGCCACCGCGCTGTTCACCCACAACCAGATCACCACGACCATCCCCAAGGCCAAGTCCTTGCAGCCGTTCGTGGAGAAGCTCATCACCGCCGCGAAGAAGGGCGACCTCGCCTCGCGTCGTCGCGTCATCGCCAAGCTCGGCGGCGACACGATCATGATCCGTGACGAGGACGACGAAAACGTCGAACGCAACAAATACGGCGAAGTCACCGGCGGCACCAAGATCGTCAAGCACCTATTCGACGAAATCGCCCCGCGCTACGCCGACCGAAACGGCGGCTACACCCGCATCATCAAGCTGGGCGTGTCCCGCATCGGCGACGGCTCGGACCTTTGCGTGATCCAACTCGTCGGCACCGAAGAGGCCGGCCCCCAGGTCTCTGGAAGCAACTCGCGTCGTCGCGACAAGGCCAACAAGCGCATGGAATTCGCTGCGAAGCTCCGTAAGGGCGACGCTGCCGAGGAAGCCGCTGAAGAAGAAGCTCCCGTCGAGGAAACCGCCACCGCGGTCGCCGAAGCCCCGGAAGCGGAAGCGCCTGAAACCGAAGCTCCTGCTGAAGAAGCGGCCGCCGATGAAACCGAAGAGAAGAAGGGCGAGTAAGCCCGGACGCTTTGATCCAGAATTGAATCAATTAAAAAACCGGCCTGGAAACAGGCCTGTTTTTTTTATTTAGCGGTTGTCGCGGTTACGGCGGCGTTGTGTGTTGGATTGCGCCGTCGGGTCGTAGTCGGGATTCGCGGCGGGTACCTCGGCGTTGGTGGCCTTGAGCCATTTATCGAGTTCACGCTCGAGTGACCGGACGATCGAGGCTTTCGATTTCGCTTGGTCATCGGTCTCGTTCAGGTCGTCCGCGAGGTTGTAAAGTTCCGACGACTTGCTTTCGAAATCGTAGAGCAGCTTCCAGTCACCCTTGCGAACCACGGCACGCGGGGCGTGTGAGATCGAGCCGCGGGGCGTGGTGCTGTAGGTGGGGATGTACCAGACGAGCGAGCGGGATCCGCTGAGTTTGGATTTACCTTCGAGAAGCGGAAGCCAGCTCTCGCCATCCACTGGTTGCTGCCGCGGCGCTTTGGCCCCGGCGAGGTCGAGGAACGTGGGGAAGAGATCAAAGAGCAGCACGGGTTCGTCGGTTCTGCGTCCCGCCACGACGCCGGGGTAGTGCACGACGCAGGGAATCCGCATGCCGCCTTCGTACAGCGATCCTTTATCGCCTCGGAGTGGGGCGTTGTCGGTGGTACGGCCGCTGCCGCCGTTGTCCGACACGAAGACCACGACGGTGTTCTCCGACAGTCCTTGAGTATTCAATGTGTCGATGATCCGCCCGACGCTGTTGTCCAGCGAGACGAGCATCGCGGCGTACTCGGCGTTGTCGTGCCGCTCGCCGGTCGGCCAACGGTTCACCTCTCGGAGTACAGCCGCGTCGGCCTCGATGGGGTTGTGGACGGCGTAGTGCGCGAGCCAGAGGAAGAACGGCCCGTCCTTGTTCTCTTCGATAAAGCCAACCGCTTCATCGGTGAGCCGGTCGGTGATGTACTCGCCGTCTTTGGCGGTCTCGTCGAGGTCGGCGATGCCGTAGGGGGCGTAGTAAGTCCGCGTGCCGCCACCGCGGGAAGCACCGACGCTGGTGTCGAAGCCGTGCGAGGTCGGGCCTGTACGTCCGGAGGTCCGGCCTAGGTGCCACTTACCGACGTGGCCGGTGGTGTAGCCCGCTTGCTGCAACGCTTCGGGCAGCGTGGTGATGTCAGCGTCCAATGACGATTGGTTGCGTGGCGTGGTCAGCGCGAGCTTGCTGAGGTCCGGTCCGTCGGACTGTCCCCGGCCGCTACCACCGCCAACGGTGTACACGCCGGTGCGGGGGCTGTACATCCCCGAGAGGATCGCGGCACGGGTGGGGGCACACATCGGCGCATTTGCGTATGCCTGGGTGAACACCAACCCCTCTTCGGCCAATCGGTCGAGATGGGGAGTGCGGTGGTAGTCGCTACCCATGAAACCCAGGTCCCGCCAGCCTAGGTCGTCGGCCACAATCACAATGAGATTGGGCTGATCCTTCGCGGCGGCGGCGGAAAACGGCATTGCGGCGAATAGAACTGCTAGCGACAGAAAGCATGCCCAGGGACAGCGAGAGTCGTCATTCATGGACGGCTAACGTCTGGGATGTGTGGCTATTGCAGTCCAAACCTTTAGCATCCCGGAAGTCGCGGATGGCTGAAGCATCAGAGCGGGTGTGAGGTTTAGGCCGTCACGGCTTGGTCTGCATCTTCTGCGACCTTCCACATCGCCCCGTCCCGCTCGACGTTGCGGTACAGCGTGTCACGTTCAACGGGGGTATAGCCCGCTTCGTGTATCGCGCGTTTGAGGTCGGAGACGGTGACTTCCTGGTGGGTGTCGGTGCCTTCGACCTTGGTGATGTCGTACCAGACGACGGTGCCGTCGATGTCGTCGGCCCCGTGGTCGAGCATGACCTGGGCCATGGGCAGGGTCTGCATGATCCAGAAGGCTTTGACGTGGGGGAAGTTGTCGAGCATGAGCCGGGCGACGGCAATCATGCGGAGGTTGTCGACGCCGGACGGGCCGGGCAGGTGCTGGAGTTCGCTGCCGTCGGGGAAGAACGGCAGGGGGATGATCGTTTGGAATCGGCCCTTGAAGTTGTTCTCGATCGCGTGGTCTTGTTCTTCACGGAGCATGCACAGGTGGTGGATGCGGTCTTCGAGGGATTCGACGTGGCCATAGAGCATGGTGGCGTTGGTGAACAGGCCGAGCTCGTGAGCGGTGCGGTGGACGGTGAGCCATTCGTCGCTGCGGATCTTGCCGCGGAAGGCCTCGTCGTGGACGCGGTCGTCGAAGACTTCCGCGCCGCCGCCGGGCATCGAGCCGAGGCCCGCTTCGATCAGGTCTTCAAACACGGCACGCACCGCCCCGGCGAAGTCCTTGCGGACCGCACGTTTGCTGATGCGGGCCAGGTGCACGATCTCCACGGCGGTGAACGCCTTGATGTGGACCTGTGGCGCGGTCTCGCGGATCGCGCTGAGCATGTCGGTGTAGTAGGAGAAGGGCAGCTTGGGGTGGAGGCCGCCGACGATGTGCATCTCGGTGGCCCCGGAGTCGACTGCGGTTTGGGCCTGCTTGCGGATGTCGTCGAGGGAGTATTCGTAGGCCCCGTCCTGGCCGGGCTTGCGGTGGAACTCGCAGAACTTGCACGAGAGGATGCAGAGGTTCGAGTAGTTCATGTGTCGGTTGACGTTGTAGTAGGCCGTGTCGCCGTGGAGGGATCGGCGGACGAAGTTGGCCAACTCGCCGAGCGTGTGCAGGTCACTGGTCTGCAGAAGCACCATCCCGTCCTCGGCGCTGAGGCGGGACCCGGCGTAGACCTTTTCGGCGATGGGGGCGAGCTTTGAATCCATAGGATTAGTTTAGTCCTTGGTAGACCTCATGACTTCTACTGGCGGGAATCATCCGAATAAGCTCAACAGCCCGATGATGAGCAGCAGGAACGGGAGTAGAAAAAATAGAAACATACGGATGGCCCATGCCTCCATCTGGGATTCATTGATGGCGTCCCAATATGTGCGTGGATCGTCGGCATCCACATGAGCGCCGCATTCGGGGCATTTATCCGAGGTCAGGTTCTGCAAGGGGTAGTCGCAAACCCGGCAGAAGTCGTTTGCATCGAATGGCCTTGAGGCCCCGGGCTGCTTGGAGGTTTGTAAATCGCCGGGGTTGTCATGCTGAATCGTCATTGCGGTCGGTATCGCCTAGACTTGGGGCCATGCGAATCATCGGCCACGGCGTGGACATTGTCGAGAAGTCTCGGATCGAGCACATGATCGAGGATCATGGCGAGAGGTTCCTCAACCGCTGTTTCACCGAGGCGGAGCGGACCTATTCGGATGGCAACACCAAGCGGCGGATGGAGCACCTGGCGGGGCGATTCGCGGCCAAGGAGGCGATCCTGAAGGTCCTGGGCACCGGCTGGAGCGGCGGGATCGCGTGGACAGACGCGGAGGTGGTCCGCGAGCCCTCGGGTCGGCCGACGGTGGCGCTGCACGGCAAGTGTGCCGAGGTGGCGGCGGAGCTGGGCATCACTGAATGGTGGCTGAGCATATCCCACATCGAGACCCATGCGGTGGCCAGCGCGATCGGTGTGGCGACGGGCGAGGCGTAAGCTCGGGAGTAAAAACCGCAATCTGAGAGAAAAACCGCGGACCCGCCTTGACGCGGTCCGGTTCATCGGGCATTTTTGCAAACTATTCGTTCCAGGATCCGGGTAAGCCCGATAAAGTAGAAGCTATGGGTCGCAGACAAGGACGGACGCCGCCTTACGAAATCATGCAGAGCGTGGGAAGCGGTACGCCGTTGCCACGCTCGGGCGTGAGTCGTGTGCGTGGCGGGAGCGTCGGCCCGGTGGGGCTGGTCTGGGGGGGCATCAAATCCATGGGCGGCTGGTTTGCGGGTTTGGGCGGTCTGATCGCCGATTTCCGCGGCTTTTCTTTGATTTCTGAGCGTTTTCGCGGCAGAAGCGCGGTCGAAGTACGTCTGCCTTGGCCGGTGCTGGCGCTGCTGGGTGTGGTGGGTCTGGCGGCGATGGGGCTGATGTTCCAGATCGGCCAGCACGTGGCGGGGCGGTCGGCACCAGAGATAGAACTGGCGGCCATCGATGAAAACGGGCTGCAAGGCGGCCAGAACGGCCTCCAGGGGTCAGAACACGCCGCGCCGGACAACACCGTGGTGGCGATGGGGACCGTGCCTCCGGGCCCGGATATTCCCACCAAAGAACGTATCGTGCTGAAGCCCATCGAGACGCCCGGCGGCAGCGGCGGTATCGCGTTCAAGGACCCGCGGGCGGTGGGCCTGAATTACTTCATTCTGGCGACCGTCCGCGAGAGCGAAGTTGAGGGGGTCCGCGAGCTCCAGAAGTTCTTGGCGGATCATGGGCTTGAAACTTTTCTCGATACCAGCAATAATGGCCGGCTCCGCGTATTGGTCGATGTGACCCGCGGATTCACTCGCGAGGAGCTTCGGAACCTCGAATACGCTGAGCACGAGCAGTACATCCGCTCACTTGGCCGAGAGTGGAAAAAGTCGCAGGGCGGCATTGGTACCGACCTCCGCGACATCTACCGTGACCGTTTCGACGGCCCGACCCAGTAAATCCTCCGGCACCCCGATCCCGCCTAGGGAAACGCGTTCCGGACACCCGATGACCCGGAGCCTGGCTACAACATCGCCTGGCCTTCCCCAACCTTGAGACCCGAACCATGAGCCTCGATGCATCCCTGAAGTCCGGCGGCGGCCTCTCGCGTCACCGCAACGTCCTGACCCGTGCTGAGCGTATCGCCAAGCTGGCCGAGAACGGCGAGTTTGATACCGAGCAAGACAACCCGCTGGGGATCCGCAAAGTCGGCAACCGTAAGTTGGTCACCGGTAAGGGTTCGAAGAAGAAGAAGGAAGCGGAGTAACTCTAAGGAGATCAGGCATGATTCGTCTGATTGTCCTTCTCTGCATATTGTTCAGCTGTGCTGGGTGTCCCAGCCGCTGGCAAACATTACAACAAGTCGAACAAGCAGCCCCGGTTCTGCAAGCGTTATACGAGCAGCATCCGGGCGTTTTGGTTTTGCGGGTCGAGGCTGTGCCCTCCGTGAAGCGTCCAGAGCGGTATCGGATTCAGTACCACGATCCAGCATCGGGGCAAGACTTTGCGGTCGTTGCGGAGTGGTCGGGGCGGCTTGGAGAGCCACATCCCGCTCGACATTCGCAACCCGCAATCCCTTAACATTTTTGAGGTTGGTGAGATGGGTGTGTGATCGAACCGACTTGTGGGCTATAACTCCTTCATGCTTAACCCTGACCGTTTCATCACCAACCGACTCCGTGCGATCGACGCTTCGGGCATCCGCCGGGTGTTTGACCTAGCAGCGCAGCTCGAGGACCCGATCAATCTGTCGATCGGCCAGCCCGACTTCGATGTGCCCGAGCCGATCAAGAAGGCGGCGGCGGACGCGATCGATCAGGGGTTCAACCGCTATACGCAGACGCAAGGCATTGCCGACTTACGGGCGAAGCTGACCGCGGACCTCTCGGCCGAGTTCCCCGACACGCTCGGTCAGGCGCTGACCTCCGGCGACGCGTCGCTGCTGATCACCTCCGGCGTGTCTGGCGGGCTGATGCTGGCGATGATGACCTGTGTCGGGCCGGGTGACGAAGTGTTGATCCCCGATCCGTACTTCGTGATGTACAAGCACCTGGTCACGCTGGCGGGGGCGACGCCGGTGTTTGTCGATACCTACCCCGACTTCCAGGTCACGCCCGAGCGTCTGGCCGAGAAGGTGACCGACCGGACGAAGCTGGTGCTGTTCAACACGCCGAGCAACCCGACCGGCGTGATGGCGACGGCGGAGATCTGCGAGGCGGTGACGCAGTTCTGTGCCGAGCATGATCTGTTGCTGCTCAGCGACGAGATCTACGACGTATTCCAGTACACGAGCGACGCGACTATGCCTTCGCCGGTGCGTTCGTCGGCGGATGCGCTACTCATGCGCGGCTTCTCGAAGACCTACGGCATGACGGGCTGGCGTTTGGGCTATGTCGCGGGGCCGACGCCGATCGTGGAGCAGATGACCAAGCTGCAGCAGTACAGCTTCGTGTGCGCCCCGTCGATGACGCAGCTGGCGGGCACGCTCGCGTTGGACGTGGACATGAGCGAGCACGTCTCGGCGTATGCCCGCAAGCGTGACCGGGTCGTCGAGGTGCTCAGCCCGCACTTCGAGCTCGCGGTGCCCGGCGGGGCGTTCTATGCCTTCCCGAAGGTGCCCGAGCATCTGGGTATGACCGCGACGCAGTTTATCGAAGCGGCGGTGGCTCAGAACCTGCTGATCATCCCCGGCAACGTGTTCTCGCAACACGACACCCACTTCCGCCTTAGCTACGCCTGTGACGACGCGACGTTGGAGCGGGGTTTAGAAATTTTGGTGGACTTGGCGAAGGGTTAAGGCACCTGTGGGGCGTTATCCATGGTGCCGCCGTCCTGGTTGTGGTCAAAGCGGATGATGATGTTGTCGGTGCGTTTGAGCATGCCGCCGAGCGAGGGGTAGTCGGACCGACGGAAGAGGACGTAGTCAGGTTCGTACGGAATCGATTCGGCGTGGCCGTCGATGTAGAGCGAGTTGGTGGCGGTGCCTTTGTGGTTGATGTTGAGTTGTTCGGGGATGCCGAAGACGTTGGTCGGAGGCACATCCATGGCAACGTCCCACATCAACATCGATGCACGCCCGCCGAGTTGGTTTGTGCCGAGATATTCGATTTTGTCGTTGGTGGTTTCGTCGAGGTTGCGGAAGGTGTAGGCCACCGCAACCACCGCCCCGGGGGTGCCGATGTCTTCGAGCTCGCCTGGGGTCTTCTTGGGTTCGGGTCCGTCAGGGCAATCGAGGACTTCTGGCGTGGTGACGTAGTCGTTGGTGATCAGCACGCCGTGCGAAGCGTAGGAGTTGATAAACCAGAGGTAGTTGTTGGCGGTGTTTTCGAGGGTGACGCCCGGTGCCCCTAAGTTGACGGCGTTGCTTCCTCGAGGAATGGCACCGTCGTGGTCCGCGGCATAAGCAAATAGGCCGATGCCGACCTGTCTCTGGTTGGACAGACATTTGGTCGTCAAGGCGGCGGTGCGGGCCGAGGCGAGGGCGGGAAGCAAAAGGCCGATGAGCAGCGCAATGATGCTGATGACCACGAGCAGCTCGATCAGGGTGAAGCCCGGAAAAGGCTTAGTCTTGCCAGAGTATTGCATTGATTGAACCGCATCTCCCCTGGTGGTTCAATGATATCGGCTTCTCAGCTACATGTCTGCTAATTTTTACATTTTCGTGCATCACAAACGGGCATTGGTCGGAGGCACAGGCTATGTTTTGAGTTGAAGTAGGGGTTTAAGTCCAGATAGGAAATACATGGCTGAGTCACCACATCATGCGGATCTGGTCAACGCAGACGGCTCGTGGAAGTACACCAACGCGCTGATCGACGAAACCAGTCCGTACCTCCGGCAGCACGCCCACAACCCGGTGGACTGGGTCCCTTGGGGCGAGGCGGCGTTTGCGGAGGCAACGCGTCGGGACGTGCCGATCTTTTTGTCTGTTGGCTATTCGACCTGCTACTGGTGCCACGTCATGGAGCGGCAGGTCTTTGAGAACCCTGCTATTGCCAAGCAGATGAACGAAGAGTTTGTGTGCGTGAAGGTCGACCGAGAGGAACGGCCGGACGTGGACGATATCTACATGACCGCGACGCAGCTGCTGACCGGCAGCGGCGGTTGGCCGATGTCGGTGTTCCTCACCCCTGCGAGTGCTCCTGGCGAGGGCGACGGTTTGCTGCCGTTCTGGGCCGGGACCTACATCCCGCCGACACCCGCCTACGGCCGACCGAGCTTCCCGCAGGTGATGGATGCGATGAGCGGAGCGTGGCGGGACGAGCGTAGCCAAGTGATCGAGCAGTCCCACCATGTGGCCGATGCGGTCCGGCAGCAGGTGGCTCAGGGCGGAGCGGCCGGCAGCGGTGGGGCCTTGACGATGGAGATGGTCGAACGTATCGCCCGGCAACTCCGCCAACGCTATGACCCGACGCACGGGGGTTTCTCCGGAAACGACGGGCCGAAGTTCCCGACTCCCAGTACCGCCGCCTTCATGCTCGATGTCTATCAGCAAGAGCCGGTTGAAGAGCTGGCCGAGCAGATCCGGCACACCCTCGACCGGATGGCGCTCGGCGGCATGTACGACCAGGTCGGCGGCGGCTTCCACCGCTACAGCGTGGATGAGAAATGGCTCGTGCCCCACTTCGAAAAGATGCTCTACGACAACGGGCAACTGCTCGAGCTGTATGCCCAGGCCTACGAAGAATGGCAGGGCGAACGCGGCGCGGCGTTGTACGCCCGGGTGATGCACGAGACGGCGGACTATCTGCTGCGAGAGATGCGCGATACCACCGGGGCGTTGTGGTCGGCGCAGGACGCGGAGGTGAATACCAAAGAGGGTGAGAACTACGTATGGACGCCCGAGCAGCTACGTGATTCCTTGTCGGGCGAGGAAGACGCCGAGCGGCTGACCGCGTTAGCCATCGCGATGTACGGGTTGGATCAGGGCACCAACTTCCAGGACCCTCACCACCCCGACGCGGAAGCGGTGAACGTGTTGTTCATGCCGCGCCCGATGTCCGAGCTCGTGGAGTTTGCCGACGGCGACATGGGCGGGGTGATGCGGATGCGTGAGCGGATCAATGCGGTGTTGCTGAAGGTGCGAGACACTCGAGATCAGCCGGGCACAGACGACAAGGTGCTCACGTCATGGAACGGCATGGCGATCGCGGGCCTCGTCGAAGCAGGGCGTCTATTGGAAGAGCCTCGTTTCATCGATGCTGCCCGTCACGCTGCGGACGCGGTGCTCCAGCACATGAGCGACTCCGACGGTGGCCTGCTTCGATCCATGCGGGGCGATGAGGCCAAGATCCCCGCGTTCCTGGAGGACTACGCGTTTTTCATCCACGGGCTGCTCCGGCTGCAGCAAGCCTCCGACAGTGATCGGTATCTCGCCGAGGCGCTGCGCCTAAACGACATTGTGCAGGAGCGTTTCGCCGCGCCCAACGGCGGTTATTTTGACACGCTTGAAGACCAAGCCGACTTGTTCGTGCGGACCCGCTCGACTTACGACGGGGCGATCCCGTCGGGCAACAGTCAGCAGATTCATAATTTGTTGACGCTATACCAATCGACGGCCGACGAAGCCCACGCACGGCGGGTGGTGTTGGACCTGCGCAGCTTCGCATCTCCGCTGGCCGAAAGCGGGTTGGGCATGACGCACATGCAGCGAGCAGCGCTTCGGGCGCTTAATGATCTACCCGCAGAATGGGCGTCGGCCCTCGAAGAGGATGCCCCGTCCGAAGCGAGCGGCGGTCGACCGGTTGTGGTGCAGGCCCTGCCGATCGAGGGTGAACCGGACGCTCATCGCTTGGTGTTGTCGATTGCCGAGGGTTACCACATCAACGCCAACCCCGCATCGATGGAGGGGCTGATCGCCACCTCGGTATCCGCCGAGGGGGTGGATTTGGACGTGACCTATCCGCTGCCGATGACCGAGACGTACCTGTTCACCGATGAGCCTTTGTCGGTGTACGAAGGGCGGGTTGAGATCGTCGTACGGGCGGACCAGCCGGTCGAGGCGTTAACACTGGAATATCAGGCGTGCACCGACTCGGCGTGTTTGGAGCCGGTGACGCGATCGATCAAACTGCGGTAAAGTTCCGGCCGTATCGCCCTACGCCCGGCCCCTCACCATGATCGACACCCATTGCCACCTCACCTATGACGGCCTGCACGAGCGCGTCGAGTCCGTCATCGAAGCAGCGCAGCGTAACGGCGTCGATCGCATGATCACCGTCGGCACCACGCCGAACGACGCGGCGAAGGCGGCCGCGTTGTCTGAGCGATTCGATAACATTTTTTTTACCGCCGGTCTTCACCCCGGGTACAGCGGGAATGTCACCGACCACGCCGCTTTGAAAGTCGGGCTGCGGCAGCTGCTCGCTCATCCACGCGTGGTGGCGGTAGGCGAGATGGGTTTGGATAAGCACTACCCCGATCCGCCGATGAGCCGCCAACGGCCGGCGTTTGCGGCCCAGCTGGAATTGATGAATGAATTGGCCGAGCGAGGCAATCCATTGCCAGCCGTGATCCACAACCGCAAGGCGACCGACGACACGCTGGCGATGATCGCCGACCACGCCGTCGCGGGTGAGCGGCTGGTGTTCCACTGCTTCACCGGCTCGGTCCAAGAAGTCGAGCAGATCCTGGCGATCGGGGCGATGGTGAGCTTCACTGGGATCACCACGTTCAAGGGGGCGGTGAATGTGGCTGAGGCGTCGGACCGCGTGCCGTTGGATCGGCTGATGATCGAGACCGACAGCCCGTACCTCACGCCGGTGCCCTATCGGAAGGTGAAGACCAACGAGCCGAAGTTCGTGCGCTATGTCGCCGAGTTTCTCGCCGAGCGGCGGGGCCTGCCGCTGCGCGACTTCGTCTCCGCGGTGGACGCGAATGCCGAGCGTTTTTTTGGTTTGGCGTCAGTGGCCGAGTGATGGTCAGGGGTTGATGACCGTTGGTCTTCCGGTCCGCTCGATTCGTACGACCTTGCCGTCGTTTCGGACCAGCACGACATACCCATCGGCGTTGTCGACCGCGACCGCGGCATGATATGAACGGTTGCTGCGGTCTTGCGGGACGCTCACCTGCCCGCTGGCGAAGGTGAGGACGATGAGCCCGCACAAGCCGATCAAGCCGAGCTTGAGTCGGCGGTTCTGTTGGATGAGGTGGTCGAGTTCTAAGGTTGGCATGGTGTGCTCCGGAAAATGTGTGCTCGTCATATGGGCCGTTTCGTCCGGGTTTTGATCGAGCGCAATAGAAAAACGCCCGGCATGCACGTGCACGCCGGGCGTCGGTAAGGATCGGTTGGGCTTGGATGGGTTTACGCGGCGATCTTCAGGCCGTGATCGCCGAGGTAGCCGACCAGGCGGTCCTGATCGATTTCGCTGTGGAACTGTTCGAAGACCATGCCCATGCGGGTTGGGCCGAGCTCGGGTTCTTCGTCGTGGAAGCGGACGATCTTGCCGGTGGCTTGGAAGGTCACGTGTTCTTGGCCGGGGAGGATGCCGCGCACTTCGATGGACGTGCCGGGCTGCAGCGGCTCGTCCAGCTCGAAACGCATGCCGCTGAGGCTGACGTCGTAGATGTGGCCGGTCCAGCAGTAGCGGTCGGCCCCGGCGGGGCGGACGCGGACGAGGCTGTACATCGCCGGGATCTTCAGCCGGGGCTGCCGCCGCGCTTCGGTCTTATGGCCCATGGAAGTGTTGGTCGTAGACGCGGGCAGGCGGAAGTCGGTCATGAGTCATCTCCGAAGGGGCGACATGAGTTCAGCTACACCTACGACATCGACTGCCCGCGCGACGGACTTAACCGTTGCAGACGGAAAACCGCGCCTATTCGAGTTTGGAGGACCAGTCGGCCTAATGCCGATAACCCCACCATGGACCACCCTGGCCGTTCCAACCCGCGAAGCCCGCTTTTCACAGCGAAAAACAGCTCTATTAACCCTCGGACGCCCCGTGAACGGCGTACTGGGCCGGGCACACTACTGGTGGGAACCGCGCTATGCGTCCGACAACTCCTGCCCAGCCTGCTCACCCTCGATCCGGCTCCTTCGTTATTGGGCTGTCTCCTGCCCAAGCCCTCGATCTTACCGCTGCCGGTGCTGGGCGGATTCGACCAGCTCGAAGCCATGGCCCAGCGTCCCGAGGTGCAGCAAGTCCTGGTGAGCCTGCCCTCGGTGATGGATGACCAGCTGCGCACCATCGCGGCCACACTCGATCGCCTCGGCGTCACTTGGCGGTACCTACCACCTTTGGCCGACCAACTCGCCGGGCATTCGACTCCTCGAAATCCCGCACGCCGAACCGGCGGCGTTGATCCGACCCAGCTCATCAATCGCCAGCCCCGTCCGCTCGACGAACCCGCCATCCGCGCCAGCGTGACCGGCAAGACCGTCCTCATCACGGGGGCAGGGGGGTCCATCGGCTCCGAGCTGGCCCATGTCGTCGCCCGGTTCAACCCGTCGCGCCTCGTGTTGGTCGAGCGATCGGAAAACTCGCTTTTCGAGATCGACCGTCAGGTGGCTCGGCGATACCCCGACCTCGTCCGCGAGACGGTGCTCCACGACGTGACCCAGGCAGAGCGCACGCTCGACCTGGTCCAACGCATCGCCCCGGCGGTGATCTTCCACGCCGCGGCGCACAAGCACGTGCCGATGATGGAAAGCCATCCCTCAGAGGCGGTGGAGAACAACTTCTACGGCACCCGAAGTATCGCCAACGCGGCGGACCGCGCGGGCTGCGAGCGGTTCGTGATGATCTCGACCGACAAGGCGGTTAATCCGTCGTCCGTGATGGGCGCCAGCAAACGTCTCGCAGAGCTCTACATCCGCCACCTCGACCAGAGCAGCGACACGACATTCTGCATGGTGCGTTTCGGCAACGTGCTCGGCTCGGCTTGCTCGTTGATCCCGATCTGGACCGATCAACTCGGCCGGGGCGGCCCGATCACGGTGACCCACCGGGAGATGACCCGCTATTTCATGACCATCCCTGAAGCGGCGGGCTTGGTCTTGCAGGCCGGGGCCTATGCCGAGGGCGGCGAAGTTTTCCTGCTCGACATGGGCCAGCCGATCCGCATCCTCGATATGGCCGACCGCTTCCTGCGGCTGCAGGGCTGTGCCCCCGATGTTGATGTAAAGATCGAGATCACCGGTCCGCGCCCCGGCGAGAAGCTCTTCGAGGAACTCGCCTACACCGGCGAAGACATGCTGCCCACGCCGCACGCCTCAATCCGGATTTGGCGGGCCGCTCAGCCCGAGCCGGCACAGATCCAGCAGATCATTTCGACGTTTGACCGGTTGCGTGACAAGTCCAGCGACGGGTCACGTCGGTGGCGTGACACGAACTCCGAAGCCATCGTCACGGCGCTGCGTTCGCTGCTGCCGGAGATGGTGAAGGCGGCGTCGGCGGCGGGGTGAGTTCGCCCTCGGCGGTGGCCGTGTCTTTCCTTCCAGTGTCCAGCTCTTCATCAATCAGCGGGTAGTACCGCTCGGCGATTTGCTTGACCGCTTCGCCGTAGCCTTTGGGGAAGCCCCAGACATTGGTCTCTGGGGTGATCGCCAGCCCACGCTCGGAGGGCGTGAGGTCGTGGGCGAGCAGGAGGAACAGGTCGGAAGCGACGCCGGGGTTTTCGGTGTGGTGGGAGTGCCCGAGGCCGTAGGTTTTCTGGCCGGTGATGTCGATGATCGAGACGTGGGGGTGGGACTTCAGCCAGAGCCGCTGGGTCTCATCGAGGTAGTCGCCGGTGATGCTGCCCGCACGGATGATCCCGAACAGCAAACGCGTCGCCCAGGCTAGCGCCTTATCATCCGGCGAGGTGTAGATGGTCATCTGCCGGGGGATGTCGTGGAAGCCTTCGCGGAAGAATCGCTTTTGCAACACATCCACATCGATATCCGGGGCGACCAGCACCACGTTGTCGATGCGGAAACGCTGGTGGAGCTGCTCCGGCGTTTTCTCGTAGCCAATCAGACGCATCTCCCGCAGCGTATTCGACGTAAGGAACGTGCCCATGGAGTGGGCGACGATGTTGATCCGCTCGGTTTCGGTGTGGTCAGCCAGGAAAACCAATAACTGACGCAGATCGCTCACGGCGTAGGTCGCGGACTCGCGGTCTTCGAGGTAGTCCAACAGGTGCTTCTGCGAGGGCCAGGCGAACGTGATCACCGCGCCGCGTCGGCCGTTGTAGTGGTGCATGCTTGCGGCGGACTCGATGGCGTCGATGAACGAGTTGCGGTAGCCGTGGATGTAGACGTAGACCTCTTTGTGGTTGGTCGCCTTCATCTCGTCGTTGAGGGCCTCGGCGAAGCGGAACGCGGCCCGGCCCGGGTCTTTACGGTTGAGGAAACGGACCTCGATCTCGTCGCGCTGCTCGCCGGTCGCGGCTTTGACGACGCGGGGCGGGGCGGTGGTCAGCAGTGAGCCGAACTCCTCCGGCGGGGCGACGTTTAGTGCCGGGCGCTTGCCGCCGAGCGGGCC
>JBCCWB010000076.1:0-16401 GCA_039194345.1 Planctomycetota bacterium
CGAATGACACACTAGCGCAAGCGGACGGGGGCCCCGCCAAAGGGACCCCGCCCATTATGGGCGGGGAAATGGCGGGTCCGGCCGCTGATGGCTGCGACAGCCCCCCCTTAGTAACACGGGGGGCAAAATTACATGAGGGAGAAGTTGGTATTGACTGGGTAACGGTGACGATGCCCAGACTATACCTAGAAGACGTCACAAGGAGGCTTGAAGAGTATCTCGGCCCTTCCAATATTGGCAAGGGGTTCAATGGCTACAGTGCGGGGCGGCATTTCGCATATGGCGCTGGTATCGCCTACTCGGACGAGGAGCGGCTTGAGCTATGCGTCAATCTCTCGGGTGATACGTGCAGCCGTCTCGGCCCGAGAGCCATCCTTGAATTGGTCTCATGGGCTTTTCAACAAGATGGCAAAGCTACACGCATCGACGTGCGAGTTGACTTCAAAAGCGAGAATCTGAATTTGATTGATCTAGTCCGAGCGTCATGTGAGCGAGGCGAGCTTTGCCGCTGTCGACGTTGGAAGCCTGAGGAACCTCGCACAAACGACGGAGACTACCTGGGACGGGGAATCAATCTTGGTTTGCGGGGCAAGAAAGGCTCAGGCCGATATGTGCGAATCTACGACAAAGGCCTCGAAACGGGGGAAAGCCCCGCACGAACGTGGGAGCGTTGGGAGACCGTTTTCAGTAAAGACAGCGCTGATCAGGTCGCCCACATGCTGATTGATTCGGCCGATTGGAAATGTGACGCACTTGCAGCCGCATTGGGTGCCGTTGACTTCCATGAGGTCAATGGTTCAGCATCATTGATACGGCGCCCGCTAGCATCATGGTGGGTTTCATTCTTAGCGGGCGTGAAACCTATTCTGGTGAAAGCGCAACGAACACCAACAAACCTGCATCGCTGGGGAGGATGGATGCGTCGGTCTGTGATCCGCACTCTCAAGGCGATATCTCGCGAAACGGGGTTGACCGTTGATGCAATCATCAGTTACTTAGAGGAGGGAAAGCCGCTTCCGGTATCCAAATCACCAGTTGTTTGGGAGTTCATAGACAACTTCGAACCACCGATGTAGTAGTGCTCTACCCAATAATGGAGAACGAGCAATGAGTGACAGACCAGAAGGACCTGTGCATACTTACGAGACTATCCTGCAAGACTCCTTAGATTTGTATTTCGAAGGAGAGTCCTTCGCTAAGACAGTAGCTAAGTTTCTGTGCAACAAGCGAGACATACATCTGGAGGAGGAAGAAGCCGCAAAAGTAGCGCAATCAATGCGTGAAACACCTGGACCAATAGCAATGAGGTTAACTGCTCCAGATGGAGTTGTACTGGCCTTTGAGACAGAAGAGTTGACAGAGTCACTTGAAGATCTGGGGGATTTGGTAGCAGAAGCGGCTAGTCCACTCATTGATGAGATGATCGAAAAAGCGGTGCCCGAAATCGTGGATGCAGTTAGACGGTCTGCAGGAGACAACATCCATGAGGTGAAAGCAAACATTCAAGTTTTTGAGGGGACCGTTAGCCAGGTTTGGGGGAAACCGCTACGAACGCTTTACACAATCCTTGGTATTGCACAGGAAGCACTGTACCGGGTTCAAGACGACGAAGATCGTGTCTTAAAGGAAACTGACAGCGTCGGTGACCTTGAAACAATTTCAATGTTTTGGCAGAGCCTCACGTCACTACATATTCGTGCGTGTCGAACGCTAGCAGAAATCCTTGTCTTGCTCGAGGCAGGCATGGCGGATGGAGCAATGGCCCGTTGGCGTTCACTGCATGAGTACGCGGTCACAATGTCATTCATCGCCGAGAAACGAGGAGATATTGGAAAACGCTACCTGTTGCATAGCAATATCCGCAAGCGAGCTATGGCGCGAGATATTGCCAATCATGTCCCAGAAGAGGCTTTGGATAACCAGAGCGATGTCGAGCTAGAACAAGCATGCCAAGAACTCACTGACACCTACGGAACGCCATTTAAGACTCCGTACGGCTGGGCAGCTGAGGCAATGCAACAGGCCAAACCGACCTTCTGGGCGATCGAGAAAGAAATGAATATGCAAGGCTGGAGACCTTACTACGGCTTAGCAAATCAAAGCGTTCATGCAGACCCAAATGGTGCCGTGTTCTCATTAGCTGATGATGAGGGCCCATGGCACGGCGGCTCCATTTTCGGCCTGTGCGATCCAGGGGCTAACGCCGCCGCATCCATGGGGACGTGCGTTGCAGTATTGCTCGGTACTTGCCCAGTTTTAGACTGGACGATCGCAGCTGGTGCCTGCCAAAAATTTGTGGAGCAGGCGAACGATGAATTTCTCGAGTGCCACCGCATGCTGGAAGAGGAATACCAAACGGAGAGCGAGCCTGAACAAGAAATTTCAGAGTGATACAGATTTCACTTGACGTGCGTATGATTGCGTAATAAGCTTTATGAAACCATGGGCGGAAACTTAAAAAATCGTGTTCGGATGAGTGTCACGCTTACCCCGGAGCTAGCGGATCGTGTGCGAAAACTTGCGCAAGAACGGCAAGAATCGGTTTCAGCAATTGTGGAAGAGGCACTTAATCAGCAGCTTCCACACCAGGAAGAGCTAACACGTGTGCAGAACAGCCCGCTTACTGATGCTGTTATTAATCAGCTGTTGCAGCCAGAAGTTCTCGCACGAGCGATGAAACTAGCGGGACATGAGGTCGATCAATCAACCGAAAATGACGACGTTTTACCCGCGAGGATAAAAACGAAGAAGGGGCAACTAAAGTGACCTGGCAGCCGCTAACAGACATTCAAATCCTGAAAGCTCTAAGACCTGAAGAACTAGTCGCAACCCGCACTGTGATGCTTGCTGAGGTGGGCAAAGGCACACAAGTGGAACAGCACCTAGACCAGGATTGGGGGGCTGCTAGCACCCAATGTGACCAAATTTATTCAGTTAGTGCATACGGCACAGATCCAGCAACTGTAGTACTAACTGACGACACCAACAGGTCAGTTTTGGCGGTTTACGTGTGGAAGGGTCGGGGAGGCCCGATCACTGGATCACGAGACGAGCGTTTAATTAAACTCATTGACTCGCTTGAAAATGAGTTTGATGGCAGTGATACCCCTATTCACTGGGAAACATCCGAATGCTCATGCTCAGCATGCGGCACGTCCTTCACACCGCAAGTACCAGGAGGGAAACACACGACCGAAGCCCACTTGGAGGACGGCACACGCGCAGCATTCGAGAAAACCACGTACGAAGAACTTGCACTAATCATTGGCCAGAATGCCACAGAGAAACAATGGCAAAAGATTGAAGAGTGCCTTGATCTTGGCTGCCAGCCCGGCGATGTGATGAATATTCGATTCAGAGGCGGTGGAGCCATCGGGGCCATCGTGGTTTGCTTGACCACTCCAGACGGCATATTGCTAGAAGTCTGGCCTGACGGCGAAGTACGGGCGGAGATGTAACCAGATGTCCTCCAATTTCCCGATTATTCGCAAACTGGGTGCTGAGGACAAACCGTTACAGCACATTGCGCTGGACGAACATGACATGGCTATCGCTTTGGGGATTCATAAGAACACGCTTATGAAGTTGCGAACAGCAGGGAAAATTCCATTTGTACGTTTCGGACGCAAGGTCGCCTATCCAGTGCACCAAGTTCAGCGATGGCTCGATGAGAATATTGGCCGAGACCTAACGAATGAAGGAGAGCCATCATCCCCAGCCTAAGCCACCAGCGAAACGGTCGTAAAGTTGTGCAGACGACTAAGCCAAACGGACGGCGATTCCCTATCCGTCTAGGCTTGGTTAGCGACGAGGAGGCTCAAGCCTTCAAAGTCCGCGTGGCTCAGCTGGAAACCGCTCGCGATACTGGCTACCCCTGGAACCGTGAGCTAGCGTTCTGGGTAGCCAACCTCTCCGACGAGTTGCACGCGAAGCTCGCCAAGGCTGAACTGGTCGAAGGCCGATCGGCCGACACGCTTGGCGTACTGTGGATGGCGTTCTTCCGTACCAAGGCAAAGAACAAGCCGGGAAGCCGGTCGGTCGTCGAGCGGGCGGGCAAGGATCTACTGGCCTTCTTCGGTGAAGACTGCTCGGCCCGCTCGATCACCGCTGCCCACGGAGATCTGTGGTACGCCTGGCTAATCGAAAAGCGTAATCTGGCCAAGGCCACGCGAGGAAAAACGGTGCGTCACGTCAAGGAATTCTGGCGGATGCTCCGCCGCGACGGCGTCGTCGATGCTCTTCCGTTCGATCACCTGTCCGGTGCGACGCCAGCCAATCCCAAGCGCAAGCTGTTCATTGACCGCCCCACCATCGACCGCGTCATGGAAGCGTGTCCCGATCTGCGATGGCGGTTGATCCTGGCATTGACCAGGTTCGGCGGTCTCCGTTGCCCTTCGGAGCTTGCGGCGTTGCACTTCTCGGACATCAACTGGGAACGTGAACGCTTCGTGGTGAACGCCAGGAAGACCGAGCACTTCGAGCACGGAGGCGTGCGGGTGTGCCCGATCTTCCCCGAGCTGCGGCCGTACCTGGTCGAAGCGTTCGAGCAGGCCGAGCCTGGTGCCGACGTGGTGTTCCCCGACATCACGCCCGATACGAATCTGGGCACGCAGCTCGAGCGGATCATCAAGCGGGCGGGCATCGCTCCCTGGCCAGCCACGTTCAACAACCTGCGGGCGTCACGGATCACCGAGCTCCTGGACGAACACCCGATCAAGGCGGTGACGACTTGGCTGGGCAACAGCCCGAAGACCGCCCTCGACCACTACGCGATGGTGCGTGAGGAGCACTTTGAGAAAGCGGTGCAGAAAGCGGTGCATGAGACGGTGCATCATGGGGATATACTGGGATCCATCAAGACACACGAGGGTGACGTGTCAGACGCGAATCCCCTTGTAAAACAATCTGGAAGTGCTTCTATGGGTCTCCATGTGCCATCTGACGTTTCCTCTCAAATAGCCCGGGTGGGGTTCGAACCCACACTGGCACGATTTTAAGTCGTGTGCCTCTGCCAATTGGGCTACCGGGCCGGCGCTGTGTCTGAGGAATGATTGATGATTTCGGATCGGCATGCAAGGCCATCGCCAATAAGTTTTTGAAAGTTTACCTCGTGGCGAGTGATTTCAACTGCCCCGCCAGCTCTTCACAGGCGGGTACGTACCTTTCGCCAAAAACGCGGACGTGCATCATCATGGTGTTGAGCCAATAGACTCGACAACGCCGACTGAAGCCCGGCCGCAGCGGGTGTCGCCGACGATACATTGCGAAAAAGCTGTCGTCCGCAGTCTTGAACATCCGAAGGTAGGCTAATTCGTATTCCGGATCGCAATACGACGCCAATCCGTCGATGAAAGCGAGGATCTTAGGCTCATCGGGGTGGTGATCGGCCACGAGAATATTGTTGGCCCATAGATCGCCGTGTACCAACGTCGGGGTAGATTGCTCGGGCAACCAGTCTTCCAGATTCTTCAGCAAGTCGTCGATAAACCAACGGCAATTGGACGACAAAAACTCCCGCACATGGTGAAATTCTTTCTCGATGACGGGGCCAAAATTGTCCAGCCAACGTGTCACCCCAAGGTCTTGCAGCGCGCTGCCGTAAGTAGACCGGTGGTGGGCGTGGAGGTCAATCAGATGCCGAGCGAGTTGAGTCTGCAGACGAGCAGTGCCCTTGGGGCTGACCTTGGCATCCGCCAAGGTGATGCCAGGTATTTTCTCCATGAGCAGGCCAGCCCCGTCAAAATCCGGGTCATCAGCCACCACCGCCCAGGGTTCGGGGACGGGCAGCGTGGTGTGTTCACGGTAGGTCACCAGCGACAGCATCTCACGCTCAAAAGATTTAACGTTGCGCGAGTTATGTAGTTTGGCAACAATCGACGCGGGCTCGCCGTCGGTATTCCACTCAACCACGCGGTTGATTGAGCCGCCATATAACTTGCGGGAACCGGTGACCGTAAGGTCCGGATCGAGGTGACGGCGAACGATCGCCGTGGCCTGTTCCAGATCTATCCGAGAGCCTCGTTTACCCGGATTGGAGGGTCGAGAAGAATCGTTGAGCAAATCCAATACCCTTCGTTTCGCTCCACCCACCCCGGGGCTAACTCGCATCGCGAGGGAACACAATATCTCGATTGTACCTAGTGGTTTGGGGATACGTCACCCACGAAAAAACCCGCTGATAAGCAGCGGGTTGATCCGTATTACACGGGGAGTGGAGCTGACAGGGATCGAACCTGCGACCTTTTGTATGCCATACAAACGCTCTCCCAACTGAGCTACAGCCCCATGGGGTCGAAGAGTATAAAGAAACTCACCCGATGAATCAAGCCGACGATCTGTTGGCGGAAAACTCGGTGCCGACGGAGGGCTTTGGTATAGTACAGATTGACGATTAACCCCCAGTGGAGCCGAGCCTTTGTCCGTCCAAGATCAACTGCGAGAATTGTTCACTCTCGACCAACAGGTCCGCGGACTGCGGAGCCGAGTCGACGCAGCCAGCCGCCGCCTCAGCGCCCAACGCAACAAACTCGAACAACTCGAACGCCAAGCCAGCGAGATCAACGACCAGCATCTGCACGCCAAGGCTTCGGCAGGCAACCTCGAATCCGACTCGCAAGGCGTCGAAGAGCGCATCGAGAAAATCCGCAAGGTCATGACCGGCGTCCGCAGCAACAAGGAATACTCCGCCCTGCTGGTTGAGGTCAACACCCTCAAAGCCGAGAAGGACGTGATCGAAGGCAAGGCCATCGAGCAACTCACCAAAGTTGAAGAACTCCAGGCCAAGGTCGATGAAATCGCTAGCAAGGTCGACGCCCAGTCGAAACTCGTCGCGGGAGCCGAGAAAGAAGTCGAAGAAGGACAAGCCGAAATCGCGGACCAATTGGGCGACCTCGAAAAGGAACGCGCCGCCGCCGCTGAGCCCATCGACCCCGAGACCTTGGCCCTCTACAACAAACTTGACGAAGACACCGAAGGCGAAGCCCTCGGCGAAGTCGAAGAACAAGACCGCCGCCGGATGGAATACACCTGCGGCGCCTGCTTTATGAGCCTGCCGATCCAAGTAGTCAACGCCACGTTAACGACGAAGGACAAGCCCGTGACTTGCCCCAACTGCGGTGTCATCCTCTTTGCCAAGACCGAACTCAAAGAGGCCCTCATCCCCAAATAAACCCCTCCGGGTAACCCTCGGCCATTTCCAAGCCGATCCCGCTTGGCCTGCGGCTCCGCTCCCCCCCAACATCCGAGTCATCATGCATTGCACCATCCACATCGACGGCGGCGCTCGCGGTAATCCCGGCCCGGCCGGCGTCGGAGTCGTCATCCAGGACACCGCCAACGACAAGTACCTCCACGAGGCGGGGTACTTCATCGGCGAAGCGACCAACAACGTGGCCGAGTACACCGGACTGATCAAAGGCCTCGAGGTCGCCAGCGAGCTTGGCGCCAAGCGGGTGCTAGTCGTTTCGGACTCCGAGCTGATGGTCAAGCAGATCAACGGCCAGTACCGCGTCAAAGCCGAGAACCTCAAGCCGCTTTACCAGCAATCCGTGTCGTTGCTCGGCCGCTTCGGCAAGTGGGACATGACACACACCCGCCGTGAAAACAACAAGCTGGCCGACCAACTCGCCAACCGGGCAATGGACGCCGCGGCGGATGTGAGCTTCAACTCCGAAGACTGATCCCTCGGCTGCGTTTTTTGCTCAGCCCTGCTCGTCCGCTCCGGGCACAGCACGCCGATTGGTTTCGCGCTTCAACAACCACGCCCCCACCGCCCCCGCCAACAGCATCACCCCCACCTCAACCGTCCGGTCAACCAAAGCGGCGGCCGCAGCCGTTGCTGCTTCGATGGGCATCATCGCTGCGGACAACGCCGCGACCACCCATTCGCTCAGCCCTAGGCCGTTGGGTGTCAGCCCCACCAACTTCACCACCAGAGTTGCCGACGCCAACAGGACCGCGTCGGCCCAAGTAAGCTCGACACCCACAATCCCAAACGCCAACCACAGACGCGCCGCCGCCGCCGCCAGATCGAACGTCCGCAACGGCACCCACATCCAAGCCCCCACCGCCGGGCGGCGTAACGCCTTACCCCACACCGACACGCTCATAAACGTCTGAACCGCTAGCGCCCCGCCACACGCCCACCACCCCGTTTCCCCCGGCAACAAGAGAAGCACCAAGCACACCGTGCCGAGCACCGACACCGCCAACCCCAACACCACACCAAGGATCAACAATGAATCCTTCACCGCCAAGCTGTGGAATTTTTTGAGATACGCCGCCCGCCCCCACAGCCCCGCACGGATCATCGGGATGTAGTTCAACACCCCGCTAACGGCAAGCAGTGATGTCATGATTCGCCACCCCACTGCGGGCACGGGCGCAAACGGCCGTGTCACCCCCCAAAACAGAAGTGACGTCAACAACAAGTTGAGGCCAACCAAACCCGCAAGCACCGTAAACTCCAATACCGACGTTTGACCGAGAACCGACAGCTCCACCCCACGCAGGGCAAACCCGATCGCCAGCCCCAGCAAAATCAAACCGGCCACAAAGCCGATCAGGCGTCGGGCGTTCAACCGCTGCCGGGGAGTGTCCGAGACATTCATCGCATTTATCATAACCGACGCGAGGGATTCGATTAATCGTTGCGCCCCCTTCGGCATGGCGTATAATGAGAAAGTCAGGAAGGGAAGGAAACTGGAGCTGCAAGGAGGCCCGCATGCTCGTTCGCCGTCCGGAAGAAGTTGACGACCAAACCATGACCATGCCCGGTGCCGAGGGCGTGACCATGAAGCTTATGGTCGGTCGAGACGACGGCGTACCAAACTTTGCCATGCGCCTCTTCACCGTTCAGCCCGGCGGGCAAACCCCCAAACACGCCCACAACTACGAACACGAGGTGATGATCGTCGAAGGGCAAGCCCAGGTCTTCGATGCCACTATCGACGCCGAGCGCCCCGCCAAAGCGGGTGAAGTTCTATACATACCCGCCAATCAGCTCCACCAGTTCCGCAACGCGTCCGACGCCCGGCTGCGTTTCATGTGCATGGTGCCAACGTCTTACGATTGCAGTGCCCCCGAGAGCAACTCCTCGATGCCGGAGCTTGCACCGACTCCAGGCTCCTAAAGCCGCTTCGCTGTATTCCTTTCCCCGCTTGCCCCCAAGGGTTCTTATGACCAAAGCCAACGCCACGATCGACAACGCTTCTTCCGCGAAAAAGCCGGTGCCCTTTTTCACAACGCCCCTGGGCACGGTAACGCTTGCGGTGATCCTGTGGATCGTGGCTTGTGTACTCGCTGTCGCAGCCGTGAGCGTTCTCTCCACCATCGAGTTCGCCAACGAGCAGATGCAGCTGCTCATCACCTACCTCGCCTTCGGTCCTTCCACGATTGCCATCGTTCTCAGCGTAGTCTTTCTGATCGTCGGCTCGGTGCGTTGGGCCATCTTTGGTCGACGGGCCCTACCCTCGGTCACCCTGAATTCCAGCCGTGAACTCGCTCTGCTCGAATCGATCAATCAACGCCTGCTGCTCAGCGAGACCGCCAAGAAAATCACCTACCGCACCGAAGACATGACCGTGCTCCGCACCACACTGCGCGAAGACATCAAGCGTCACGAGTACGACGCGGCGATGGTCCTGGTCACCGAGCTCGCCGCGGCCTACGGCCAACTCGAAGAAGCCGAGAACTTCCGGACCGAGATCGACGCGGCCCGCCGTAAAGACCAGGAAGAGAAAATCGCCGCGGGCATCGCTCAACTCGAGAAACACCTCGCCGCCCACGACTTCGATGCCGCCAACAAGGAAGCGGCTCGCCTGCAGCGGCTGTACCCCGAAGAAGTGTCGGTTGCAGAGCTCCCCCCCCGCGTCGTCGCCGCCAAGGAGCAGTACAAGAAAGAACTCGAGCGGGCGTTCCTCCAAGCCAACGAACGCGAAGAAGTTGATCGCGCCTTGGACATCATGAAAATCCTGGATCAGATGCTCACCCCCGAAGAGGCCGAGCCGTTCCGTGAAGTCGCCCGCGGCGTGGTCGGCAAGAAACGCGACAACCTCGGCGTGCAATTCAAACTCGCGGTTCACGACAAAGAATGGACCGCCGCGGTTCAAGCTGGGGAACAGATCATCAAGCAGTTCCCCAACACACGCATGGCCGACGAAGTGCGCAGCCTGATCGATCAGCTCCGCGCCAACGCTACAGGGCAGCAACAGGTTGTAGCTTCCGCGCCCGTGACCCCGGTGACCGCCGAGACTGAACTGCCCGCGGGCCCCGCCCCCATCCCCCCCGCCGCATCCGACACTGGCGCACCCGCGGCGCCAACGTCACCCCCACCAGCCACCGGTATCTCGTTTAAGCAAGTCGAAGATTAAGTCTGTGCCGCAGCCTGAATCAACGTTATCGGTGAAGCCCTGGGAACTGGCTGGTTCTGACGACCAGCCGATATACGGCTACACACATACCCCCGATCAAGCCCCGAAGCTTCGAGGTCAAGCTGTGATCTGCCATGGCTTCAAGGGCTACATGGACTACGGCTTTCTCCCCCGACTAGCCGACCACCTCGCTCGCTGTGGCATCATCGCCCACCGATTCAACTTCAGCCACTCGGGCATGACCCGCGCTTACAAAACGTTCGCCACACCCGAGTTATTCGAGCAAGACACCTGGAACCGGCAGGTGTTCGACCTGACGCAAGTCATCGAACAAATTTGCGGCCAGCTCGATCTGCCTACCGCGCTCTTTGGCCACAGCCGTGGCGGAATCGCCGCCCTGCTCACAGCTTCACGGCTGCCCCAAGACCGGATCGCCCATGTGATCACCGCAGCATCCCCCGCCGACGCGGGCCGCCTTGAGCCCGAAATACGGCACGTCTTGTTACGTGAAGGGCGAATCGCCTCACCGTCGGGGCGCACCGGGCAAATGCTCTACGTCGGCCGCAACTGGCTTACCGAAATCGAAGCGGATCCCGAGGGCCACAACCCGCTGCGGGCCTCAGCCCAAGTCGGCAGCCGTGCAACCCACCTACACGGCGATGACGATCCCACCGTCTCTATCAACGACCTGAATCGTTATGCCACCGCCAACCCCGAAGCAACTATCCACACCATTTCGACCGCCAATCATGTCTTCAACGCGCCCAATCCCCTTCCTGAAGACGCCACGCCGCCTCCCCAAACCAGCGAACTGTTCGATCGGATTGATGAAGTACTTGGCCCGGCCCTTGATGCTCCAAGAGCCTGAGTGTTACCGATCCGCTTAATCAGCTATTGGCCGATCCACGCACCCCAAATCAATAAGTCGCCCATCGGGAAACGCGAGATCGATGTTGATCCGGTCCCGGCTGACGAAGGTCAGGGTCAATGCGTGGGTTTCCAATTTTTCAGTGAACTCGAAATCACCACGTCCGGGACCAGCAAACTCGGCGTTGTCGTATTGCTGGGCGTGAAAATGATAGTGCGCTAACCCCATGTACATCGCCTCGATCAGAGCTGGCGACGAAAAAAACTTACGATCGCCCTGACGCCGGTCCGGCATAAAACCCTTGGCAAGAAACGCTCCGTCCGAATCCCAAGTCAACACCCCACCATATTCGCTACCGGTATCGATCAGATCTGCGTCGGCTTGCTCAAACCAGGCCTGTACCACCACCGGATCATTCATCGCATCCCGCACACTCCACGCCAAGGCCAAGTCGGGCCATACCAGAGGCGGCTCATCTTCCGCTTGAAGCGTGACACTCACACCACTCGGTAGGTCGCGTGGCACTTGTTGAGCTTCGGATAGATTCTCCCGTAGCTCTGTCCATATCTCTTGCTCTTTCTTGTGAAGTAACGTCTCGGGTAGAGACGCTAACACACCAAGATGGCGTACCTGCCAGCCCCTCGCTGTGTCTTCCGAAAGGGATTGCTTTCGTCGGACTAAGAAGGCCCACTGTGTTTCGTCTGACCGCAACGCAGACAACCAAGTAAGCCCCTCACGCGTTTTCGGAAGATAATCCAAGACACTTGCCGCCGATTGCAAGTCCCCCCATAAATCTCCGGAACCCGGAAACTCGATTAGCCCTCGCCGTCGTGCCGATTCATCTTCGAATCTTGACAATACGATCCAGGCCGATCTGGCCGTATCCTGATCATGAGCCCCATAGCCCCCAACCCAACGCCATAAAGCTTCATGAACCGAGCGTGGAGCCACAAGTTGCTCCAAAACCTGATACTCCATTCGATCAGATGCTTCAACGCTAATCCGGTCGCCATCGGCCCACCGGCGTAATAATCCGGGGATTACGTCTTTCCTCTGGTCTCGTACCACCCGCACCCCTATAGCATCAGCCATCTCGGGATCATCTACCACCGACCACCATCGGTTGGCAGATGACCAAAACAGCTCTTGCTGCTCTTCGATCAAGCGGTCCATCGCAACCAGTCGAAGCTCAAGCGGATGACGATCAGACCAAACCAATACATTCATCGCCGCCACAGCCTCCGCATGCTGCGCGCCCTGAAGCTCTATCGTATTTATGGTCTGTACACGGCGATGAACCGGTTCGCTGCGGTCAAGGATAAGCCCAAGCCCTTCCTCATAAGGCCGGTGGCCGCACCCGACAATCCCCAAAATAGAACCCAGCGAAAATAAAATCGCGTAACTGATCTGCGATCGAATTGGCAATGGCCTCAAGGAAGGCACCGCTTAGGGATCTCACCCGACGGACATGCGGCTAATGCGCGATCCAGGATATTCATCCCTTCTTCGGACTCTTGATCATGCCATTCTAGTTCATCGGGTGTGGCGACCATAGAAGCACCCAATTCATACTCCATATCGACATCAGTCAACTCGACGCCTGCAGCAATCTTGGCTTGGACCGCAATCATTGCCGGCGACATACGTTCTAGAAAACCGATATATCCACCCGCTGCCTCGATTTGGGTTGGCGTCATCTCGTTTTTGATCGCCAAAGGATCGCCACAGGTCAGAACTATTGCTCGTACCGCTGAACCCCTTGAGCCATCAAAGTATTGGTACATCCCAGCACCATTATCAAATGGCGTCTCGCGACTCACATGATCGACAAAAATTTTCTGAGTATTCAGATCGTAGTAATAAACATCGTAATCAAATATTGCGGTCTTCTTATTTTGCAACACAATGACCGCCAACGCCATCACGAGGACGACCACCGCAACAATTGTGGCAATCGCGGAGTGCTTATTTAGAAACCCCCTTACTTTAGCGGTAGCCATATAAACCCTCTATTCGATCCGTGAACCCCAAGTAATCGTCAACAATCGGTATAACGCGTAAAGAAAGGTATTAATGCGAGGAAAAGAAAGACTAAATAAAAACCATCTGCCCGCGTATTTGATAGTAAAACCCAACGCAACTATTCATACTGTACCCGGTAAGACAGCCTGACCTCCCCAAGATCCTGCATCCAGGTACGTACACCCTCGGCAGAAAGATCGGTGACATCGATCCCATCGCGAGATGCCGATGCGCCCAACAACCCCAACAGCCCCCCGCTACTCTTACGCACCACCGTTACACGGGTGTCGTCGGCAGAGAGCCCGGCCATCGAGATCGCCTTGTCCACCGCATCGTCGAGGTAGCCGATCTCATCGATGAGTTGGTTGTCCAAGGCTTCGCTGGCGGTATAGATGTCACCTGAGGCTAGCTCACGGACTTGGTCGAGATCGAGCGTATCCCGACCCTCATCAACCACTTCCACAAATCGATCCCAGGCGCTGTTGAGAAGATTCTTCAAGACTTCCTGATTCATCTCGCCAGCCTGATTCAGTTCACCGTTTTCGTTGGTCCAGTTTTGGAACAAGTTATTGGCGACCGCTTTACGGTCCGAGCCATCCGCCACCAGTGTGTTCATCTCAACGCCGATTATGCCAATCATGTCTTCGAGCGCGGGGATCTGCGCCATGACCCCGATGCTTCCGGTGATCCCGGTCTGCTCGCAGAAGATGTAATCAGCAGGGGTGGCGATGTAATAGCCGCCGCTGGCCGCGACACCGCCGAAACTCGCCACGATCTTGGTGTCGGGGTGGTCGGCCTTGAATTGGCTGATGGTGTGCCAGATCTGGTCGGATGCGGTCACGCCGCCGCCGCCGGAGTCGATACGGAGCACGATCGCCGCGGGAGGCGCCTTCTTCAAGGCTTTGAATGAAGCGGTGACGTAGTCTTCCATCTCGCCGTCGATCCCGCCTTCGACCGGAACGATGACCACACGGTCCTCGCTGGTGCCTGCGCGGTACTCCGCTTCGCTCGCCCCGGCGGTCAGCGAAAAGACGATGAACACCAGGTAGATATTGGCCAAGATCGAGAAGATAAATAGCGTCGCCACGACCGAGGTCAACACCTTAGTGACCACACCCTTCTGTGCGGGCGGCGCGGGGTAGGCCGGAGGGAGATAACCCGGCGGCGGGGGCGGCGGGCTGCTCATAGCCTGGGTGGAGACGGGCGGACGCCCCATGTCGTTGGGCGAAGGCGGTGTGTTGGATTCATTCATGGATTCAGACTCCGAGCGGGTTCGTCAGCGTTCATCATAGACCCGCTTTGAAAATTGGTTTGGAAATGAGACTTTTCTACCGCCTCTCAATACGAGCACGAGCACGAAGATGTTTCTTTACCGCCGGAAACCTGGCGAATACGGCTTGAGCCCTGCGGTGGTGGTCCTTGGGTCTCTGGAGGGTTATCATCGGTTGCAATGGCCTATCACCTGCATATCGATCCGTTCAGCGGTATTGCTGGCGACATGTTTCTGGGCGCTCTCGTGGATCTGGGACTCGACCTGAACGCGGTCCGCACCACTTTGGAACATCTACCCGTCCAACGCCCCTACCGCATCACCACCGATCGCGTGGAACGCCACGGTATCGGCGCGGTGGACCTGAAGGTCATTCTTGAGGACGAACATCCGCACGATCACGCTGGCCACGGCGATTCTCACAGCCACGGGCACCACCATCACCACACCGGCTACCGCGAGATCATGGCGATGGTGGAGCAACTCGACACCACGCCCCGCGGCCGAGAGCGGGCGGGCAAGGTCGTCACACTCCTGGCCGAGGCCGAGGCCAGAGTGCACGGCAAAACGCTCGACGAGATCCATTTCCACGAAGTCGGCGCGGTTGATTCGATCGTGGACATGCTCGGCTCGGTCGTAGCCTTGGAGCTCCTGGAGATCGATACGCTCTCGTGCGGCGTGCTGCCGATGAGCAGCGGATTCGTGAAATGCGCCCACGGCCTCATGCCCGTACCTGCACCCGCCACCGCCTATCTTCTCGAAGACCTCCCCACCCTCGGCGTGGACCGTCGCGGCGAACTCATCACGCCGACCGGAGCAGCTCTGGTCAGAGCGTTATGCGACAGCTTCGGCCCGCCACCGCCGATGACGGTTCGAGGTGTTGGTTACGGCGCGGGCGACCGGACCGACCCGAAGGTGCCCAATCTGCTGCGTCTGTTCCGCGGCGAAATGCTGGGCGCGGGTGATCTCGGCCCGTTGTCGCCAGAGGACGTTGCATCCAACAACCCCGCAACGTCTAACGGTTAACCGCAGGATCGCTGACCCATGCAACTGATCCTGTTGGGGCTTGCGCTCGCCATCTTCATGCACGACACCCCCGAGTTTTCGGGATTGGGCGTGGTGCTGCCGGTGGGCTGGATTGCGGGCTGTGTCATCGTGCCGAAGCTGGTGATCGCGTTGGGGTATGCCTGGGCTTGCCGGCAAACCACTCGGCGGCTGGGTAAACCCCGGGCTATGCTCAGCCTCAACCGCCTCAATCGCATCACGGCCCTTCTGCCGCTGCTTGCACTAGCCAGCTTCGTGCTCGATCTCTGGGCGGGGCTGCTGAGCTGGCTCCGCGGCACGGATGTGCCCGGCACCACCGGCCCGCGCGATTGGGTGCTGGTTGATGAGCTCGTGGTGATGCTGCCGACGTTGGGGTTGCTGGTGTTTTCGTATTGGGTGTACTACCCCATCGACCGCCGACTACGGGAGGCGGCGTTATTCAGTCGGGCCGACATGGGCCTGCCGCTTTATCCGGTATGGACGCGTGGGCAGTATGTCACCGCTCAGATGCGTAACCAATTTGCAATGATTCTCGGGCCGCTGCTGGTGATCATGGCCTGGAGCGAGAGCTTGGTGAAGCTCAACGTATCGGGCTTCATCACCGATACCACCCAACTCTGGTTGATGCCTGTCGGGGCGGGCGTGGCATTTTTGTTTGCCCCACTTCTGATCCGAAAATTGTGGGACACGGTGCCGCTGCCGCCGGGGCCGATCCGCGACAAGCTTTTGGCGATGTGTGACCGCCACCGCGTGCGGGTGAGTGACCTGCTGCTGTGGCGGACGTTCGGCGGGATGATCAACGCGGCGGTGATGGGGTTGTTCGGGCG
>JBCCWB010000077.1:0-16344 GCA_039194345.1 Planctomycetota bacterium
CTGCACTACAGGCCATCATCCAAAATGTAGTTAACGAAGGCCTTGCTGTAAGTGCCAGTGTATATAATGTCCCCGAGCCAGCAAGCCTCGTCTTGCTCACAGGACTAGGAGTAGTTTTACTGCATGAATCGTCCCGCCGTCACTCGCGTTGCCCGAAGAAATTTTTTTAACTATTCACTCGTATTTCTTGTTGAGTTGTTCTGATAAGCCTCAAGAAGCTGGATTTACTTTGATAAATTAAGACCAAATTTTGGCCGAATCATCCGACATCAGAGCTTTTATAGTATTGTTTTTAGGCCTACAACCGGTCTCCTGTGTTTGATGCTGTTTTACGACTGAACCCTACCGACACGCCGACGGCGGTCGCCATGGCGGCGATGTGCGGAGCGGTACTGATCATCGGGATCGCCAAGTCGGGGTTTGGGGGTGGTATCGGGATCCTGGCGGTGCCATTGCTTGCGTTGGCACTGAATCCCGAGATCGCGGTTGGGGTGTTGCTGCCGATCCTGATATTGGGCGACATTGTCGCGCTGATCCAACACCGGGAATTCCGGTCGTGGCGTCACCTGCGGTGGGCGCTCGTCGGCGGGGCCGTCGGGATCGGCATCGGAACGCTCTTGTTTTGGGTCTTTCGATCGAGCCTGGTCATGGCCACGGCGCTCAACCTCACAGTGGGCGGCGTGTGCGTGGTCTTTGTGGGGATCCAGGTCTACCGGATGCTGGGCGGCAAGGTGCCCGCGGTGCCGGACAACGCGGCGGCTGGCGTGACCGCGGGCGGCGTGGCGGGAGCCGTTTCGACGCTGGCCCACTCGGCGGGGCCGGTGATGACGATTTATCTGCTGGAGCACAAACTCGAGAAGCGGGTGCTGGTCGGCACGCTGGTGCTGTTCTTCTTCCTGCTCAACTTAGCGAAGCTACCGACTTATGTCGGTTTCGGACTCATCAACGGCAAGACACTACTGGCCTCGGCGATCATGCTGCCGTTCGTGCCGGTGGGGTCATTGCTTGGCTTATGGATGCACCGGGTGATCGCCGAGCGGCCGTTCACGTTTATCATGTACGCCGGGGCCGCGGCGGCTGGGCTGCGGATGGTTTGGAAAGGGCTAGCTTAAGTCACCCACCACGTTGATTTTTGTTTTCTGGGAACCGAGGGCAACCGTGTCGATTCATATCGCCATCCTCAAACGCGAATACCTGCGGATGATCCTTGCCGGGCAGAAGACAGTGGAGAGCCGATTGTCGAAGGTGCGTTGCGCCCCTTTTGAGTCGGTCACCCCCGGCGAGCGTTTGTTTTTCAAAGCGTCTGGGGGGCCATTCATGGCGACCGCGGTCGCGGGGATGGTCCACGACTATGCGGACCAGACGCCTGAGCAAATCGATGATCTGTGTGCGCAATGGAACCCCGCGGTCTGTGGCCCACTCGACTATTGGCGAGATCGGCGGGACCGCCATTTTGCGACGATGATCCGATTGCAACACATCGAGCCGATGGACGCTGGCCCGAAGTTCTCGGCGCATAACATGCGGGCGTGGTACGTGCTGCCGGATGAGGCGAATCCGCTGATGGACGTGACGCTCAAGCCCGGCGCGGTGCGGAACCGTTACGTGTCGTTGCCGGATTCATCAGCCGTAATGCGGAGCGAGGCACTCACGCTGGAGATGCCCGACCACGAGCATGTGCAGACCGACTTCGTGGACGGCGGCCCGATGCTGCGCTGGCGGGGTTGGGGGCGGTACTTCGAGGCGTTCGCGATGTCGGCGGGTGATATCGTGCGTTTTGTCGCACTCGGCGGGCGGAGGTATCGTGTTCGGTTCATCCGCATGACCCCGTAGCTTTAAACCTATGCCACCACTGGACGCGTACATCTCAGATCAGGACCTCGACCAGTTGCTGACGGTGGCACAGTTCGAAGACCTCGGCCCGGCCAACCTCGACGCGACTTCCGCGTTGTTCATTGATGAGCACACCACCGCGGAAGCCAAGGTGGTGGCACGTGAACCGGGCACGGTAGCGGGTTTGGCGTTGCTGCCCGCGATCATCGAGCGGTACGACTCGACGATCACATTACAGTCGGTCGCGGTGGATGGGGCACGGGTGGAGCCGGGCGACGCGGTGGCGGTCTTCAACGGGCCCCTACGCTCGGTGCTCATGCTCGAGCGTGTCGCACTCAACTTCCTCGGGCATCTGTCAGGGGTGGCGACGCACACCGCGGCGTTTGCTGACCGCATCGCGTACACCTCCGCCAAGGTCTACGACACCCGTAAAACACTGCCCGGGTTGCGAGGCCTACAGAAATACGCCGTGGCGTGCGGCGGCGGCGGGACCCACCGCATGGGGTTGTACGACGCGGTGCTGGTGAAAGACAACCACTTGGCTCATGTCCCGCTGGACGAATGGACCAACGCGTTACGGGCGATGGCAGAACGGGCTCGCTCGGAAATCGCGGGCCTCAAGTTTGTCATGGTCGAAGTCGATACGCTCGAACAACTCGCCCAGGTCCTGCCCGCGGGCGTGGACCTAGTCTTGCTCGACAACATGCCCCCGGACATCCTTCGACAGGCGGTGGCGATGCGTGACCAAGCCGCCCCCGACGTTCAACTCGAAGCCAGCGGTGGCGTGACGCTCGAATCCGTCGTGGCTATCGCCGAGTCTGGCGTGGATCGCATCTCGGTGGGCGCTTTGACCCACTCGTCGATCAATCTCGACCTTGGACTCGATATCGAACCGGTCTCTTCGTAAAGATCAATCGTTCGTCGGTACGTCGGCCAATTCCAGACGCTCGCCTGCGTTTTCCGATTCTTCAGCACGACGCACTTCAGCCAGCTGTGCTTCTTGGAGCGAATTCGCAGCGATCTCGGCCAAGCGTTCGGCCCGCTCGGCGGCGGCGGCAAACTCCTGGGCGTAGCCTTGCTCCGCGGCCCATGCGTCGGCCGCGACTTGGGCGCGGGCCTGGTAGGCCTCGGCGGCATCTTGCAGACGATCGGCCGACTCGCGTGCTTCCAGGGCCAAGGCTTGGGCGGTCTCGGCTTGAGCCACCGCGGCTTGCAGCGCCAGCTCGGCGGCCTCGGCTTCAGCCAAGGACTGTTCGGCGGTCTCCGACGCTTCCTGAGCCTTGGCCAACGCACGGTGGGCTTCCTCAGCCTTGATCCGGGCGATACGGGCGGCTTCTTCCGCGTCCTGCGCGGCGGCCTCGGAGACGGCGGCTTCGTCGGCTGCCGTTTGCGCGTCTTGCTGGGCTTGCAACGCAGCGGCCTGCTCAACTTCCAGTTGATCGGCGGCGGCCCTCTCGGCCTGAGCGACTTCAAACTGGCGGACGGTGACCTGCTCGGCCGCCGCGCTCACTTCACGCAAGGCCGACTCGGCGATTTGCGCTTCGGCTTCCGCGGTCTGGCGTGCGTTCTCGACCCGCTTATTCGCGGCTTCGGCCAGTGCTTTCGAGGCTTCGTATGCGGCTTGGGCTTCCTCGGCTTCGCGGGCCGCCACTGCGGCGAGTTCGAGGTATTCGAGCGATACCTTCACCACATAACCCGAAGCATCCTTGGAGGAATGGCTCGCGTAGGGGCGTTTGAGGTGACGGGCCGAAGCAGTCAGGTAGAGATAACCATCGTTGGCCAGTGCGATCGAGTCGGGCCAACGCAGTCGGCCGTCGGCGACGAGGGCCTCCATCTTGCCCGAGGCGCGGCGGACGTACACAGCGTTGTGCTCGAGGGCGGCCATGTAGAGGTCGCCGGTGGCGTGATTGAACTTCAACCCGTCCATCGCCGAGCCGGTGGTGCCGAGACTTTCGACCGCTTCGGCAACCGCCAGGTCACCCGCCTGTTCGTCGAGGAGCAGCGTGGCTGGGACGCGGTAAAGGGTCCGTCCGACGACCGCGTGGTAGTAGAGGTAGTCGCCGTCGGCCGAGAGTTCTAAGCCAGCGACGCCGTGATGGACGTTGGAACGGTCTCCATCGGGCCCCGTATGCAGAGCCACGCCGGTTTCGGGACGGGTCGATTCATGGCCGACTAAGACCGCCCGGGTTTGCCGCTGCTTGAGGTCGACCACATAGATACCGCCCCGCTGCGAGTCGGAGATATAGGCCACGCCTTGCTTGGCATCGACACGCACATCGCTGAGGATGCTGTCCGCGGCGAAGTCACGTTGGTGGTCGAAGTAGAAGATCTGGGCAACGCTGTCATCAGACAGATCGATCTTGAACAGCTTCGGACCGGCGATGATGACGCCGCGATGGCGCGGATTACCCGAGTCGAGCACCCAGAGGAATTCTTTACCGTTTTCGATGGTGGTCGTCAGCGCTTGGGCCGACACGATCGCACGCAGGGCCGAGGGGCCGGGCTTGGCGTCCCATTGATTCCAGATGGCGCTGGGGTAAGGCACGGCTTCGCCGGTGGACTGCAGTTCACCCAACGCGGGTGCGGGCTGACGGTCCAGCCAAGGGAAGGTGACAAACACACGGCCGGTCGAAGACACAGCGATGCCCGAAGGGCTGTGGCTCTCAAACTCAGCGAGCTCCACCACGAGCTGATTCAGATCGGGATCCGCGGAGAAGGTGATACCTGCGGGCTGATCGCCCGCGGCCGATGCTTCGTCTAAATGAGGGGCTGTGGTGCTGCAACCCGACACGCCGAGGCCAGCCAGGGATAAGACGAGGATCGACATCTTGTTCATAACCAACTCCGCGTGATAGCAAGTAACTAGACACGGTTGCTATCGACGTTTCCGGACGGTCGATGAAGGTTTCACAAGTCGGCCTAGGCCGAAAATCCCATAAAAAACACCCGCGTCGGCGTGCGGCGTCACACTGTGCGGGTTATGCGGGCAAGCGAGCGATGCTGCGATTTAGTATTCGGAGGAAATGCGGTACAGCCGCTGCGGGGTTGCGATGGCGTGCACCGGGTGGTCATGGACTTCGACGGGTATATCGTTGAGCAGTTGTTCATCGAAGGCCAAGCCGATACGAAACCCGGCGTCATTGCCTGCCGCGTCGAAATAGCGGTCGTAGTAGCCGCCGCCCATGCCCAGGCGGGCCCCGGTTTCGGGCGAGAATGCGAGACCGGGGACGAGCGTGACGTCGGGGGTGCCTTCGAGCGGCTCGTCCGTGCTTGGCGTGAGCAGCTTGGGTAGGTGCGGGTCGGGGACCAGGTCTTGTAGCGAGTGAATCACCGTGGCCTGCATGCGTCCCGCTTTCGGGTCGGTAATGCGCGGGACCCCGATGGTTTTGCCCTGTGAAAGCAAATCTTCAATCAGCTTGTGGGTCTGCACTTCGCTGCCCGCTGAGGCGTAGACAAAAACGCTTTGGGCCGTTTGGAGTTCAGGCAGGCCCAGAACATGTTCATGGATGGCCAGGGAATCACGCTCCATCTGCTCGACGGAAATCTCATCCCGTACCGCCCTGCACTGACGCCGAAATTGGGCTTTAGCTGAGATCACTTGGGGTTCACTGAGGGGAGCTGAACATCTGGATTTCTTCCACATCCGCGTTGTGCTCACGGGTTGGGTCCAGATGCAGATACTTCCGAAGCACCGCCACAGCGAGGTAGATCACGGGCGTATCCACCAAGGCGGCCACGAGCTTGAAGACAAAACCCGTAGCGATCAGCAACCAGAGCTGCGGCCAAATCGCACGTTCTTGGTCCACCGGCAGATCGGCGCTTGTGAAGTAGTACGTGATCGTGATGACGGCGAAGGTATCGACGAATTGACTGACGATTGTCGAGCCGTTGTTGCGCAGCCAAAGGTGTTTGCCCTTGGTCAATCGCTTCCAGAAGTGGAATACATGGACATCGATGAGCTGCGCGACGAGATAGGCGATCATTGATGCCGCAACGGCGCCAAAGGCCAAAGAGCGGATCGTAAAGAAGGCTTCCGAATCGGTCCCGGGCAACACCCCGCCGAGCCAAAGGATGGCGATCACCCAGATGTTCAGCAGCAATCCGACAAAGACCATGAAGTTGGCACGCTTGCGACCATAAAACTCCGACACCAAGTCGGTACACAGGAATGTCACCGGATACGGCAGCACCCCCACCGCCAACGCAAAGCTGATCTTGCCCCACTGCCCCCAGGCCCAGACTCCTTCCGTGCCGTCTTCGCCGGGGGTGTAGCTGGCCAACACCAGAAAACGGCTGATCCCCAGGATGTTGAGCATCGCCAACGTCCCGAGGAACAGTCCCGCGAGAACGAGAAACACTCGCTCGCGTCGCAGGTGGAGAATCGCGGGGTCGATGCCGGGAGATGGGGTGGACAAAACCAAAGGCTCTCGAACAGAGGAAAAATTGAGCTATACCAAGCATGCTAGGTCGGCCGGGCTGATGTTACAATCCTTTCGCCTTTCTTCACTCAAGCCCGTTCGGGCAACAAGGAATTCTCCATGACGACCACGACCACCCCTGCGCAGATTTACGACGGCCCCAGCGATGACCTGATCGTTGAGACCCACCTCAGCGAGAAGATCACGATCATCCCGGACGGCAAGCCTTCCAGCCAACCCGATGTCACCCGGCGGCTTCGCATCATGTGGGGGCAGCACCTGCTCGACGATGTGCTGGCGGGGCGCTATCGATCGCTGGTCTGCGCGGTAAACGCGGAGGACAACAGCCACGGCATCATCTCACAACTCGCGACGCTGCTGCCCACCTCGATGTGGACCCCCAAGACCATCACCGAGTACGCCCGGCAGTTCATGGGCAACCAGCAGACCGCGGTGCTGAAATTCGACATGGACGTGGTCGAGGTGCTGGCGTTGCTTCGCCCGTCGGCACAAGACGAGATGACCCTGACGGATCTCGGGTATGGCTTCGAGATCGTCAGCGAGATGCTCCGCCGCAAGACCGAGCGGCTGCCCACCGCGTCGGTCTCGTTCCTGGGGGCCCACGCCAACCGGCTGACTGGTGCCGAGCCCGGGGCCGAGCCGAGCTTCGAGACGGTGCTGCGGACCATGTGCGACGCCGGTTTTGCGGGGGATGTCTACCCCTCGGTAAAGATGTGGGACAGCCACCCCACGGCGGTTTACGCCCGGTATCCGTTCCCCGAATCGGTCGAGCAGATGCGTGACGGCGGGTACTGATCCCGGCGATGGGGGCTTGTGGAGTTAGGTAATCCTACGGAATCCGGTCAAGACCCCCTCGCTTGGACCCAATCCGAAGGGTATACTTGTTCAGCAATGATGAGCTTGGCACTCTCAGAAGCCGTGAATTCGACCCGATACCCGTTGGACGCGTTTATTTTCGTGCAACGCGGTCTGGACTTCACGGTGCGCCGGGAGCACGGCGAGCTCACCGACGATTACGACCCGGATGACCCCGATCAGCCCAGCCGTCATATCAGCGGCAAGGTGCTCTGCGAAGGCCTCCGGGACTACGCGATCCAGCAATACGGCCTGCTCGCGGGCACGGTGCTTCGTCGTTGGCGGATCACCAAGTGTGAAGACTTCGGGCACATTGTCTTCGCCATGGTCGAGTCCGGCATGATGCACAAGACCGAGGACGACTCGCTGGCCGACTTCGAGAACGTGTATTCGTTCCGCGACGCCTTCGGCAACTCTGCGTTGGCCTTGAGCTGAGCTCTCGCACCCATTCCCAAGATGCGGATCACGGGGCGAGCAATTCGCATCTGTGAGAGCGAAATTACCCGATGATGGTATGGGCAGGTATCCTGCCCCCAAACCCCAGTCTTCGGGAGCCTTTGCATGTCCGATTCGGCCGATGCCGTTGAGCCCTCCGCCCCAACCCCAGAAGCCCGCCCCCCGCGGCCGCGTGCCCCGGCAGGTAAAGGTGAGTTTCGCCGATACGTCTGGCAGCGGCGCTGGTTCCAGACGTTGCTGGCGGCCCTGGTCATCTTTCTGGTGCTTTCCTACGTTGTGCCGGGCGTCTTGGGGATGTTGTACGCGGTGCGATCGGTCCTCGTTCCGGTGCTGATCGGGCTGGCGCTTGCGTACATCTTCAACCCGGCGTTACGTTTTGCGGAGACGAAGCTTCGGATCGGGCGGTTGGCGGGCACCATCTCAATGATGTTGCTGGCGCTGGTCCTGTTCATGATCATCATGGTCACCGCGGTGCCGACGATCTATACACAGAGCGGTCAACTCTTCAATACGATTCAAGAGTGGATCGAACAAATCGAATCGGCGGCGAATGATTCTTCGCCCGAACTGGCTACGGGGGAAGACGCGATCAATTTGAGCCTGGCCGACGAAGTTCCAAGCGACCCCATCCAGGTGCTGGAAGAAGCCAACACCGGAACGCTGCCTGATGATGCTGTTGCGGTCGAAAGTGCCGCAGATAACGGATCGACTGCAGAAGACGTTTCTCTGATCGATAAATTCATCGACACTGACCGTAAACGCCAGCTCTTGGAGCTCAGCGTGGAACGGCTGAAAGGGCTAGACGGCTCCGTCATTGCGAGCTGGGCGATGCAATCGCTGGATATTGGCGTGGGCCTCGTGGGATCCGCAGTGAGTTTCACGAGCTACATGGCGTTGTCGGCCGTCGTGATCGCGTTTTGCTTCTTTTTCTTTTCCTGGAAGTTTGATGCGATCCTGAAGTGGTTTGAGCCGTTCATCCCACGTTCGCACAAGGCCGAAACCATCGAGTTGCTCAAGAAGATGGACCTAGCCGTGTCTTCATTTGTCCGCGGCCGTCTGATCCAGAGCCTGGTTATGATGGTGATTCTGATCATTGGTTGGTGGATCGCCGACGTGCCCTACTGGTTCCTGCTGGGCGTGGCGACCGGACTGATGAACCTCGTGCCATTTCTACCGGCGGTCGGCTGGGTCTTGTCGTTGATCCTGGCGGTGATCACGACACTAGCCAACGGTGGCGACTTCACAATCGCCTTACTCCTTTGGCCCAGTGTGGTGTATTTCGCAGCGCAAAGCTTGGACGGCTGGGTCATCGAGCCCTTGGTTCAGGGGCAGGCCACGAACTTGGACCCGCTCACAGTGATGCTGGTGGTACTGGTTGGCGGGACACTCGCGGGGCTGCTGGGGATGCTCTTGGCCATCCCGCTGGCGGCGTGCGTGAAGATTTTGTCTCGGGAGATGCTGCTGCCCAGGCTACGAAAAGTCGCGGCAGACGCATAGCGTCCCAGGCGTCGTAAGCATGAATCGAAACAAGTCGCTGAGGATCAGGACGGGTCTGCAACAGTTTCGGCATTGACGTCGTCTTTGCTACCCGGTTCATCAAAAGTACCTTCCGGTTCTCCCGCCACTTCGTCTTCGGCAGGGGCAGGATTCAAAAGCCCCTGAATTTGCTGGACGATGGCTGTGGTTGGCTCACGCTGCTGCTTGAAGTCATCGAGCAGGACCTTCCGCTCCGAGCCATTGGCGTCCGCGTAATGGAGCCAAGCGATCCCCTTGGTCTTCCACTTCTCTTCATCCAGCGACTTAATTGCGTCCCACGGCACTTTGTGTCCCCCACTTGCGGTGATGCCGTTGTCGTCCATCGCAACCCAACGACAGCTCTCACGCACCAACTTGGATAGAAAGAACAAACCCAAGGGAAGCGTAATGAGCGCCATCAACAGTTGGGTAAAGATGTCGGTGTCATACTGTTTCGCGGTTTTAATTTTTTTGGGGGTATCGGTAGGCCAGCCACGCTCAGCGGCGTGTTCCTTCCAGACCTGAGGGAAGGTGTCGGGGTTGGCTTCTTTAACCTCAACGTAGGCCAGACCGATCTCTTTGATCTTGGGGTAGCCGATTTGCCAGTCGTAGATGCAATACGCTCCGAAGCCGAGCATGATGAAGGTCATGAGGATCAGACGCCATCGATATCCGGAGCTGATGGTGGCTTTGACTGTATTCATGCTGAGTTTCTGAGAGAGATATAGGGTTAGCGTACAAAGCGACTTCAAGACAAACATGTCGCCGAGTTGAACGAACTTTTTATCGACTCGTTCTACATTTTTCGCCAGTCGCTCCTGGAAAACCGGAACATACTAGTCGAGACGAAGGGCTAGAAGTGCTGGGGGATCGGGTTAGTCTTTTTGCCCCCACTTAGACAAAGTCAGCCCCCACCAATGGGTGACCAGTGTCCTCGCCAAGGGTTGGCTCAAGAGCTTGGTAAATCCCCCCTGGTCCACCCGACGTCGGGGAATCCTCGGGAGTTGTCGGTCTTCCGATAACGCCCAAGTGAGAAACGCGCTGGTCTCAGCAATCGCTTTCCGTCGGGCGTCACGCGGAGGGCGTCCGCCTCTAAATCTTCCGGGTGCTACCAAAACGACCCCAAGCCTCTCTAGGCGTCTGCTCAAGCCCGACGCAGTGAAATGAAAATCCCGATTAACTAAGAGTATTCTTACTCTCGGCGTGGGGTTTTCAAGTCTGAATCGCTAACTTTTTACGAAACCGCCCACCTCTCAAACTGAATCTAGGGCCCATGGGTGTCGGTTGGTGCCTCGGACCATAGGCCGCGGCCCTCACGTTGAGCCTGATCCTGGAGCTGGGCGTAACGGTCCACCTCGCGATGCGGCCAACGATCATCCGCCCGGGCCAAGCCTTCGGACAGCAGGCTTTCGTTCAAAATCGTCCCGTCGGGCAAGATCACATACACCAACAGTCGGCCGTACTGCCCTCTGAGCCGGTGGGGCTCGAGGCGGAGCGTGACCCGCTGGCCCAGAGCGAGTTCTCGGGTTCGATCAGTCGCAGCCTCAGCGCCGGGTTGAGCCGGATGCCCCTGCCGAGAACGCTCGGGGGTGTTGATGCCCCAGAGGCGCAATCGGGTGGTCGCGCTGGAGCCGTCGGGTATGTCGAGGTCGAGCGTATCCCCGTCGATGACCGCAATGACCTCAAAGCTGCGTCCATCGTAACGGGTTGCTTCCGCCCCGCCGTAGACGAGGATTCCCCAGCGATCGGCGATGAACAGTGCCCCCAATGACAAGACAGCCAACACCGCCCCGCCGCGGGTTCGCCAAAGACGGCGACGCAGATACGCCTCAGGCTTAAGGCGCTTTACTCGAAATTGTTTCTGGGATACCCCGGGGCTCACGATGCAAATGTACCAATCTCAATCGCTGACCGCCGCGACTACGCCAAGACGTCGAGGAGCGAACCCGCAACATGAGTCGGCAGTGTGATGGGCACCGCCACCTCACGGACCTCGATATGAACATGCGAAACCGAAGTTTCCTGGCCAAGGCGGTAGCCGAGGACCGGGCCAAGCCGTGCGTCACAGGTGTACACATCGGCGGGGCAAGGCTGCGGCTTGCTGGCCACCGAGGAAGTGAATTCCACCTGATCCCCCGCGCTTCCCTGAATCGGCCAAGGCCCTTCGAGGGCACGGCTCAAGGGCGGGCCGAAAGGTTCAAACCGCTCCGAGCCGAAATTGGCCTCGTGGATAAGCTGAACCGACAGGCTGGAGCGGGGATCGATACGCACCCTCAGCTTGTTGCGAGGGCCGGACCGTGAAAAGCTGCTTAGCCACCATCGCCCGTAAAGCCATATTTTTGAATTACTTGGGGATGACGCGTGGCAGATCAACCCACGTGGGTCTGGACGGAATGTTGCATCGACGCCACACCGATGATGCCCTACGATGCTCGGCCATGCGTACTTCGGAACTCGATTTCGATCTTCCCAACGAGCGGATCGCCACGACCGCGGCCGAGCCCCGCGACAGCGCCCGGCTGATGGTCATCCACCGCGAGTCGGGCAAGGTCGAACACCGCCAGGTTCGAGATCTACCGAAGCTGGCTGTGTTTCAGCCGGGCGACCTCATGATAGTGAACCAGACCCGTGTCTTGCGGGCGTACCTCACCGGCACCCGCGCCGCGACCGGGGGTAAGGTGACCGGGCTCTTTGTTTGCGCCCCTGACCCGACGACCTGGGAAGTCATGCTCGAGTCCAAGGGCAAGCTCCAGCGCGGCGAATCGATCGACTTGCACCCGATGCCGCGGCAAGGCGGAAAGACGATCGCCCAACTCACCCTCACCGAATCGCTCGGGCGAGGGGCATGGCGAGTCCAGGTGAGCTCCGACCAAACCACCGACCCGCCGACGCTACTGGAACAGGTCGGCCAAACCCCGCTGCCCCCCTACATCCGCAAGGCCCGGAAAGCCCGCGAGCAGCCCGAGGTGTCGGGCAACGACTTCGAGCGTTACAACACCGTATTCGCGGATGCGCAGTTGACGGGCTCGGTGGCGGCTCCCACAGCCGGGCTGCACTTCACCCCGGAGTTACTCGCCTCGCTCGATGCCATGGGAGTCGAACGTGCCGCGGTCACGCTCCACGTGGGGCTGGGCACCTTCTTGCCCGTGCATACCGAGTCGATTGAAGACCACCCGATCCACCGTGAATGGATCGATGTCCCGAGCGAAACGCTTAATGCGTTGCGTGGCGTCCGTGAAATGGGCCGAGACATCCTCGCGGTAGGGACCACCAGCGTGCGTACGCTCGAAAGCTTGCCTAACTCGCTCGAAGGCGTGAGCCAACATACTGGCGAGACGGAACTCTTTATCACGCCGGATCGCGTGGCTGACGGCTCGTTTGCCTACCGGTACACCGACCGGCTGCTGACCAATTTCCACTTGCCCAAGTCGACATTATTGGCCCTCGTCGCCGCTCTCCCGGGCGTCGGCGTTAATCGTCTACTGGGCTGGTACCAAGAAGCGATCCGAGAGGAATACCGCTTTTATTCGTTCGGCGACGCGATGCTCATCCTCTGAAGCACAACCCGCCCTCTCGGAGCTACACTAACCGCCATGCCATTGGATCAGTCCGGCGACTTGGTGAACGAGTCAGACATCTCGATGCCCTTAGGCGACCACCTCGAAGAGCTAAGGATGCGCCTCATCCTGTGCGGTATCGGCATCGTGGTTGCGGCCGGGGTCACGTTCTACTTCATCTTCGATTTGATCGCCTGGCTGGCCCAACCGTTGCTCCAAGCCCAAGACACGATGGGCTTCCCCGCACAAACGCTCGTCACCGACGCCACGGCGGGCTTCACCAGCGTCATCCTCCCCGTGGGGCTCATCGCCGCGGCTCTCCTCGCCTCGCCCTGGATCATCTACCAGGGCTGGAAATTTATCTCGGTGGGCTTGTATTCCCACGAAAAGAAGGCGGTCTACATCCTTACACCGTTCAGCACGTTTATGACCGTGTTGGCGGTGTCGTTCACCTACTACATCCTGCTGCCGATCAGCCTGCTGTTCTTTATGCAGTTTGCGACTTATTTCCCCAAGGTCGAGCTCTCCTCACCCAACCCGGTGATGAAGATGCTGCTGGACGCCTACAGCGGCGACGAAACCCCAAAGACAAACGCGGGGGATCAGCTCACGACCGCCCCTCCGATCGACCTGCCGCAGTTCCCCGTCTTGCAGGACGATCCAGAGGACGCCCCCGAAGGCTCCATATGGATCAATGCCCGGCAGGGCAAGCTCAAGACCATGGTCAACGGCGATATCCGCATCGTGGGCCTACGCAGCGACCGCCTCATCAACCCCCTCCCGCAGCTCGGGGAATACGTGAAGTTTGCCGCGATGCTGATGTTCGGCGTTACCCTCGCCTTCCAGTTACCCGTGGTGATGCTCGTGCTGGGCTGGACGCACCTATTCGACCCCAAGGCGATTGCGTCGCTACGCAAATATGCACTCTTTGTGGCATTTGCGGCGGGCGCAATCCTGACACCGACCGACATGCTCAGCATGTTCGTACTCGCGGTGCCGTTGTATGTGCTCTTCGAGGTCGGCTTGATCATGATGAAGATCGCCGACCGCAGCGGGCCGGCTGCTCCAGACGAACTGTAACCAAGCGCAGAGAAACTACACGCCTAGGATCTCAACATGATCGCACCCAACCCCCAGATCAAAAACGTCCTCGGCACCGAGCTCCAGCCCTGCTCGACCGATCCGATGACGGGCTTCTTCCGCGACGGCTGCTGCAAGACCGGCCCCAACGACACGGGCTCCCACACGGTCTGTGCGATCATGACCGCTGAGTTCCTCGAATTCACCCGCGCCCAAGGCAACGACCTCAGTACGCCCCGCCCTGAATACCGCTTTCCCGGCCTGAAACCCGGCGACCGCTGGTGCTTGTGTGCCGCCCGCTGGCGTGAGGCCGATGAGGCCGGGATCGCGCCGCCGGTGGTGCTCGATGCCACCCACGCCAAGGCCGTGGATATCGTGCCGCTCGCCTCGCTGGAAGCTGCGGCCATTACTTCCTAGTCCAACCACATGGCACTTCGTACCTGGGCTATTCAGGTGGAAGCTCAGATAAATCGCTGCGGTTCAGTGGCTCTTCAAAATGCTCGATCGGAAACGCGTCTTCCACCCGGTAAGGCCCCACGGCAGTCCGACGTAGAGCCGCGAGGTGACCGCCCGTGCCCAGAGCCACGCCTAGGTCACGCCCGATGCTGCGGATGTATGTGCCCTTCCCACAGACGACGCGTATGGTCGCCGTAGGCCAGTCGTAGGCCAGCAGGTCGATTGCATCAATGCGGACCCAACGCGGCCGCATCTTCACGTCTTCGCCATTGCGGGCCATCTCGTAGGCCCGCCTACCCTCGATATGGATAGCCGAGTAGGCTGGCGGGACTTGCTCCACCGATTCGCCGACCATCTGCTGACAGGCCGCTATGACCGCGTCACTCATGGGAGGCGTAGAAACTTCAATTTCCGTGCGGGGGCCTTCACGGTCATCGGTGGTGGTGAAGGCCGAGAGATCTACGTCGGCCTCGTATTCCTTGGTCAGCCCCATCAGGCGGTCAACTGATTTGGTCGCCTTGCCCACGCAGCAGAGCATCACGCCCGTGGCCAGCGGATCGAGGGTGCCCGCGTGGCCACATTTGGTCTTTTTTACCCCCGCCCCACGCGAAGCGGACCGCCGAACGCGGTAAATAACGTCCATCGAGCTCAAGCCCAACGGCTTATCCACCACAATCATCCCACACCAAGGGTCGGTCGAAGGCGTTGTCAATCCATGCTCCAAGGGGCATTGGAGTTACACACTCACCCCCAAACGAGGGGGCTGGCTTTACAGCGGGCCATAAACGCATAGGATATCTCCCCCGCACTGCCCGCGTCTGACGCCGGCAGGACCCCTTCAGGAGAGGTGGCTGAGCGGCTGAAGGCGCACGACTGGAATTCGTGTTTACGGGCAACCGTAACGAGGGTTCGAATCCCTCCCTCTCCGTTTCTACTTTGATGCGTCTTGTGTAGTGAACACATCAGTCCAAATAAAAAATCTCCCGCATATAGCGGGAGATTTTTGTGTCCGTACCCGCAATGGCGATGCGGGGACGATGGAAAGATCTGGGTTAACCCATCATCCAAGGCCGGGCCCCGCTGGATTGTTTTATCTTCTCGCTCTTGATGGGCGTCGGGGGAGCTTCGGCATAGTCCGACAGGCGGTAGGGCTCGTTTTTGCTTCTTTCGTTCACTTCCATCCCCTTCCGGGTTCCGCTATCGAGAACCCGTGTGAACGGGATGCTCATCACGCGTGGAGCGTCTTGTCCGCAAAAAGGGCACTGGGCGGTGGAGCTTGATTCGGACAAAGGCATCAGGGCTTCGAACACGCCGTGGGCCTTGCAGCTGTATTCATACAGGGGCATTGTGGTTTCCTTTCAATCAGTCTGGGGCGGAATAGAACATCAAGATCTTGACCCGATCAGGCGATACTCAAGCACCTCCTCATCGGGAAGATCTTCTATTCACATTTCACTTACAAATCCTTGGCGACCGGCACCATACCCGTACCGTCGAAGTGCTTCGTCGGCCCTTCTTTGCCCGGCATCATGTCGTATTCAAAGATGTCGGTCGGCAGCCAGAGCGTCGCGCAGGAGTTTGGTATGTCAACTACACCGGACACGTGGCCCTGGACCGGCGCGGTACCGAGGATGGCGACGCCCTGCTCGGGGGAATAACCGAACTTGGTCATGTATTCAATCGCGTTCAGGCATGCTTGGCGATACGCGACGTTCAAGTCCATGTAGTGTTGTTCGCCGTACTCATCCACGGAGATACCTTCGAAGATGAGGTAGTCGTCGTACTTCGGGGTGATGGGCGAAGGCTTGAAGATCGGGTTCTTCACGCCGTACTTGGCCACACCGTTTTTGATCAGGTCGACCTTCACGTGCAGCCAACTGGCCATTTCGATGCCGCCGCAGAAGGTGATTTCACCGTCACCTTGCGAGAAGTGGGTATCGCCCATCGAGAGGCCGCCGCCATCAACATAGACGGGGAACCAGATCTTGCTGCCCCGACTGAGGTCCTTGATGTCGCAGTTACCGCCGTGCTCACGTGGCGGAACCGTTCGAGCCGCCTCGGCAGCTGCCGCGTCGCGTGCCGCCCCGGCCATCTGGCCCATGTGCGCCGATTCGGTGTTGGGCATGGCAGCGAGTGGGGGCACACGATCGGGC
>JBCCWB010000078.1:0-15873 GCA_039194345.1 Planctomycetota bacterium
CATCAACCTTTTGCATTTTATGCCGAGGGAATCATATGGGGGAGATGAGGGTTTGATGAAGGGGTCTACGGACAGACCTCTCACCCGTTTCGAGGTACCTTACGTTGGCACGGCCCCACTTCCATATCGCCGACGCAACAACCGGGCAGGACTTGCTGGCATGACTCAACCCTTCCGCATCGCGCCTTCGGACAATCGATCTCCGGTCAGCCGTTCGCTGATCAAAGCCGCTCGCCCCGCGGTGGAAAAGGCGATGCGTCTGCCCGCGCTCAACGATCTGTACAACAGCATCATCGCCCATGACCCGGGGCAAGATCGCCATTTCGCCGACAAGGCGCTTGAGGTCATGCGCATCGTGCTTGAGCTCAATGAGGAAGCCCTCGAAGCGATCCCGAAAGAGGGGCCGTTGGTCGTCGTGGCGAACCACCCGTTCGGCGGGATCGAGGGTGTGATCCTCGCCTCGCTGCTCCGACGCGTTCGGCCGGACGTCAAACTGCTGGCCAACGAGATGCTCTCCTGCATCCCCGAGCTCCGTGACACGTTCTTCTTCGTCGATGTCTTTGGCGAAGACGCCGAGGCCAAGCGGGGCAACGCCGCGGCGATCCGCCAATCGATGTCGTGGGTTGGCGACGGCCACGCCCTCGGCGTCTTCCCCTCCGGCGCCGTCTCGCACCTCACCCTTCGTCAACACAACGTCGCCGATCCGCCCTGGCAGAGCGCGACCGCGCGAATCATCCAGCGGACGGGCGCGACCGTTGTCCCGATCTTCTTTGATGGGCGTAACAGCAGCCTCTTCCAACTCGCGGGCTTCGTCCACCCGACACTGCGCTCCGCCATGCTGCCGCACGAGCTGCTCAAACGCCGACGATCCCGAGTGCCCATGGTCATTGGTGCCCCGATCCCGCCCGAGCGCACCAGCAAACTCGAGGGCCGTGAACAACTCACCAACTACCTCCGCGTGCGCACCTACCTGCTGCGCCCACGGCACCGACAACTCGACAAGAACGTGCTCCCCGATAACTCCAAGCACGCCCCGATCATCCCCCCCGAGTCGCCCGAGGTTCTAGCGGAAGAGATCGCCGCCCTGCCGCCGCGTCAGACCCTGATCCAGAGCGGCGAGTACGACGTCCTCTACGCCCGCCGCCCGCAGATGTCCGCCCTGCTCCGCGAGATCGGCCGACTCCGCGAGATCACCTTCCGCCAAGTCGGCGAAGGCTCGGGCAAAGCGTGCGACCTCGACCGCTTCGACGACCACTACCTGCATCTGCTGGTCTGGAACCGCAACACCGCCGAGATCGTCGGCAGCTACCGCATGGGACCGACCGATGAAATTCTGCCGGACCGCGGAGCCAAGGGGCTCTACACCAGCACGCTGTTTAACTTCCGCAAGAAACTCATCAAGCAGGTCAGCCCCGCCCTGGAACTCGGGCGATCGTTTGTCCACCCCGACTATCAGCGCAGCTACCAGCCGCTCCAACTGCTTTGGAAAGGCATCGCCGCGTACGCCGCGCAGAACCCGCGGTACCGCCACCTCTTCGGCCCGGTGAGCATCAGCGCCAACTACACCTCGATGTCCAAGAACCTGCTGATGACGTTCCTGCAGCTGCACCGCTTCCTGCCGAACCTCGCCAGCCAGATCCGCCCCAAGAACCCGCCGTCACGTCAGCGGGCCCGCGACTGGGACCGTGCCTCGTTCTCGACCGTCGCCTCCAACCTCGAAGAGGTCGGCCACCTGGTCCGGGAGATCGAGGCCGACGGCAAGCCGATGCCCGTGCTGCTGCGTCAGTACCTCAAGCTCAACGCCCAGTTCCTGGGCTTCAACGTCGACCCCGAGTTCGGCAACGTCCTTGACGGCTTGATGCTCATCGACATCCCCCACATGCCCGAAGGCCTGGGCCGTCGCTACTTCGGTGCCGAGGCGTGGAACGCCTTCCGCGAGCACCACAACGCCGCCAACTGACACGTCATTCTTCTGAAGCTTGAACGATTTCACTCCAGGCCTGGTCCGCACGGACCTGCAAGGCGTCGCGGTCTTCCTGCCAGGGTTTGAGGGTGTCGGTGAACCAATCGCGGTAAAACAGATACACCCGCCCTTCGTGGAACTCGTAGCGTTTGGGATCGACGCGCACCGTTTCGCCTTCGGCCATGGCGTAGGCACACCACCCGCCGTAGGCCGGGGCGTAAGCTTCGGGATCACTCAGGAATACCTTACGGTTGGCCTCGCTCGCAAAGCGATAGGTCGCCCCAGCGTGTTCCACGGCGAGGTCCTTTTTGCCCTTGGTGGGTTCGCCGCCGTACTCGGGAAAGTAGGCAACGGGGTCGTAGCCCTTGATGGCCAAACCCCGCTTGTCCGTATTGCTGGGCGGATCGGCCTGGGCCGACATCACTAACCCCATACACGCGGCGAGCATCAAAACATAATGCAGCATCCGAAAGCTCCTTTCGTCTGCTGTTCCAACCTCTGATCCCGCCGCGCTATTCCCATCATCAATCCGCCATGGAGTCAAACTGACGTTGTTTGTAGTAATGCCGCACCCGTTTGATCAACGGCCAAGGTTTGGCCGGCACCAATCCTTCACGCTTGCGGTTCGCATGGCCGATAGCAAAACACATCCCCCATTGACGGAACAGCGTACGGTAGGCCCGCAACAGCGACCACGACGGGTCGTAGATGTTCGTGGACTAACTAGTAACGCCGTTGAGCTCGACCACGGCAAAATCCTCGCCGCGTTTGAAAGACTCGACCTCGGCGTACCGCACATCAAGCCTACCGAAGTAGAACCGCTCGACTCGCTTCACGACCTCGTCCACCGCGGCTTCGAGTTCAGGCGTGATCAGATGCGATCCGTCGGCAAACAGCGTGCCCTGGCAGTGGTTACCCGCCATCGCCAAGCGGAACGTCTCGCCCTTATCCAGGACAAGCTCGTTGGCGTTCTCGAAGCGCTGCAGGAAAACCGAAGCCTGCATGCGGTAGCGCGGGTGGGCCCAGATCAATTCTTCCAGGGTTGATTCGCCGTCGCCGGTCACGTGCGGGAAGTGCTTGTCGGTGATCGAGAAAATCTTGCCTTGTGGTTCGCCGGGCATACGCGTGTAGAACACACCCGCCTCAAACGGCCCGGGGTGGTACTTCTGCAGGATCGCCGGGGCCTGGGAGTCGCGGAAATAGTCGCCGAAATCCTCGCCCGGCTCGATCAACCGAACCCCCGCCCCACGTTGCGCCGCATCGGGTTTCAAAATCACTGGTAACGACCAGCCCTTCTCGGCCATCGCGCGATGCGCCTCCTCGGCATCACGCACCAACACCGCGGGCAGGACAAACTTTTCCGTCGGGCGGCACAGCGCCGCGGTGATCTCGGCCTTGGATTCACCCACCACCCCCCCATCGGGCAGCCCCGGGTTGGCCAACGTCCACACCGTCGTCGAGCGGTACCGCAACGCCAACCAGGCCAGCCACGGCACCAACGGCAGATAGAACAAGCTCATCGGCCAGAACTCCCACCGCCACAGCCGACTAACCTTCACCCACAGCCGTTGTCGGCCGCGCTTCGTCGGGAGATGCATGACCACACGGACCACCGTCAGCAGCACCAGCACCACGCCGATCAGCGCGATCCAGCTGTCACCGAAGAGCAGCTTGAACGGGCTCGCCGCCGCCTCGCCCAGCACGATCACCAGCAGCAACATCACCGGCGCCCAGATCATCACCGCTAAGAACGTCCACAACGCAAACCGCCTAGGCTTCTTGCCCAACGCCCCCGCACTCACATACAACGGCAGCCGGGTCCCCGGGAGGAACCGTGAAGCCAACACGGCCGACCAGCCGTGTGTGTCGAACCAACGCCCCAGCGCCTCCACGTGTCGCGCGGGCAAACGCTTGGCCACCGGCCCCCACGCCAATGCCCGCCGACCGAAAATCATGCCGATCAGATAAAGCAACAAATCCCCGGTAAAGATGCCCACGAAGACCGCGAACACCCCGAGGAACGCATCGATCTTCCCGTCCCGGATCATCAGCCCCACCGTGATCGTCACCGGGTCTTCCAGCACGTAGCTCGCCGCAGAGATCACCGCCACCGTCCACCACGGATTCGTCCCCCGCGGGATATCGAGGGCCACCGGCAACACGCTGGGCTTGTTTTCTTCCACCTCGGGCATCATGACCGTGCGGCGCGTTGGCACCGCGTCGGGCCCGCTGAAACGCTCGACAAACGGGACGATCTGATCGGCGAGCATTTCCGCACCCTGATCATCAAACACCATGAAGTGGGACCGGTCGAACATCACCAGCTCGCTGTTTTCGACGATGTTGTGGTGTTGACGGGCGGTCCACTCGGGGACCAAGGGGTCGTTGTAGCCCTGCAGGATCAGGAACGGCGTATCCGCGTTGTTCATCGCTTCGAGATACCCACGCATCGGGCGCTGATCGGTATCGTTGAAGTTGCGGATGAACGAGTGGCGGAACCACCTCGGGCTGAGATATCCGAAGTGCGGGATGAATTCGGGGGCGGCCACCAGACCGGCGTAGCCCACGGTGTATTTGAAATGCTCGAAGCCGTAGTTGCCGGTGCCTTCGCCTTCCTGGATACCGATCGCGCCGTAGAAGATGATCGATTCGACGCGCTCGGGCGCCAGGTCGAAGAGGTTGAGCACCACCCCGCCGCCCATCGAAAATCCCAAGAGGTGGGCCGACTCGATCTCGAGCTGCTCCATGAGGTCGAGTACATAGCGGGCGTGAGCCCGGGTGCTGTAGGACGGGATCCACTTCGAAGAATCGCCGAAGCCCGGCATGTCCGGCGCGATCACACGGAAATACGGTTCGAGCTTGGGAATGAGCAGACTGAAATTCTTTTTCGCGCCCGGCGAGCCGTGGATGAGGATGAGCACGGGCCGATCATCCGCATCGATCGCTTCCTCACGTGATGCTTCGACAGGGGCTATGAGGTCCGTATCGATGTACGAAAACTCCACTTCGCCGTCACCCCGAACCCCCTCTTTGGTGAAGGCGGGGGTGAGCACCATCTTGGCCCCCGGCTGACCGTCGAGTGGCTTATTGACGTTTTGGTACCACTGCACGCCGAACGACAGCGCAAGCAGAACCAGATAGACCTTCCACCACCGCTGACGCAGGAATGGACGACGCGGACGGCGGGGTTTGCGGGGTTGCTTCTTGATTTCGCTCACCCCTTGGCCTTCACGCGCAACGGCAGATGCAGAGAATTCGTGACGCCCTCTTCGCCGTTCATCGATATGGCGGTGTAGTGCATGTGCACCCGCTCGGAATCGATTTCCACCACCGTTCGGCTGATCGTTCGTGCATCGTCGCGACACATCGCCACCGACACGTGTTTTCGGTCCGGCCAACTGTGGCGATGGAACGCATCCTGCGACTCGGTATCCAGCGGCGGATCGCTCTCGAACAACTTGCGCCGGGGCCCCTCAACGATGTGATCCCCCAGCCCGGAACTGGTCAGCATCACAGGCGTTGCCGACAACGGCAGAATCTCCACGCTGACCGATTCACCGTCCGCACGCACCGTTGCGAGCCGGTCCCGGTCTGCGAGTAGCAGACGGAACGGCATCATCGTGTCGGTAGGAAGATCCTTGGCGATTTCGATGGCCTGCATCACCGTCGAACAACCCATCAGCGAAGGCACCACGCCCCCACGGCTCTGCAGGCCGGGCCGAGGCGGCGGTGTCAGTCGCGGGTTGAGGTTTAGCAGGGTGATGACGAGGCCCGCCTCATTGACGGCGATCCACGTGCCATCGCTCTGCGGGTCGATCGGCAGCAGTGCCCGATAGTCGCCGAAGACGCGAACCTCGGGCGGATCGGCCTGCGGGCGGGTGTGTAACTCGTCGCGATTGGTCACCAGGCGGAGGCTGGGGGGTGACGAGTCGAGCGTGATCAGGGTGGCGGTGCACATGGCGGGGCAGACCTGTGGGCAGAGAACCCGAGCATGCTAACGAGATGTCCGTCGGCTGGAGCTCGTGTTGCCGAACGGGAAGAATCACCCCTGGGCTTGCTGCTTGCGCTGGTGTTCGAGGGTCCCCGGAGCCATACCGAAATCGGCGGGAACGTCACGCCCCAGGGCCTTGGCCATGCCGCCGATCATGGCGTTGTGATGAATCGTGTGGCTAAGCACAAAGGCTAGCTCCCGGGCGACGCTGGATGGGGCTTTGAGTGCCGGGCCCGCCGGGGTGAGCAGGATCGAGGTCGTGACCTCCAACCCACCAATGTCTTGCGGCAGTGCCGAGAGCGCTGCGTCGAGTCTTTGCAATTCGGAGCAGGCGGACGCGGGGGTGGTTTCGATGTCGGTGCCGCGTTCGCGGGCTTCGTAATCGATGAGCTGGCCTTGGGTGCCGCAGAGCAGGGCGTTGACGTGGTCGAGGCAGTGGCGGACGTGCCCGCCGATGCTGCCGCCGTAGGTCGTGACGGGCTGGGTCGTGTACGCCGTCTCGTCGAGCTGCTCGACCAAGCGAAAGAGCTGATCGAGGACCTGCCGCAGCGGCCCGACATGATCAGGTGCCGGGGCTGATGCCTTGGACTGAGGATTAGAAACCATGGACGAATCGGTCATATGAAGCCTCGGATACTGCGAAGGAAACCCTCGACCCACCTTCAACTACCTTGGCGGACCGAACCGTGCCTATGCAACGCACAAGATACGCAATTTGTTCCGCATATGCCGCATCATTTTGCCATTGCAGCTCAGCCAACGGAGGCTTCAGTAGAAGTTGCCGCGCGAAAGCTCTAACATGGCAATGCTATGAGTTCATCTACCCCGACCTCCAAACCCCAGCCGCTCGAAACCGTCGAGCCCATCGGCAAGCGTGTGCTGATCCGCAAGGACCAGGACAAGAAGCAGACCAAGTCCGGCATCCACCTGCCCGACAAGATCGAGATCCCCACCCTCACCGGCCGGGTTGTCACCGTCTCGGCCGAGGTCGCCATCGACGAGAAATACCCCATCGAGCAATACGACCGTGTGCTCTTCAACCCCAAAGATGCGATCCCGGTCGATTTCGAGGGCGACAACCGCCTGTTCGTCGTGCCGGTCGCCAACGTGGTGGCGGTGTTCCGCAAGGCCCAAGGCTGATCGAGTCCAGCCTCCCTTCAATCGCACTTCCGGGCGAAAACGTTAAACTTTCGCTGTGAAAATGCTTGAATCACTGCCTGTCAGCCGACTCGATCCGTTCGACGTCACGCTGCGTCCGCCCGGGTCCAAGAGCCTGACCAACCGCGCCCTGCTGCTCGCCGCCTTGGCCAAAGGCACGTCGAAGCTGACCGGCGTCCTCTTTGCCGACGATACCCGGCGGATGCTCGAAGCGCTAGAAACCCTGGGCTTCGACCTATCCATCGATGAACCCAGCCGTGCTGTAACCATCCGCGGCAAGCACGGCACGATCCCCAGCACCGAGGCTGAGCTTCACCTGGGCAACGCGGGCACGGCCATGCGTTTCCTCACCGCGGCCCTGTGCCTGGGCCTGGGCGAGTACACCCTCGACGGCATCCCCCGCATGCGGCAGCGCCCCATCGGCGAGCTGGTCGAGCCACTGCTCGAACTCGGGGCCGACATCGAATACCTCGGCGACGACGGCTACCCGCCGCTGAAGATCATCGCCGAGCCCCCGGGGATGAACGGCGGCTTCCTCGAGCTGACGCCAACCCTATCGAGCCAATTCATCTCGGCGATGCTGATGATCGGGCCGTATCTGCACAACGGCCTGGAGATCGAATTCGATGGCCCGGTGACGAGCCTGCCGTACGTCAAGATGACGCTGAACCTGATGAAGCAGTTCGGGGCCGAGTTCGAGGCGGACACGGGGTACCGCGCGGTGCACGTGCCGTCGGGCGGCTACAAGCACTACGACTACCCCATCGAGCCGGACGCGAGCAACGCAAGCTACTTCCTCGCGGCGGCGGCGGTGGTGCCGGGCAGCCGATGCACCATCGAAGGCTTGGGTTCGCGCAGCCTGCAGGGCGATGCGGAGTTCTGCGATGTGCTGGGCCGTATGGGATGCGGCGTCGACCAGAAGCTCGATGCGACCACCATCACCGCCCCGGTCGATGGCCAACTCCGCGGCGTGGATGTCGACCTCAACGACATGCCCGACATGGCCCAGACACTCGCGGTGGTCGCGCTCTTTGCCGACCGCCCCACCACGATCCGCAACGTCGGCAACCTGCGTGTGAAAGAAACCGACCGCATCGCCGCACTGGAAAACGAACTCGTCAAGCTCGGCGCTTCGGTCACGACGATCGAAGACGACATCACCATCACGCCCCCCACCGATGGCGTCGCCGCCGCGTTAGAGCAGTCCGGCGGGGCCGCGATCGACACCTACGACGACCACCGCATGGCGATGGCGTTTTCCGTAGCGGGCTTAGGTGCCTCAGGAGATGAAGGCAGCCAAGTGGTCATCAACGACCCGAGCTGTGTCGAAAAGACCTTCCCGGATTATTTCGAGTTCCTCGATCGGCTCCGAGATTCTGCCGACTAAACTACAGGTTGAATTTCCCTTCGGATTCTTTCGTGCCGACCGACCACACCATCCATCTTGATCTGCCCCACCGTATCCGCTTCACGCGCGGCGCGTTCGATGCGAGCAACCCGACGCTTGCTGATATTTTGGACGTGCGCGATGAACCGGTCCAGCCCAAGCTCTGGGTGGTCGTCGACCAAGGGGTGGTTGAATCCACGCCCGAATTGCAGCGCGACCTGGAAAGTTATGTCGCTCATCACGCCGACTGGCTGCCCCGACTCGTCGGCTTCCGCGCCATGCCCGGCGGCGAGCAAATCAAGAACGACCTGTCCCTGCTCGAGAGCCTCTTGGGCGAGATGAACCGCCTGGGCATCGACCGCCGTTCAACGGTGCTCGCCATTGGCGGCGGGGCCTTGCTGGACATGGTCGGTTTTGCCGCGGCCGTCACCCACCGCGGGATCCGCCTCGTGCGCATGCCCACGACCACGCTCGCCCAGGGCGACTCGGGCGTCGGCGTGAAAAACGGCGTGAATATGTTCGGCAAGAAGAACTTCATCGGAACCTTTGCCGTGCCCCACGCCGTGGTCAACGATCTGGCTCTACTCGACACGTTGTCCGACCGCGACTGGCGCTGCGGACTGGCTGAGGCGGTCAAAGTCGCGCTGCTCAAAGACGCGGACTTCTACACACTGCTGCGCGACCATGCGGACGACCTGACCTGCCGCTCGACCCCACTCAGCGACGAAGTCTGGCAACGCTCCGCCCAACTCCACCTGCAGCACATCACCGCCTCCAAAGCCGACGGCGGCGGCGGCGACCCGTTCGAAAACCTCTCGGCCCGCCCGCTCGACTTCGGACACTGGTCGGCCCACAAACTCGAACAACTCACCGGCTACGAGCTGCGCCACGGCGAAGCGGTCGCCATCGGCCTCGCCCTCGATGTCACCTACGCCGCCCACACCGACCTGCTCGCCCTCGAAACCGCAACCGAGATCAAAGCCACACTCAACCGAATGGGCTTCGCCCTCTCGCACCCGGAGTTATCCAATCCCTCCCTGCTCGACGGCCTCAACGACTTCCGCGAACACCTCGGCGGCCAACTCACCGTCACCATGATCCGCGGCGTCGCCGATCCCATCGACCTCCACGAGATCGATACCGCGGTCATGCAACGCTGCATCGACGAACTCCTCTCCGCCGGACAACCCGCTCCACGCTGATCATCGCTGCCATGGCCGACGCCAAGAAGCCAACCTGCCCCGAGCCGCTCGACGCCCTGCTCGACCGCACCTTCCTCGAGCACCGCGCCAAGCTGCTCGACCTCGCGTCGTTCCTCGACCGCTGCGACCGCGCCGCCGCTAGCGGCACCAGTGCCGACTCCGACTTCCGCCTGGCTGCTCTACGCAACGCCCTCGAACTACTCAGCAGCGATCAACCCGACCGTACCCGCCAAATCCTCGAACAACTCAGCGACCCCACCACTGACCTCTTAGACAATGCGCCCGGCAAAGGCGCTACAGGCGTTCCCAACCCCTAAGCCGCTCTCCCCTACTCCCTACTGCTCACTCCCTACTCCCTGCCCGTGGCCTACATCGACCCCCACATCCACATGGTCAGCCGCACGACCGACGACTACCAGCGCATGGCCTTGGCCGGCTGCGTCGCCGTGACCGAGCCCGCGTTCTGGGCCGGGTACGACCGCTCGTCGCCGCAGGGGTTCTACGACTACTTCGTCCAGCTCACCGAGGTCGAGCCCAAGCGTGCCGCCGCCCACGGCATCGCCCACCACGCCTGGGTCTGCATCAACCCCAAGGAAGCCGAGGACCCCGGCTTCGCCCGGGAGGTCATTCAGCTCCTGCCCGAGTTCCTCGACAAACCCAACGTCCTGGGCGTCGGCGAAATCGGCCTCAACAAAAACTCCAAGAACGAAATGGCCATCCTCGAAGAGCAGATCGCCATCGCCGCCGAGCACGACCGACTCATCCTCGTCCACACGCCCCACCTCGAAGACAAGCTCAAAGGCACCCGGCTCATCCTCGACGCCCTCAAACGCGACGGCCGGATCCGCCCCGAGCGTGTCCTCATCGACCACGTCGAGGAACACACCGTCGGCATGGTGCTCGACCAGGGCTACTGGGCGGGCATGACCCTCTACCCCGATAGCAAGTGCACCCCCCAACGCGCCGTGGACATCGTCGAGTGCTACGGCGACGAACGCCTCTGGATCAACTCCGCGGGCGACTGGGGCCACTCCGACCCGCTCAGCGTGCCCAAATGCATCGCCGAGATGAAAGCCCGCGGCCACACCCAAGAACTCATCGACCGCATCACCTTCGCCAATCCCAAGACATTCCTCTCCCAATCCGGCCGGTTCAGCGTCTAACATACGTTTATGCGCGACGCCCTCGGCCCCGGCACCATCCTCGGCTACTGTACCAACGTTCACGCGGGCGCTTCGTTCGCGCAGATGAAAGCCAACCTTGAGCGTTATGCGCTGCCGGTCAAGCAACGCGTCAGCCCCAACGCCCCGATGGGTGTCGGCCTTTGGCTCTCTGCTCAAGCGATGCAGGAAGCCGTCACCGAGTCACTCATTCCCGAGTTCCGCACCTGGCTTTCCGAGCAAGGCCTCCTGCCCTACACGCTCAACGGTTTCCCCTTCGACGACTTCCACCAGCCCGTCGTGAAAGACAAGGTCTATCTGCCCCACTGGGCCGACCGGGACCGCTACCAGTACACGCTGGGTCTCGCATCACTCTTGGCGGAGCTGCTTCCGGATGATGCGGAGGAAGGCTCGATCTCAACCCTCCCGCTGGGTTGGCCGTCGTCGTTCTGCGGCAGCCCGGAGGCGTATCCCAAGCAGGCCGAAGCCGCGGCCGACCAACTCATGCAGCTCGTCCACACGTTGGCCCGCATCGAGCTCGATACTGGCAAACACATCCACATCGACCTCGAACCCGAGCCCGGGTGCATCCTCGAAACCTCGGCGGGCGTGGTCCAGTTCTTCGAACAGTTCCTGCTCGGCGGCGCAGACGATCTCAGCGTGCTGTCCTACCTGCGGGTGTGTCACGACGTGTGTCACGCCGCGGTCATGTTCGAGGATCAGGCCGAGGCGTTGCAGAACTACCGCGACGCGGGGATCAAGGTCGGCAAAGCCCAGCTCTCCTCGGCCGTCGCGGTGGATTTCGATTCCATCGACGAGGCCACCCGTGCCGAAGCGCTCACGCAACTCCAAAGCTTCTGCGAAGACCGCTACCTCCACCAGACCTCCATCCGTACCGACGACGGCCGAGTGAATAGCTACATCGATCTGCCCGACGCCTTGGCGGATCAACCCGAGCCGCGCGGCGAATGGCGCGTCCACTTCCACGTCCCGGTCCACCTCGACACGCTCGGCCCGATCGACACGACGCGTTCCCAGATCGGCGAATACCTCGCTGCCATCCAACCCGGAGACGAGACGCACCACTTCGAGGTCGAGACCTACGCCTGGGACGTCCTGCCCGAGGCGCTGCAGACCAATGACTTGGCCGCGGGCATTGCCGACGAGTTGCAATCGGTCCTGACGGAACACGGCCGATGATCGGGAAGTACCTCAAGGCCTGGCTTGAACTGGGACGCATCAGCAACCTGCCCACCGTGTGGTCCAACGTCGTGCACGGCCTCTCGGTCGGATGGTTTGTCGCGGTGGTTCAACCCCTCAACGACGAATACCCGGGCCAACTCCCGCCGATCGGCTGGGGCGACCTCGCAGGACTCCTGAATCAGGCGTTTCTGCTGCTAGTCGGCATGAGCCTGCTCTACACCGCGGGCATGGTTCTGAACGATGCGTGTGACGTGGCGATCGACAAAGAAGAACGCCCCAACCGCCCGATCCCCAGCGGGCGCGTGACACGACGTGAAGCATTGATCGGTGCCGTCATCATGTTGCTCTTGGGGTGGGCGTGCACCCTCGTCTACCCCCAAGCGGTGTCGGTGTGGGCGGGCGTGCTGGTCGCGGCCATCATGGGATACAACCTCTTGCACCGCTGGCGTTGGGCGGGCCTGGTGCTGATGCCCGCTTGCCGCGGGCTGGTGATCTGGCTGTCGGCCTCGGCGTTCATGGCGGGCGTGGGGATCGACGCCGACCTGCCGCGTGTGCTGGGTAGCGTGTTGGCGATTACTTGCTACACGCTGATCATCACGCTGATCGCTTGGGGCGAGGCACTACCGAGCATGGGCAAGCTCGCGTCGTGGATCGGCGTAATGATCGCGGGGATGGCGCTCGTCGATGCGCTGTTTGTCGGGCTGATGGGCTTTTGGCCGATGTCGGTGTTCTGCGTGTGTTGCGCTGTGCTCAGTCTCGCGGGCCAACGCTGGATCAAGGGAAGTTGAATGGCAGATTCGATGCAACGAGTCGCGGTGTTGAACGTGGTGGGGCTCACACGCTCGCTGCTGCCGTACGCGCCGCGCATCCGCGCCTACGCCGAGGCGACGGGCGGTATCACGCCGCTGCAACCCGTCTTCCCCGCGGTGACCTGCAGCGTGCAGGCATCGATGACCACCGGGCTACCCGTCGAGCAACACGGGATAGTGGGCAACGGCTGGTACAACCGCGACACCTGCGAAGTCCGCTTCTGGCAACGCAGCGACCACCTCGTCCACGGCGAAAAGGTTTGGGAAACGGCCAAGCAACGCGATCCAGCATTCACCTGCGCCAACCTGTTCTGGTGGCACAACACCTACTCGGCGTGCGACATCGTCCTGCAGGCCCGCCCGATCTACAAAGCCGATGGCCGCAAGATCCCCGACTGCTACGCGAACCTGCCGGAATTGCGTGACCGCCTGCAATCCGAGCTCGGCATGTTCCCGTTGTTCCGCTTCTGGGGCCCCCTGGCCGACATCACCTCAACGCGCTGGATCGCCGAGGCCGCGATGCGGGTGGATGACTGGCATCAGCCCTCGCTCAGCCTCGTCTACCTGCCCCACCTCGACTACGGCCTACAGAAACTTGGGCCGGATCACGCCGACATCCCGCAACACGTCGCCGAGGTTGACGCGGTAGTGGGAGACCTGCTCGATCATTACGCCAAGCGTGATGTGCGTGTCGTGCTGCTCAGCGAATACGGCATCGAACCCACGTTGAAACAAGACGCCGCGATTCCAATCAACCGGATACTCCGTGCGCAAGGCATGCTTGTCGTTCGGGAAGAAGACGGCGGCGAGTTGCTCGATCCCGGCGCGTGTCGTGCGTTCGCCGTGGCCGATCACCAGGTCGCACACGTGTATCACGAGCCCGACGTCGAATTGCCACCTATCGCGGGATGTCAGCCCGTGGAGATGAAACACCCGCGCGCGGGCAACACGGTGCTGGTCGCCGATCCCGGCCGATGGTTCACCTACGACTACTGGCTGGATGAAAGCAAGGCCCCGGACTTCGCTCGCACTGTCGACATCCACCGCAAGCCGGGCTACGACCCGCGTGAACTCTTTGCCGACAAGGGCAAGGCCGCGATCGCTTGGAAACTGCTACGCAAAAAACTAGGCTTCCGCCAGCTAATGGACGTCACCCCACTCGATACCGACTTGGTGCGTGGCACGCACGGCCGCATCGACAACCCGCCGGAGTTGCAGCCGCTGCTTATCGGCGCGGGGGGATCTGAAACACCGCGACCGTGCACGGATGTGCGCGGCGTGATTATGGATGCGGTGTTTGGCACACACTCCGTTTAGCGGGCGGCACGGAGTGCCCCGCGTTGCCGAAAATCGAACCGACGCGGGACGCTTCGCGTCGCTCGCTAAACGGCGTGACGCGCCATCGCCAACGGCCATTGGCAGCGACTCACCGCCCGCCGCGGCGTTGCGGTGATCCACCGCGTGCGTCGGCGTTGATCGGTCTGGGTGATGCGTTTGGCGATCGCAGGGTCACGTTCAAAGCACCGCTGCACCTTCATCGGGTGATTGCACTGGCTCGATCGGTGCAGCAACACGACGCGCCGCGGGTTGCCGTGGGGGCTGAGCTCGGCGATGCGTTGGACCGCAGCCAGCGACTGTTCGTTGGACAGGTGGCCCGAGTCCGAGAGGTTCCGCCGATTGACCCACGCGGGGCGCGGGGAGTTCACGGTCATATGCTCGTCGTAGTTCGATTCGATGCACAGCACATCCACCCCCGCCATGTGCACGCAGAGGTGCTCGGGCGCGTGGCCGAGGTCGGTCGCCAAGCCCACGGCGAAGTCGCGGGTGTCGAAACGGTAGCCGATGGTGCCCTGCCGATCGTGTTGGAGGCGGACGGTCGAGACCTGCAGGCCGTCCCAAACCTCGAACGGCTTGTCCTCGAACGGCTCGACCAACCCCGCATCAAACAGCTGCTGATTGTTCTGTACTTTGCGGAGATCGGGCAGGTGCCAGTGGTGGCAGTGGAGGGTAATGCCCAGATCGACCATCGGGCGGATCCAGGTCTTGCGGAAGTGATCCGTGTCGAAGTGCGTTAGACAGATCGCGCTGAGGTCGGACAACGTCAAACCCGCCTGGGCGAGGCGCTGGGTAGTGGTGCGCGGGCCGAAGCCGGCATCGATCAGCAGCGACCGCTCGGCGTGGTTCAGGACCGTGGAATTGCCGCCCGACCCCGAGCCGAGTACGCAGACGCGGGGCGTTTCCCGGGTTGCCGAGACCCGTGGCGGAGAGATCGCGGGTGCGCTTGGCGGCCGTACAACCCGCACGTCCGCCCCCGCTTGTGCGAATAAGTCCATCTGTAGGGGTTGCGGGCAGGTCATGGGAGATTCCACCGTGGCCGGGCTGGCGTGGCCCGGGGGGTAACGCATAGTTGCCACATGATGGATGATACCGGGCTTTCTGCATCCAACGCACCGGCCGGCCTCGGAGGCCCTCCTGGGAACACGCCCATGAAACACCGCCGATGGACCATCGCCAGCCTCGTCGTCGCCCTGGGCCTGCTCGGGTCGCTGAGCGTGGGCTGCACGACCGAGCCGACCGTGCGTATCAGCCACGCCCCGACGTATTCCTACCTGCAAGACCCCGACGCCCGCGCCGCGGTCGAACTCTGGCCCGCCATGGCCGGTGAGGGGCAATCCCTCGCTGTGGCGGATCAAGACGAGTAGCCCACCCCGCCAAACCGCACGCCCTGCCCTACATTCTGCCCCCACCCCACGGGCTCGCAAGAGCCCCGGCCGGCGGTCGCGCAAGCGGCCGTCGGCTTCCTTGCTGCGCGACGGCATTTGGAAAGACATTTCTAACGTCTAGGCTAACCGTGTTCATTTGAGTCGCCACGCCGCCCCCGGTACACTCGCCCGCCCAGAGCTGCCGTTTTAGCCAAGAAATCGCCCGTTTACACCCCCCACGCCCCCAACCAGAGAGGCCACCCCAGGAGTTTCGAAATCGATATCGTCCACGGCCCCC
>JBCCWB010000079.1:0-15802 GCA_039194345.1 Planctomycetota bacterium
AAGTCAAGCCGGCAATGTTGCGTTCAACCTGGTCGCGTGCCAAGACCATGACGTCGTAGAAGAGATAGACATCCAAGCCCGCGGCGCGGCTTTCCTCGATCGTCCGGGTCACACCATCAATCGTCTGCTGCACGAACCGGCGGAGCTCGCCATCCAGAATGGCGTCGGGATTGGGCACGCCGGACAAACCGGTGGTTTCGAAAAGGACGCGGGCATCGAACCCCAAAGCCTTGAGCTCAGCCGGATCGAGGTAGCGCGATTCGACGTCGGGCTCGCCGGGGTTTTTAATCGTCGTAGCGAGTTTGAACATGGATTGTCTTGATTCGTGAGTCGAGGCCGGAGTACTGCAGGCAGAGGTCTGCATGATAGTGGATTGGGTCCCCTTCGTGAAAGCCCCATTGCCTCGGCCTTGCTTATCCGTATCCCAGCCGGTCCAGGTCGTCTTCATCCAAACCGAAATGGTGCCCAATCTCGTGAAGCAGTGTGATGTGGATCTGGCGTTGGAGTTCCGCGTCAAAATTAACCGGCTGCTCATGGGCAACCTCTTCAGCTAAACGCTGAATCGGGCCGCGAAAAAGCATGATCTGCCCGGGCATGTCGAAGCCCTGCTCGACGCTCTGCTCGGTGTAGGGCGTGGCGTCGTGGAGGCCGCAAAGCTCGTCGCCGGGCTGCATCCCCAGGCTTTTGAGTAGCTCGGCCGAGGGCTCGTCGTCCACGATCAACGGCACCTCTTCGAGCAGCTGGAGCAGTTGCTCGGGCAACGCCTCGACCTGCGCATCCAGCAGCCGATCAAACTCGTCGCGTTCATGCCGTGAGACCATCCGACCAGTGTAGCCGCCTTGTCGCATAGCCCGCCCGGCCAGCACGTACAATGTTTTGACATGCCCGACGACCGCCCGCACTTTTTCGACCACACGCCCGACACACTCGGCGAACTGTTCCAGACCTGGGGCCTGGCCCGCTTCCGCGCCAAGCAGGTGATGGACTGGGTCTACGCCAAGGGCGTCGCCGACCCGCAGCTGATGACCAACCTCTCAGCCAAGGATCGGGACCTGCTGACCGAGAAGATGCGATTCCTCGACGGCGCGGTGATCCAGCACCAGCGGGCCACCGATGGCACGGAAAAACTCTTGGTGGATTGGTCGCTCGACGCTCAGGCGTCGCACTCTGGCACCTCGCTGACCGTGCTCGGCTCCAGCGAGACCCAGACCGAGTGTGTGATGATCCCTTCGACCAGCCAGGAGTCGGGCCGAACCCGCCGGACCGCGTGCATCTCAAGCCAAGTCGGCTGCCCGGTGGGCTGCAAGTTCTGCGCCTCGGGCCTCGGCGGACTCGACGGTAACCTCACCACAGGCCAGATCGTCCAGCAAGCCTGGCAGCTCTCTCACGACCCCAGTATGCACCACGCCGACGCTGAGCCGCTGAGCGGCGAAGCGTCGGGTACCCCCACCCGCGGCATCTCCAACATCGTCTTCATGGGCATGGGCGAACCGATGGCGAACCTGCGCAATGTGTTGCCCGCCGTGCGTACCCTCGCCGCCGACTGGGGCATGGGTTTATCCGCCCGTAAGATCACCGTCAGCACCGTCGGCGTCCCTGCGGGTATCCGCAAGCTCGCCGACCTCGACCTGCCTGTGACCCTCGCGATCAGCCTGCACGCGCCCAACGACGAGATCCGCAAACGCATCATCCCCTGGGCCGAGTTCGTCAGCATCGAACAGCTCACCGACGCGGGCCGGGACTACTTCAACAAGACCGGTCGCGAGATCACGCTCGAGTACATCCTCCTAGGTGGCATCAACGACCAACCCGAGCACGCCCATGAGCTCGTGGGCGTCACCCGCAAGCTCCGCAGCAACGTCAACCTCATCCGCTACAACGAAGTCGCCGGCCTGCCGTTCCTCCGCCCTTCCGACAATGACGTGCACACCTTCCAGAACATCCTGCAGCAGGCGGGCGTGAACACCCACATCCGCGCCAGCCGCGGCCGCGACATCGCCGCGGCGTGTGGCCAGTTGCGGCACGAAGCGACCAGCGTGTAAAATGTTTCGTTCCTGGTCGCGTAGCTCAGTTGGATAGAGCGGCTGTTTCCGGAGCAGCAGGTCGCAGGTTCGAGCCCTGCCGCGATCATTGCCCCTCATTCATACCTCAACACAAAGCGTTACTCTGCACCGATGCCCGAGCGTTCTCGTGAAGACATCCTGCTGAGTTATCTCGACCAGCTGCCCTTCGAGCCGTACCCCGTGCAGGAAGAGGCTTTGATGCGTTACTTCGAGCGCGAAGAGCCCGGCGGCGGCGTGTTGGCGTGTGCCCCCACGGGAACAGGTAAGACCGTCATCGGCGAAGCGGCGCTCTACGAAGCCCTGGTCACCGGCACCACGGCGTACTACACCACCCCGCTCATCGCGCTCACCGAGCAGAAGTTCACCGAGTTGCAAGATGCGGCGGAACGCTGGGGGTTTAGCCGGGACCAGATCGGGCTGGTCACAGGCAACCGTTCGGTGAACTCTAAGGCAAACGTGTTGGTCGTCGTCGCGGAGATCTTGCTCAACCGTCTGCTCCACCCCGAGGCGTTCGACTTCACCGGCGTCTCGGCCGTGGTCATGGACGAGTTCCACAGCTTTGCCGAGCCCGAACGGGGCATCGTGTGGGAGCTCTCGCTGTCGCTGCTGCCCGAGCACATCCGGCTGATGCTGCTGTCGGCGACGGTCGGCAACGCGAGCCTGTTCCTGTCCTGGCTCCGGCAACAACACGGCCGAGACCTCACGCTGGTGCAAGGCACCGAACGACGCGTGCCGCTCGAATACCACTGGATCGGCGAAGAGCTCCTCCCCGACCAGCTCGCCGAGATGGTGCGGGGGGATGAAGCGTCGCGGAAAACGCCGGCGCTGGTGTTCTGCTTTGATCGGGCCAAGTGCTGGGCAACGGCGGGCCTTTTGCGCGGCCGGGACATGCTGATCGAAGGACAACAAGCCCCGCTCGCCGAGAAGATCGATGCCATGGCCGCAGAAGACTTCTTCAAACATGGCGCGGGGCCCAAGCTCAAACGGATTCTTCTGCGCGGCGTCGGCGTGCACCACGCGGGGCTGCTGCCCAAGTACCGCCGACTCGTCGAAGAGCTGTTCCAAGAGAAGCTGCTGAGCTTCTGCGTTTGTACCGAGACGCTGGCAGCGGGGATGAACCTGCCCGCGCGGTCGGTGGTGTTGACCGAGTTGCTCAAAGGGCCGAAGGGCAAGAAGAAGCTGATCGCCGCGAGCAACGCCCACCAGATGTTCGGCCGGGCGGGCCGTCCACAGTTCGACACGCAGGGGCACGTCTTCGCTATCGCCCACGAAGACGACGTGAAGATCCACCGCCACAAGCAGAAGATCGGGAAGATCCCCGAGGACACCCAAGACCCCAAGCTCATGGCCGCCCGCAAGAAGCTGGTCAAGAAAACGCCCAAGCGGCGGGAGGGTGTGCAGTATTGGTCCGAGCCGCAGTTCGAGAGTTTGCAGACTGCCGAGCCGGGCAAGCTGGTGAGTAAAGGGCATTTACCGTGGCGGCTACTAGCGTTCCTATTGGATAACGACAGCGATGTGTCCCTGCTGCGTGACGCGGCGAGCAAACGACTGATGCCCGAGCCGGAGATCGCCGCGGCGCAGCGCCACCTGACCAAGCAGCTCGTGACGTTGCATGAAGAAGGTTACGTCACGCTTGATCCCGCCCCGCCGACCAAAGCGAAGCCCGGTGATGCGAGTGACGATGCGCAAGAGCAAACCGAAGACAATGAGCCTGCCGCGGTCGCCGAGGACAACCCGCTCGCGGGCCTCACGCTGGGCGGCGGGCTGAACCTCGGCGGTGCCCCCACCGGTAAGCCCAAGCGGTCACCTGAGAAAAGTCCCAAGAAAAAAAAACCATCCGAAGACGACACGGAACCCGAAGAAACCTACGCCCCGCGCACCGCGACGAAGACGGATAAGCTCGACCTGCTCCTAAAGTTCCGCGCTGTCCCGCCGTTGTACGGCGTCTTCCTCCTGGACTACCTCGGCCAAGCCGATCACCACGAGCGTCTGCAAATCTTCGAATCCCTTCTCGAGATGCCCGGCTCGGTGGCACGCAGCGTCCGCGTGCCCTGGCCGCAAAACCTGCCCCCCGGCGCAATGACCCTCGAAGCGGTCGACCCCGCGCTGATCCAGGCGGGCCTGTTCACCCAGGACGAGATGTACCCGCCCCCGCCGCACGAGCAGGACCGCCCCTTTGGCGAGCCGCCCCGCTTCCCGATCACCCTCGGCGAGAAGCTGCACCTGCTATTCCAGCACCAAGTCTCCAATGCCGGCAGCTTCCGCATCACGCCCGTCTGGGTCGCGGGGGACCTCTTGGACTTCGGCGGCGACTTCAACAAGTTCATCACCGCCCGCGAGCTCCAGACCCAAGAGGGCATGATCTTCCGGCACCTGCTGCGGTTGATTTTGTTGTGTGATGAGTTCGCCGCGGCCACTCCGCCGGGCGTGGTCGAGGCGACCTGGAAGCAGGAATTGAAGAACCTGGCTGAGACGTTGACCGCGTCCTGCCGGGCCATCGACCCGCAGTCCACCGATCAGGTGCTAACCACCGGGGCCTAGGGCCAGCGCATCCGGCCAGCCATTCGACAACCCCACGGCCGAGAGTTTATTGTTTACATACGTTTCATCCCCCCTCTGGGCATGTTGTTGTACGCCCATTGAGAAAGCCCCATGAACACCCGAAAGTCATCGCTGATTCGCTTTGTAGCGGTGCTGCTGCTCGGCCACCTCTTGTGGGTAAGCACCAGCGAAGCCCAGAACGCGTTCTTCAAACGCCTGGAAAAAGAACGCGTCGAGTCGGCGGGCTTTATCGAGTGGGAGCAGGTCGGCCCGGGCAACGCGGGCTTCGCCAACCTTATCCGCTACCACCCCACCATCCCGGGCAAGGTGATGCAGTGCCCGGACATGTGGAACGCGTATCAAACCGACAACAACGGCGAGCGCTGGTACCACATCACCGATTCGGACGGCGACGCGTCGCTTTACCACATCCACGACCTGTATTACTCGATGACCGACCCGGATTTCGGGCTGGCGATCAACATGTCGGAGCTGTGGATGTCGCGGGACGGCGGCAGGAACTGGCGGGTGGTGAAGAACTGCCCCTGGTACACGATCAACGAAGAAGGCCGGGACAAGGACGGCTGGCGGACGAAGGTTGGGTCGCTGGCGATCCACCCCACCCAGAAGAACGTGTGGTTCGTGGGCGGAGGCCGCAACGTCCGCGGCCAGATGTGGAAGTCCTGCTACAACGGCGTAACCGCGAAGAACCACCGCGGCAAGGAAGCGCTCAACGAGGGCAAGCTCTGGCGCACCACCAACGGGGGACGCAAGTGGGAACTGGTCAATGAGGGGTTGCACCCCAAGGCGCAAGTCGGCAGAATCATCGTCAACCCCAGCAAACCCAAGCAGGTGTTCGCCTCGTCGAACTACGGCGTCTACCGCTCCAACGACGGCGGCAGGACCTGGAACCACGTCTCCAAGGGCAAGCTCGACAACGACACCATCATGGACATGGACTACTACCACGACCCCGAGTCGGGCAAGTTCATCCTCTACGTCCTGGATCAGGTCCACTACCTGCCGGCCGGCAAAATCACCAAGTGCACCGGCGGTGTCTTCCGCTCCGATGACGAAGGCCAAACCTGGACCAACTTGAGTGCGGGGCTCACGCTCGACCTCAATCGTCTTACCGGCGGGGTGCCGAAGAACTACTACCAGTACTTCGCGAAATGGCTGGATATCTCGGTCGAACAGGCCCGCAAGACCTACCCGCAGCTCCCCAAACAGGCCCTGCAATACTTCAACATGATCAGCACCGACCCCTCGCGGCAGGGTACGGTCTACGTGGGTTTTGCCGACCCGCAGGTGCAGAACTCAATCATGCCCGGCCGGCTCTGGGCCACGCACAACGATGGCAAGAAATGGATCAGCACCGCCCGCCTCTACGCCGACGCCTGGAAAAAAGACCGGGCCTACTGGTCGTCTCGCGGCAACCCGACCAGCCAGAACATGAAGGTCGGGCACTACTCGCCGCACATGCGTTTTGGCAAGGACTACGCCCTGCGCTCGATGCGTGCGCTCGACGTCGGGGCCGACGGCAGCGTGATGATCATCTCCGACCACAGCACCATGCTCAGCACCAACCGCGGTAAGACCTGGAAACAGGTCGACGAGGACCGCACGCCCTCGGGCGCACTCGTCGGCCGCGGCAACAGCAACCTGCCTGCCCTCACGATTGCACAAGACCGCCGGGAGAACATCACCCTGCTGGGCTCGGGCGAGCACAACCTCTGGATCCCCACGGACGACAGCCCGAACCAGTACCAAGCCCTGAAATTCATCGACAGCACGCAGGAAACCGTGCGGTGCATCGCGTACGACCCCTACGACGTCAACACGGTCTACGCCACGTCCAGCCGGCAAGCCCACAAGCAGAACATCTTCCGCTCGACCGACCGCGGTCGGAAATGGTCGAACCACGGCGTCGCCACCCCGGCAACCAACAAGTGGCTGGACGACTTCTACACCAACAGCCTGATGATCGACCCGATCAACAACCAGTACATGTACCACGGGATAACCCGGGTCATCGATCCCAAGAAGGCCACCCAGGGCGGCTTCTTTGTCTCCAGCGATCAAGGCAAGACCTTCAAGCAGAGCAATAAAGGCCTGCCCTCGCCCGCGCGGATCATGGACCTGGAGTTCGACCCGCGGGACAACAGCCGAAAGTCGCTCTTCGCCGCCGCTCAGTTCAACGAGCACAACTACAAATCCGCCTTGCCCATCGCCAAGGTCGGTGGGCTGTATCACTCGTCCGACCGCGGCGCGACATGGAAGAAGATCAAGACGCCTGGCTCCATCAAGGGCATCAACCAGATCACCTTCGACCACCTCAACCGCATGTACATCACCACCGGCTACCGGCACGGCGGCTCGGGCGTGTGGCACAGCGACGATTATGGCAAGACCTGGAAGCAGACGTTCAAGTACCCCGGCGCGTTTGCGTTCGACGTCTCGCCTTTCGACAGCGACCTGATCGCGGTCAGCGTCAAATTCGGCGTCCGCAACCCCGGCATCTACTTCAGCCGCAACCGCGGCAAGACCTGGGCCAAGGGCAACACCGGTATCGCCAACCCCCACCGCCTCGAGGAGATCAAGTTCGACCTCTTCGACCCCGGCAAGGTGTGGATCGCCACGCTCGGTTGCGGCTTCTACATCGGACGCATCGACTCAGAGCTCTACTCCCAAGTCGTCGAGGCCAAACCCGATGTCGTCGAACACAAAAAGAGCGGGCCGATCCAGATGGAAGCGACCATCGTCAACGATAAATACGTCGATCAGAAAATCATCTGGAAATCCAGCAACCCCGGCGTGGCGACGGTGGACGCCAATGGCAAGGTCAAGCCCGTGGGCAGGGGCCAGGTGAAGATCTGGGCGACCACCGAAGATGGCCGGTTTACCGACTTCTCGGTCGTGACGATCCACCAAGCCCCCAAGGGCAGCAATAAGCCCAAGCCAGAGCCGGCGGCGGAGCCGTCTTGATCCAAACTTGCTTCGTGGTATCGGATCATTCCACCGGCTGCGACTCGGCGGAAGGTAAAATCGCGGCATGCGATGGGCACGGCGAATCTGGGAGGACTTCAACGGGCTGGTGACCCCTGCCGACCTCATGGGCGTTGTCGGGCTTTGGCTATACAAAGGCACGGCACGACGCACCATGGCGGTCGCGCTCACCTTTGCCGGTCTCTTGGTGCTGCGCAAGAAAGTCGACACCGGCGTATCACTCGGCTCGGCGGTCTCCGGCACCGGGCTGATCCTCTTGGTCAGCTTCCTCGGCGGAATCTCGCTCATGGTGCTCAGCGGCTCGGTCGCCCGGCGGGACCTGAAGCTCGCCGAGGCCAAGGGCTCAAACCTGCTGGAAAACATGAAGAAATCCCGCGCGTCGATCCACGCCGACGTGCTTTGGGACCATGTGTTCAAGTACGAGCAGGACCTAGCCAGCCCCGATGAAATCGCCGCGGAGAAACAGTCCCTCGCCCTCCACCGCGACGCGATCGAGGAGATGATGGCCGATGTCTTTCGCTGCGGGGCGCATCCGCCGAAGGTATTTCAGAGGTTGGGCCTGACCGAAGAAGGGTTCCACCTGGCGTTCGACTTCGGCGTCCGTGCGCCGCTGCCGCGGAGTGTGCTGCGTCGGCGGTTGCGGTACGACTTCTCCAAGGTGTCTCACTGGTACGACGGCGCACCGTTCCACCACACCGACACCAAACTCGAAGAGCAGTTCCAGGCGGGAGACGAGCTAGGTGACGCCCAGAAGATGGCCGGCATGAACTGGTTCGACTCGATGCGTCAGACCCGGCTACGCTCGACCCAGTTGATGTGGATGCGATTCATCTCGCGGGCGATCCAGATCCGGGTCGCGCAAGCCTGTCGCAGTCTGGACGACGATTACCCCGACTTCGATTTCCTGCCGGACCATTTCCTTTGGCCGAACGGCATGGCCGAGCAGGCCGTGGAAAGCACGCTGGGGGACCAAGCCTTGGCGTCATTGATCGATACGCGCCGGCGGGTGTTTCAGCGGGTGTTCAACCGCGAGCCAGAGCTCGCGAAAAACCTCATGAAGAAGGCGGTGTATCCGAACTTCGAGCTGGCGACCGAGCTGCGTCGGCGGTTCGATCCGGAGTACGTGATCGGTGAGCTAGACCAGTCCTGGGAAGAGGGCCTTAACCGCTTCGGCCGAGCGATCCCCGTCGAGTCACGCCGGATGCGAAAGGTTCAGGCGTACATCGAACACACGCGCCAACGACTCGCCGAGCTGGATCAAAGCCCCGAAGGGGAAGCCGTGCGTGGACTGACGCCATTGGAGCAACGGGCGGTGCGGATCGCGAATCACTGCGGGCAGGATGCCTCGATCTCAGCGGTGTTGCCGAAAGCTAGACGGATCAACCGGCTGCTGCAGGCGGTGCGGGTGCACCATACGCTGGCGCAGCTGGAGTTGATGGACTACGAGTTTTATCTGGATGAGATTTTGAATTGATCAAGCCGCGACGGGTTGCGTCACGGCTTGATCGGAAGTGGGTTGATTGTTAGCCCCGGGTCATTGACCCGGGGCTAACGTTGGGGATTTAGTAACGAATCTTCTTGGTGACGCCTTCCTTGGCGGCTTCGACCGCGGTCAGGATGACCTGCAGGGCGCGGTAGCCCTCGTCGCCGTCGATGGTGGGCTTACGGCGGTTAATGATGCATTTGGTGAACGCATCGGAGACGCCGGAGCTGACCTGTTTGTCGTTGGTGGCGACTTCACCCACGGCGTAACGGTCTTTGCTGCCGTCGGCGTAGTCGACCATGACGCCGTACTCGGGGTCCATGCCGATGCGCATCACACCGTTGGTGCAGTGCAGCACGGTGCCGTTGTCCTCGATGCCGCCGTAGTTGGTCCACGAAATATGGATCGAGCCGATCGTGCCGGCTTCGGTCTTGAGCGTGAGGTAGGCGTTGTCATCGACGTTGATGGGTTTCCCGTTCTCGTAGGTCTTGTCGAGCGTGGTCACGAAACCGCCGACGTGGCTGAACTCTTCGCCGAGCAGGAACCGCATGAGGTCGGCTTTGTGGATCCCCAGGTCGCCGTTGACGCCCATGACAGCCTGAGCCTTCTTGAAGAACCAGGACTTGGCACCATCGATCGACCAACCATCGGGTCCGCCGTGTTTGAAGTTGGTTTCGAAGGCCAGAATCTTGCCGAGCTTGCCCTGGTCGAGCACTTCGCGGGCCTTGACGTGCGGAGGCATGAGGCGTTGGTTCATGCCGATCATGAGATACTTCTTGGCCTTTTTCGACGCGGCGATCATGGCCTTGGCTTCTTGTTTGGTCGTGGCCATGGGCTTCTCGACCAGGACGTGGCAACCGGCCTTGAAAGCGTCGATCGTCTGGGGCGCGTGGAAGGCGTTGGGCCCGGCGACCACCACGGCATCGAGGTCGGCCTCGGCGAGCATCTTGCGGTAGTCGGTGTAGGCGGTCGCGCCGTAGCACTCGGAGACGCTCTGGGCTCGGGCCTTGTTGGGGTCAGCGATCGCGGCGACCACCGATTGTTCATTGGCGTGGATCTCGGGGATGTGGCGGCGTTGGCTGATCGCGCCAGCACCGATGATTCCGTACTTGATGATTTTGGGCATGATATAGTCCTTCAAGAATGGACAGAATGATTGGGGCTCTGTCGCGGCGCACCGCAGCCCTCGATGGATGGGATGAAACCTGATTACTTGATTTCGGAAAGCTTCACCGGCGTGCGGTGCTTGGCGGATTGGACCACGGCTTCGAGCACACGCTGCGTTTCGTATGCATCGGCGAAGTCGGGGATCGGGACCAAGGGCTTGCGGTTGCTCACGGCCTTGACCATGTCGGCGGCCTGGTTGATAAAGCCGTGCTCGTAGCCGATGGAGTGGGCGGTGGGCCACCAGGCCTCGGCGTAGGGGTGGCCGGCGTCACCGTTGCTGACGTTGATGGTCGACCAGCCCTGCTCGCGTTCGGGCAGCGTGGCGTCGTACCACTCGAGTTCGCACATGCGTTCGAAGTTGAACTTGATCGCGCCCTTCTCGCCGTGGACTTCGAGCTTGTTGCCGTTCTTGTCGCCGGTGGACAGACGGGTCGCTTCAAACGTCGCAACGGCGCCGCCCTTGAACTCGGCGGTGAAGAGCGCTGCGTCATCGACGGTGGATTTGGCTTTCTTAGCTTTTTTCGTCTTCGCGCCACGGCCGGAGATCTCGCCGCCCGCGCCGCCTTCGAGGACGGTGCGTTCTTTGATGAAGGTCTTGAGGATCGCGCCGTTGACGTTGGCGAATTCGTCGCCGGTGACGAAGCGGGCCGCATCGATCGAGTGGGCACAGAGGTCACCCAGCGAACCGCTGCCGGCTTCCTTACCGCTGAAGCGCCAGAGCATCGGCGTGTCGGGACCGGCCCAGTCCTGGAGATAAAAGCCGCGGACGTGGTAGATGCGGCCGAGCTTACCGTCCTTCACCAGCTGGTGAGCGAGGGCGAGCGCGGGGCAGCGGCGGTAGTTGTACCAAACGAAGGTCTTTTGCTTCTTGGCTTTCTTCGCGGCCTGCACCATCTCGCGGGCGGCGCCCAGCGTGTTGGCCAGCGGCTTTTCACAAGCGACGTGCTTGCCGGCTTCGAGTGCTTCGAGGGCTTGGTCGTGGTGGACGTGGTTGGGCGTGCCGATGTCGACCAGGTCGATTTCGGGGTTGTTCACCATCGCCTTCCAGTCGTCGCTGGCGTTCTGCCAGCCCCAGCGGTCGGCGAAGGCCTGGGTTTCTTCAAGGTTCCGCGCGGCGATCGTGTGCATGACCGGCAGGCGGGGCAAGTCGAAAAACTTCGCGGCCTTGAGGTAGGCGTTGGAGTGGGTACGGCCCATGAACTTGGAGCCGATCAAACCGATGTTGAGGGGACGGGGCATCGCAGACCTCCGAAGAAGATGTGGAGTTTAGGGTGGGTTACCGCCCACCTCGGCAATACAAATAACACACTGGCGTGATAGTGAAACCGAATACGGTAACTTTTTTTGCAAACCTTTGCAGAAAAAATCACATGGGCATGCCCTTGATCGTCGCTTCAAAGACCAGGTTGCCATCCACCACGCCTTGCGCGAGACAGGTGCAGCGGCGTCGGCGGTGTTCGGTTTCACGGATGAGCACGATCAAACGATCGCCGGGCTTAACCTGCCCACGGAACTTCACCGCATCCACACCCGCAAAACCCATGAAGGATTCGCCGGTCATTTTCTTTAGCGTGATGAAGCTGGAGAGCTGAGCCGCGGCCTCGATCATCAGCACGCCGGGGAAAATCGGCCGGCCGGGGATATGGCCCTCGACCCAGAATTCGTCCTGTCCGATGTCGTAATACGCGGCGTATTCGGTCTTGTCTTCGGACTCGTAGACGATGCCGTCGAGCAGCCGCATCGCCCCGCGGTGGGGGTTCACAGCTTCGATGGCGGCGGTGTCGTAGAGGTCCTTGGACCAATCGATGCCGCAAATGTCGATCAAGAAGGTGGGGGCCATTCGGGTCCTTCGGCTAGGCAAAGGCCGCCGTACACCACGGGGCGTACGGCGGCTAAATCTTTTTCTAAAAACAACTTAAATTAGGACGATTCGCCTTCACGGGCTTCAAGAATCTTCTTGCGCAGGTCCTGGGCAATGTTCTTGACTTCCTGCATCTCTTTGCGGACGCGGGTACCGGCAGCACGGTTGCCACCAGCGGCCTTCTTGATGTCGTCTTCGATGGACACAATCAGGGCCTTGAGCGATTCGTAGGTTTCGAGCATATCGATCTCCTTGAGGTTGATCAGTAGAAGGTCCGCACGCGGCGGGGATAGCAAAATAGCGTACACAACCCCGTAAAACCCAGCAAACGCAGGGTTCTTGCGGCAAGCGGGCCGTATACATCCCTTCCCCACCCGCCAATTCAATCACGCGATTGAATGACTCCCCGCAACTCTCGAAACAGCGGTGAGCTGGCATCCCCCAAGAGCTCAAACAACACCGACTCCACGGTCGTCGGCAACACACCCGCCTGGATCATGCGATCCACCGCGGCCTTCTTATCGATCGGCCGACGCGAACTCACCGCGTCTTCACACAACGCCACCGTATACCCCCGCTCCAGCAAGTCCAGGCAGGTCTGCAGCACGCACACGTGGGCCTCGATCCCCGCGACGACCACGCTCTTGACCTGTAACTTCTCGAGCAGCCGAATCACCGAATCCGAGCACGCTGAGAAGCGGGTCTTCTCGTCGATACACACCGCGCCGTCGAGCTGCTTGGCGATCGAGCCGACGGTGCGGCCAAGGCCTTTGGGGTACTGCTCGGTCAGAAGAACCGGGACCTTCAACAGATTGGCTCCCTGGATCAACCGCCCCGCTCGACGCTCAACGGTCGTCTTCTCTTGCATCACCGGCAGGAGCTTGTCCTGAAGGTCGATGAGCAGTACCGCCGAGCGTTTTGGGTCGAGTCGAGATACAGGCATCAAAACGCTCCGGAAGCAGTAGACGCGATTAAGAGACGGACTGGGTCGAGGTCACCGCTTCAACCAACGATGCAACACTGGCGGTTTCCGATTCGACGGTGAGAGCTAAGCCGAGCTCGCGGATGGTTTGCGAGGTAATCGGGCCGATGGACGCGGTCTTCGCCCCGTCTAGCAAACCCCGCTCTTCCCCGAGAAGCTCGATCAGATTACGCACGGTGGATGAACTGGTAAACGTCACCCAGTTCACCCCCTCGCGCAACGCGTCCAGCACGTCCTCGGGTAGCGCATCGGGGACGCGGGTCTGGTAAGCCACAACCTCGTTGACGATGGCACCCGCCTCCACCAACAGCTTCGGCAACGCCGGGCGAGCAATGTCGGCCCGCAGCAATAGGCAACGCCGACCTTCGATCGCTCGTTCTGCAATGAATTGCTTGGCCATGGCTTCGCCGGAGAAACTGTCGGGCACGAAGTCGCTGCGCAACCGCAGCTGGTCCCAAAGCGCCGCCGTGGTCGCGTCGCCTACCGCAGCGATCTGCACCCGGCCGAGCTGCCTCACGTCCCGCCCCGCCGCTTCCAGGCGTTCCGCCAAGACGTTGACTGCGTTGGCACTGGTGAGCAGCACCCAGTCGTTCTCGTCTATCCGATCGATTGCTTCATTCAGCCGTGTTTCGTCGTCGTCCGAGGGAGGGACCAGTTCAATGGTCGGAGCTTCGATCACTTCCGCGCCGCGCGCCGCGAGTTCACGCCGCAGGTCGGAGGATTGCTGCCGGGTGCGGGTCACGAGGATGCGTTGACCGAACAGCGGGCGGTCGGTGAAGTAGTCGAGCCCTGATTCGTCGATGGCCGCAACCTCGCCGACGACGATGATCGCGGGAGAAGAAACGCCCAGCCGATCGACCTCGGCCTTGATCGTGTCGAGCGTGCCTTTGGCGGTACGTTGCCGGGGCAGCGTGCCCCACTGCACCACTGCGGCGGGCGTCGAACGCGCCAAGCCGCAATCGGCCAGCGAGTTGGCGATCTGTTGGAGCCGGCCGACGCCCATGTAGAAACACGCCGTGCCGCCGCGGGCGACGAGCTTGGCCAGGCCGTCGTAGTCGACCGAGGTTTCGCCCTTGGTCGGGTCTTCGTGGCCGGTGACGATGGTGATCGTCGAGGCGACCTTGCGGTGGGTCACGGGGATGCCCGCGGTGGCAGGCGCGGCGATGCCGGAGGTAACCCCCGGCACGACTTCGCAGTAGACGCCGTGTTGAGTGAGAAACGCACACTCCTCCGCCCCCCGGCCAAAGAGATACGGATCGCCGCCCTTCAGCCGAACGACGTCTTTGCCTTCGTGGGCCAGGTCGACCAGGAGCTGGTTGGTCTGATCCTGGGTGAGCTTGTGGTGTTTCGCCCGCTTGCCCACGTCGATCCGCTGGGCGTTATCGGGCGCTTCGGCGAGCAGGACCGGGTTGGCCAGCGCGTCAAACACCACCACGTCGCAGGAACGCAGCCGCTGGAGTCCGGTAACCGTGATCAGGCCGGGGTCGCCAGGCCCCGCACCGACGAGGCAAACTTTTCCGATCGGGTTTTTTGCTTTGTCTTTCACAGATCATAAACCTTAACGATTATCCGGCCGATGGTCTCGGTAGGTCGACCCGAGTGACCCGATCCAGGAGCCCCATCATGTCGAATCCCGAACTCCGCCTCGTGACCGAAACCGACCGCGTGCCCGACTCGTTCAAGTTTGAACAACGCCGCGAGCCCCGCCACAAACTCTACGCCCGGGTCACCGCCCTGGCTGAGAACCCCGTTAACGACCACGAAGACCGCAGCCCCGGGCAGATCTGTGCTCTGGAGCTCACCGACCAGTCGGCGTCGGGCCTGGGTGCCTGGTCGATCGAACCGGTGGCGGTTGGTGCACGGGTCACGGTGTTCTTCCCCGCCCACGGCACGGAGCCCGGCTTCAACAGCGTCGGCCGCGTCGTACGTTGCAGCCAACGCGAAGGCGGCTACAGCATCGGCCTGCTGCTCGAATCGCAGATGGTTGCGGCGTAAGCAGGTCATCAAGCCGCTAGCGGATCACTCAAACCAAATCACCCACCGCATCCTTCAGCATGCGGTAGCTCGCGTCGAGCTCTTGCGGGATCACGCGCACGCCGCCGACGACATCCACAAAGTTTGTATCGCCGGTCCACCGTGGAACCAGATGAAAGTGCAGGTGGCCGGGCACGCCTGCGCCCGCGGCGCGTCCGAGGTTCAGCCCGACGTTGATGCCCTGGGGATTGACGACTTGCTTGAGCAGGCGTGTCCCGAGTTCACACAACTCCATCAACCCTGCACGGTCTTCTTTAGATAGGTCTGACAGCTCCGGCACGTGCGCAAGTGGTGCAACCAACAAATGGCCGTTGGTGTAAGGGTAGCGGTTGAGCAGCAGCACGCCGTGGTCGTCGCGGTGCAGGACCAAGCGTTCGCGCTGGGTCGCCTCATCGAGCCCCGCTTCGCCCGCAGCACAAAGGAAACAGTCTTTTGCGCCCGGGGCGTGTCCGGGCGGCTGTTGGCTGCCGAGGTCTTGGAGGTAATCGATACGCCACGGGGCCCAGAGGTTCGGCTTACTCATACACATAGGGTAACTGGACGCCGAGACGGGGGGCGGCCGATAAGTCCTTCGAACAGGAACGCTTGTCGTTCTCGGCGGTCGTCTCGCCATTCGAGTGCCCCCCAAGCGGCGGCCGGTATTTGTTGTCCCCATTTCAGATCCC
>JBCCWB010000080.1:0-15800 GCA_039194345.1 Planctomycetota bacterium
CCACGCCCTTCGAGCAATGGCTCGACGAGTTCAAAGCCATCAAGGACCAGTACCCCGACCACGTCCTCATCGCCTCGATTATGGAGGAGTACAACAAGGACGCGTGGTGCGAGATCGTCGAGCGCTGCGAAGCCGCGGGCGTCGACGGCCTCGAGCTCAACTTCTCCTGCCCCCACGGCCTGCCCGAGCGCAAGATGGGCGCCGCCATGGGCGAAGACCCCGAGATCCTCGAAGAAGTCACCGGCTGGGTCATGGCCGCCGCCAAGACCCCCGTCTGGGCCAAGATGACCCCCAACGTCACCCACATCGAAGACCCCACCCGCTCCGCCCTCCGCGCCGGGGCCCACGGCGTCTCCGCCATCAACACCATCCGCTCGGTCATCGGCGTCGACCTCAAGACCCTCCGCCCCATGCCCACCGTCGAGGGCTACACCACCCCCGGCGGCTACTCCTCCGTCGCCGTCCGCCCCATCGCCCTCCGCATGGTCATGGAGATCGCCACCCTCATCCGCGAAGAGTTCGAAGGCACCCGCACCATCTCCGGCATCGGCGGCGTCGAGACCGGCGAAGACGCCGCCCAGTTCATCCTCCTCGGCGCCGACACCGTCCAGGTCTGCACCGGCGTCATGAAGATGGGCTACAAGATGGTCAAGCCCATGATCGAAGGCCTCCTCGCCTTCATGGAAACCCACGGCTTCGAAACCATCGACGACTTCAAGGGCCACGCCCTGCCCTACTTCACCACCCACGCCGACCTCGTCGATCGCCAAGCCAAAGCCCAGGAAGCCAAACGCGCCGCCGTCGCCGCCAAGGCCGCGGCCAAGCAAGCGGAACGCGAAGGCATCACCGTCGATGACAAATGGGACGGCGACGACTTCGTCCAGCAGTCCGACGACCTCGTCAGCGGCTAACGTCTCTCCGTTCATTAAGCCGAGCCGACCGCAGGAGTCAATGGACGGCTCGAGGCGATCACTCAACCGCGGCGATGCCGCCGCACTCCCAGCAGTACTGAGCCCCCGGCCAGAATGGCCAGGCTGGCCGGCTCGGGCACCGGCGTGAGCGACAACGTCCCCGTCACCGTGTTGCTCTGATCGCCCGTGCCGCCGTCGCCGGATACATTCAACGATTGACTCACTTCCAGCGTGAACCGATAACGGCCCGCCTCCAGCGTGCCCATTTCCTCAAGCGTCAAGTCGTCACGCCCCGCCGAGAACACCGGGTCATCTCGCAACGACGCCTGGCTCAGCTCAAGCCGGAAATCGCGGTCGTTCATGGAATCCAGACCCAGCGTACCGCTCGCCGCGAAGTTCATGGCTTCGTCGATCTCAAACACGACGATTAATTCCACCGCCTGCGACGACTCCGCCAAGCCGTCTCCGTTGGAGCTCACGCTTCCGGTGGATGCGTAATCAAACGTAATGTCCAGCCGGTCGGCCGTGGCTTGGGTCACCGCATCCGAATAAATCAACGACCCGCTGGCCGACGCGTCGCCGCCCATGCCCCCCGGCCCGATGCCCCCCGGCGTACCACCACCCGGCGTGCCACGGCCGGGCTCCTCGTCATCCCCGTCGGACGGATCGTCCGTAGGCGTAAACATGACCGACAACGATTCGCTGGCATTGAACGCGAACGACCCGGTCAGGGCCCCCGACGTGTCCGTCTCCGAAAAGAACTCCGACTGCTGCGGCGACGAGTTCACCACCTCCGCCGCAATCGAGTTATTCGCAAAGCTCGAACGCTCCTCCACTGTCACCTGGGCCCCCGCCCCGACCGACACGCTCCCCATCAGCACCAAGGCCGACCACCCACGCACGCTCACCAAACACTGCATCTCTCACCTTCCATTGAAAATTTGACGTTTCCAGGACCCAATAGACCTTGGTTGCCCCCGCACCCCCCGCACCCCCGCAACACCAAGCCACTCCGGGTTTTTCCGCACTCAGCATATCCCAAGCCCGTCGGCATTCAATCGGTTTTCATTTTTTTGACCTCAAAAACCATCGTTCAGGCCCGATGTTTTCTGACCTGCACCGCTTTGATACGTGGGCTGTGCGAAAGTGGGTAAAGCTGGTCGTCTTGTGAAGCCTTGGTCGTCTCACACGTGTCCGCCTCGCCCCGCGCCGCACCGCCTGCGGCATAATTCCATACGCTACGGCTGTAAGCTCGGTGATTTCTCCTGTTCACTCGTCGCTGTGGACTGTTCACTTTGCCCTCCCTACTCCCTCTCCCCACCCGCCTCCGTTAAACTAACCCCATGTTCGAGCAAGCCTTCCGGAATATCGACAACGCCCTCCGTCAAGACGCCGGCTGCACCACCGAGCTCGACTACACCGAGCAGACCTCCTGGCTGCTCTTCCTCAAATACCTCGACAGCCTCGAACAAGAACGCGCGATGAACGCGCACATCCAAGGCCTAGCCTACACCCCGATTCTCCGCCCCGAGTTCCAATGGAACCAGTGGGCCGCCCCCAAAGACGACGACGGCAACATCCTGCCCACCGCCGCCACCGGCGACGACCTCAAAGACTTTGTCAACGACAAACTCTTCCCCTACCTCAAAGAGTTCCGCCAATCCGCCGAGTCCGCCTCGACCATCGAATACAAGATCGGCGAAATCTTCTCCGAGATCACCAACCGCCTCCAGTCCGGCTACACCCTCCGCGACGTCATCGACCACGTCGATCAGCTCCGCTTCGGCTCCCAACAGGAAAAACACGAGCTCTCCGAGCTCTACGAAGCCAAGATCAAGAACATGGGCAACGCCGGCCGCAACGGCGGCGAATATTACACGCCCCGCCCCCTGATCCGCGCCATCATCAAAGTCCTCGACCCCAAGCCCGGCGAAACCATCTACGACCCCGCCTGCGGCTCGGCCGGCTTCCTCTGCGAAGCCTACAACGTCCTCCGCGAACAGGTCACTACCACCGCCGGCCTCAAAGCCCTCCAAGAATCCACCTTCTTCGGCAAGGAGAAGAAGTCCCTCGCCTACTGCCTCGGGATCATGAACATGATCCTCCACGGCGTCGAGGCCCCCAACCTCATCCACACCAACACCCTCGCCGAAAACCTCGCGGATGTGCAGGCCAAGGACCAGTTCGACATCATCCTCGCCAACCCGCCGTTCGGCGGCAACGAACGCGCCGAGATTCGCCAAAACTTCCCCGTCGCCACCGGCGAGACCGCCTTCCTCTTCCTCCAACACTTCATCAAACGCCTCAAGCCCGGTGGCCGCGCCGGCGTCGTCATCAAAAACACGTTTTTGAGTAACGCCGACACCGCGTCCAAAGCCCTCCGTCACCAACTGCTGACCGACTGCAACCTCTTCGCCATCCTCGACTGCCCCCAGGGCACGTTCCAGGGCGCGGGCGTCAAGACCGTCGTCCTCTTCTTCGAGAAGGGCCGACCGACCGACAAGACTTGGTACTACCAACTCGACCCCGGCCGCAAACTCGGCAAGACCAACCCGCTCAACGACGACGATCTGACCGACTTCGTCGAGAAGCAAAAAAACTCTGCCAAGTCGGATATCAGTTGGTCTATCGACGGTACCGCCGTCGCGGTAGATGCTTCGGCTGGGCACGATCTTTCGGTGAAGAACCCCAACGCCCCTGAAGCCGAACCCCTCCGCGACCCGGCTGAGATCATCGCCGAGATTAAACAACTCGACGAAGAAACCACCGCGATTCTCGAAGAGATCGGGGGGATGCTGTGAGTGATCCGCTACGCAGGTGGAAAACCGTAGCACTCGCCGAAGCGTGCGAGGTCGTCAACGGCGGGACACCCAAAACGAGAGAACCGGAGAACTGGGACGGCCCTCATCAATGGGTGACCCCTGCCGAGATGGGCAATCGCATCACACCCGTGATCTCTGAGACAGCAAGAACGCTTTCCGATATCGGCCTCGAAAGCTGCTCAGCAAAGCTGATCCCGGCTGACTCGGTAATTATGTCCTCGCGTGCCCCGATCGGACATCTTGTACTGAACGCAGTGCCGATGGCCTTCAATCAGGGATGTAAAGGGATCATCCCCGGCGAGGAAGTTGAGCAGAAGTACCTGTATTACTTCCTCTACGCCAACGTTGAGATGCTCAACGGCTTAGGCACCGGTGCAACATTCAAAGAACTCTCAGCAACCAAGCTGAAAGCTGTATCGATCCCCCTCCCGCCATTGTCGGAGCAGCGTCGGATCGTGTCGGTGCTGGACGCGGCCTTCGCGGGCCTCGCCACCGCCGAGGCCAACACCCGCCAAAACCTCACCAACACCCGCGAATTGTTTGAGCGTGCGATCGGTGATTCCTTCGCCCACCTGACCGACAACGAACGCACGCCGCTTGGGGAGATCGCCGACTTTAAGAACGGTCTGAATTACACCCAATCAAGCAAAGGCCAAAGCATTCGAGTCGTGGGGGTTGGTGATTTCGGCGACAACGACATCGCCCCGCTGGACGCAGCGGAATACGCCACCATCGACGGTGAACTCGATGACGGGTATCGACTAACGAAGGATGATGTCGTGATCGTCCGTTCAAATGGCAGCAAGCATCTGGTCGGACGGTGCATGCTCATTCCCGATATCGATGAAGCTACATCCTTCTCAGGATTTGTCATCCGGGCAAGAGTCGATAGGGAGCGACTGATCCCGGACTACCTGCTCGAATACCTGAAACTCGCATCAACCCGCGATACTCTCACCCGTGAAGGCGGCGGAGCAAACATCAGCAACATCAACCAAAAAAAGCTCAGCCGGCTCACGATTCCTGTGCCCGAACAAGCGATCCAGAAACAGATTGTCGAGCAAGTGCAAGCGCTGAAGTCCAAACGGGCAGAGCTTGTCGATACGCTTGAGCGTAAACTCGCCGCCCTCGCTGCCCTCAAGCAATCCCTGCTTCACCGGGCCTTCCATGGAGAACTGATGAGTGCTCGGAGCGAAACGGCTAAGAGCTTTGCAGAGGTTGCCGGGTGAATCTATGGCCAAACTGATGAAGCAACTAATCGGTCCCGATCAGTATCGCGTCTTCCGTATTACTCATGTCGATAATATCCCATGGATTCTCGATAACGGCCTTCACTGTGAATCGTCGGACGTGCGTGATGAAAACTATGTGTCAATTGGCATGGCTGACCTGATATCTAAACGGCGACGTCGTTCAGTACCAGTTGATCCCGGTGGCGTGCTTGCGGATTATGTGCCGTTCTATTTCACACCAAAATCGATCATGCTCTATAACATCAAGACGGGTTATAACGGTGTTACCCGAAGACCAAACGATGAGATTGTGCTACTAGTATCCCGTCTGCCACAACTTTCAGATGCTGGCGTTAAGTACATCTTTACTGACGGCCATGCTTACCCCACTGAGACCGAATACTTTGATGATGATAACGATCTAGATCAAGTGGATTGGGAACTGCTGTATACATGTGATTTCGAGCGTGACCCCAATGACCCAGGGAAACTGACTCGATATCAAGCTGAAGCGCTCGTTTATCAGCATGTTCCTGTAGACGCACTGACAGGAATCGTGTGTAATAGTGATAGGGTGAAGAAGCGTCTCCAGCAACAAATTGATGATAGAGGCTTGGGATATGGGGTCGTGACCAGGCCGAGGTGGTACTTTTAATGATTCGTTACACCACCGGCAACCTGCTCGATACCGAGGCCGAGGCCCTCGTCAACACGGTCAATACCGTGGGCGTGATGGGTAAGGGGATCGCCTTGATGTTCAGGGAGAAGTATCTCGACATCTTCAAGGCCTACAAGACCGCCTGCGAGCGAGAGGAAATCCAGACCGGCCGGATGTTCGTCACGCCCACCGGCGAATTGCAAGGCCCGCGCTTTGTCATTCACTTCCCCACCAAGCGGCACTGGCGGCCGCCGTCGAAGCTGGAGTGGATCGATGAAGGCTTGGCGGACCTCCGTCGCGTGCTGATCGAGAACGAGATCAAATCGGTCGCGATCCCACCGCTGGGCGCGGGAAACGGCAAACTCGTTTGGTCCGACGTGCGGCCTCTGATCGAAAAACATCTCGGCGACCTGCCGGACCAAGGCATCGACGTGTTGGTGTTCGAGCCGTCTCGGGCGTATCACAACGTGAGCAAGACGACCGGTGTGGAAGAGCTAACCCCTGCTCGGGCCATGGTCGGCGAGATGATCCGGCGGTACGAAGTGCTGGGGCTGGATTGCTCGATCCTCGAAGTGCAGAAGCTGGCCTGGGTGCTCAATCGGGTGGTCGATCGGCTCGGTCTCAAGAATCCCTTGAAGCTCAGGTTCGAGGCCAACCGTTACGGGCCGTATTCGGACAACCTCCGGCACCTCCTCGACGCGTTGGATGGCAGCTACCTGCACTGCGACAAGCGGCTGGCCGACGCCTCGCCCCTCGACACGATCCATGTCGCCCCATCCCATGCTGACCGTCTGCGCAACTATTTTCGCGGCGCGGAGAAAGCGGGATGGACCGAAGCGGTCGAGCAAAGCGATGCGTTCATCGACGGTTTTCAGTCGCCCCTGGGGATGGAAGCGTTGGCGACGGTGGGCTGGCTGCTGGACGAGCAAGACGTCGAGCCGACGCTCGCGGCCGTCCGGGAAGGCATCGGACAGTGGCCGCACGGCAACGATGCGGCGGAACGAAAACAGAGGCTTTTTGGCGATGCGCTGCTGCAAGCGGCCTTGGAGCGATTCCTGGGGGCTTAATTGAACGAAGCCGAAACGCGAGCCGAGTTGATCGATCCGGCGATCGCCGCCGCGGGGTGGGGCCCGGTCGATCTTGTACCCGGAGCTCGGGCACGGCGGGAAGTCATCGCACCGGGACGGCTTACCGGGGACGGCCGACGCGAACAAAACCAATATGCCGACTATGTGCTTATGTACCGCGACCAGAAACTCGCGGTGATCGAAGCCAAGCCCGACACGGCTGAGGTGACCGAAGGTTTAGGTCAGGCCAAGGAGTACGCGGAGAAACTTCAGACGCCGATCGCGTTTTCGACCAATGGCCGGGCGCTGTACCGTGTGGATATGAGGACCGGCGAAGAAGGCGTGGTCAATCCCCTTGCATATCCCACCCCCGACGAACTCTGGAACGACATCTACGGCGAGCCGTCGCTAGCGAACCGCTGGCGCGAAGCGTTTGGCCAAATCCCGTTCCACACCTCGGGCAAGTGGCAGCCCCGCTACTACCAACACAACGCGATCAGTAAAGCCCTCGACGCCATCGCGAACGGCCCCCCAGAAGGCGATCGCATTTTGCTGACTATGGCCACCGGCACCGGCAAAACGGCCGTGGCTTTCCAGATCGTTTGGAAGCTCTTTCAATCCCGATGGAGCCTGGCCAACCGTAACGACCCCGACGCCTCCGGCGGCAGACCGCGGGTGCTCTTCTTGGCCGACCGCAACGTGCTGGCCAACCAAGCATTCAACGCCTTCGGGGCGTTCGAAGAAAAAGCCTTGATCCGCATCGACCCCAAGGCCATCGCCAAAAAAGGCGGCCTGCCCACCAACGGCAGCGTCTTTTTCACCATCTTCCAAACGTTTATGACGGGGAAGGATGAGCACGGCGAACCCGCCCCCGTGTTCGGCGAGGTCCCGCCCGATTTCTTCGACCTGATCATCATCGACGAGTGCCACCGCGGAGGGGCGAAAGACGAATCGTCCTGGCGCGGCATCCTCGATTATTTTTCACCCGCCGTGCAGATCGGCCTGACCGCGACCCCGCGTCGGGACGTGAACGCGGACACCTACCACTACTTCGGCGAGCCGGTCTATACCTATTCGCTGAAGGAAGGCATCAACGACGGCTACCTCACGCCGTTCCGTGTCCGGCAGGTCAGCACGACGCTGGACGAGTACACCTTCGTCGGCGACGACGAGGTCCTCGAAGGCGAGGTCGATCACGGACAAACGTTCAAGGAAGACGATTTCAATAAGATTATCGAGATCAAAGAGCGCGAGGCCAAGCGTGTGCAACTTGCAATGTCCGCGATCGGCCCCAACGAAAAAACCTTGGTGTTCTGCGCAAAAGAAGAGCACGCCTTGGCCATCCGCGATCTCATCAACCAGAACAAGCCTGCCGGCGTGACGGATCCGAACTATTGCTGCCGTGTAACTTCTCGTGAGGGGGCAATTGGTGACAAGCACCTCAAGACGTTCCAGGACAACGAGAAGACGATCCCGACGGTATTGACCACCAGCCGCAAGCTGTCAACGGGTGTCGATGCGTTGGGCGTGCGGCACATCGTGCTGCTTCGGACGGTCAAGTCGATGATCGAGTTCAAGCAGATCATCGGCCGCGGTACGCGGCTTCTCGACGGCAAAGACTACTTCACCGTCCACGACTTCGTAAAGGCTTACGAGCACTTCAACGACGCCGAGTGGGACGGCGACCCGTTGCCCCCGGAAGCGCCTAGCCCGGTGCCGCCGCTCACAGATCCCCCACTAACGGGCGATCCAGAAACGGGGCCGCTCGAAGACCCGCCGCCACGGCCGAAGAAGATCAAGATTACCCTTGCGCCCGGCAAAGAGCGACTGATCGATTCGATGGTCCAGACCAGTTTCTGGGACCCCGAAGGCAGGCCGATCTCGGCCGACGCGTTTCTTCAGAAGCTCTACGGCGATCTGCCGTCTCTCTTCCAGAGCGAAGACGAGTTGAGGCAGATCTGGGGCGACCCCGAGACGCGTCAGAAGCTATTGGAGGGATTGATCGAGAAGGGGTACAGCACCGACCAACTCCGCGACGTGATGAAGCTGATCCAGGCCGAGCACAGCGACTTGTTCGATGTGCTGGCCTACCTCGCTTTCGACAAGCCCACCGTCACCCGGCAAGAGCGGGTCGAAGCACGGATCGATGCACTATTGGGCGACCTCAGTGAACAGCAGCGTACCTTTGTGCGATTCGTCTTGGATCATTACGTGGCCGATGGTGTTGAGGAACTTAGTTTCAAGAAGCTGCCGCACCTCCTCGAACTGAAATACGGCGGCACCGCCGACGCCGCGAACGCCCTGGGCGGCGTCCCCGCGATCCGCGAGACGTTTTCCGGTTTCCAACCCTCGCTATACCGTTGAACCGCCCGCGACTGTCGTCGCGTCTAAAACGAACGTGACGAACTCTGCACCGTACGTGGCGGACCTTCCAACGAACGAAAACGCCGCTCCAACGTACGTGTCGAACCTCCGAACGAACGTGGCGAAGTCTGCAACGGACGAATCCAACTCTCCAACGAACGAATCTAAGGCTGCAACGAACGTAAACAAGTTCGAAACGCGCGCTCCGAAGTCTGCAACGAACGAATCTAACCTTGTCACGAACGTTGCAGACTCTGCAACGGACGAATTTTTCGTGCTCACGCCGAAAATCGACGCGCTGGTTTACCGCGCGATCGGGGCGCAGACGCGATGGGGCCGGGCAGTCGTGCCGAGGAGCGTCCGGTAGGAACCCAAGCCGCGTGGGTGGCAGGGCGGCCGATGAAAAAAACGGGTGGGTTTGTGCCGGCCAGGTAAAGCGTCCATCGCGGAACGGCGATAGCGGGATTGTCGGCGAAGCCACACCTCGCCCTCGGGAACGGAAGCCTTCTTCCACTTTCCGCGGGGAACTTCCGAGGGAACTTTTCGGCCTGATTCCCGGGCGATTCCGGGGCAGATTTCCAGGGCTCACCCCTTCCGGCGGCCGGGCCTGACATGGATTCTGTTTCCGGGGGCCGGGGCGTGGCGGGTACCGACGATTTCCGGGGCCCCCTCTTTCTTTTCCGGGCGGGGCTCACAACTTGAACGCGGCACCGCCGCAAGGAGACTTGCCATGAGCAAGCCATATCTGCCGGCCCGAGAGTCGGAACTGGTCACGTGGACCCAGGGTTTTGCGTCGTTGATCGAAGCCGACCCCACGACCTACGGCCTCACGGCCGACCAAGCCACCTTCTACGGGGGGCTACGCACGGCGTTTATCTCGGCGTACAACACCGCCAACGAACAGACCACCCGGTCACCCGCCAACATCGAGGCCAAGAACACGCTCAAGGGCCAACTGATCGCCGAGACGCGGAAGCTGGTGCGCATCATCCAGGCCTCGCCGGTGATCAACGACGACAAGCGGGCGGCGCTGGGCATCACCGTGCCCGACCTCGACCCGACCCCCGTGCCTCCCCCCGAGGACGCGCCGCAGCTCGACATTGTCGAGGTCGAGGGCCGGACCGTGAAGCTCCGGCTACGCAACGCCGCCACCGGCAAACGCAAGAAGCCCGAGGGCGTCGCCACCGCCACCGTGCTCAGCTACGTGGGCCAGGACATCCCCGCCGACATCCGCGACTGGTCGTTCGAGGGCAACGACACCCGGCTGGACACCGAGGTCGAGTTCGGCGACGAGTTCACCCCCGCCACCAAGGTCTGGCTGACCGCGTTCTGGTCCAACCGCCGCGGCGAATCCGGCCCGGCCTGCGCCCCGATCAGCACCCACCTGGGCTTCGGCGTCACCTCCAACCCCGGATCGGCAAGCAGCGATTCGGGAACTTCCGGGGGCGACCAAGCCGACGCGGCCTAACCCATCGAACCCTCCACGATCCCGGCTTGAGACCTCGGGCCGGGGTTGTTTAAACGCCAAGACGCCAAGAAAGGCAACAAGGCAGTTTGGACGGGATTAACGGGATGAACTGGATTGAAGGCCATTCAGATCATGGGCTCGATAAATCAACGTGCACGACCCATTGACCTCTTGTTTTCTAAATCCGGTCAATCCCGTTAATCCTGTCAAAAGAACGCTTCTTCCAACCTTACAAGCCATCACCTATTCCGGGAGTGTGAACCATGTCCGACGTGATCCGAATCGACGCGAACCAAGCGCGTGTTCCCGCACCTGTGGCACTCCCCCAGCCGCGCAGCGAACAGGACATCACCATCCGTCCCGCGGTGCTGAGCGACTACCCGTTTATCGATGCGCTGCAAAAAGCCAACGCCAAAGCGGTGGGGTTCATGTGGGAGAAGGCGATCAAGGGACATATCGAGAAAGGCAACGTGCTCGTCGCGGAAGCCGCGGCGGGCAGTGGGAAATGGGGGGTGGGCAGTGGGGGAAATGAGACGGATGACTTACGGCCCGAGGGTTCGGCCCCAACCCCCACACCCGACTGCCCATTGCCCACCCCCGTCGGCTACGTCATCGCCGTGGACCGCTACCTGAAGCGGGACGAGCTGGGGATCATCTATCAGATGAACGTGGTGCCGGAGTGGCGGCGGTCGCTGGTCGCGGCGAATCTGCTCAAGGCGAAGTTTGAGGCCAGCGCCTACGGGTGTCGGCTGTACTGCTGCTGGTGTGCCCAGGACCTGGAGGCGAACCACTTCTGGGAAGCGATGGGCTTCGTGCCCCTGGCGTTCCGGACCGGCGGCGGTCGTAAGAAAGGGTTCGACAAGCAAGGCAACTTCCGGGGGCGGATGCACATCTTCTGGCAGAAGCGGATCCGGGAAGGCGACACGGGTGATCCCGCTTCCGGGGGGACGCCGTATTGGTTCCCGAGCCAGACCGGGGCGGGCGCGATCGGCGAGGATCGGCTCGTCCTCCCCATCCCGTCCGGAACCCACTGGAGCGACGCGAAGCCGATCGTATTGCCGAATGGCCCCGCTCCCGGAAGTGAGGGAGCCAAAGACGAAGTCTTATTACTCGAGAGCGAGGTCCAGCGGCTGGAGCGCGAGCGGAAGCAGCGTGTGAAGCAGAAGAAAGACGCCGCCTTGAAGCTCGCCACCAAGAGCGAAGCCACTAAGCGCACCGTGAAACGCGGCGGGTTGCGCTTTGGTGCCCCGGAAGTTTCCCCCGCGGCAACTGAAGCACAGGCCCAAGCCGAGGCCGCCGTAGACGCAGAACTGAAGCAAGCCAAGAAGGCGGTCAAAGCTGCGAAGAAGAAATTCAACCCCGCGCAGGAGGCGTTTGCCCGAGAACTCAAAGACCGTTGGCTCGAACACGTCGCCACCGACCCGGGCTTGTTGCTGCCGATCCCGAAGTACGACGTCTGTCGCCAGATCGAAGCCACCCGCTTCTCGGGCAACACTACCGGGCAGGCGCAGGGCGAGCTGATCGAGGGCAAACGGCTGGAGGCCGCCTGAACATCGTTAGGCGTGTTGGGAATCGCGTTTTGACGGGATTAACCGGATTGACGGGATTCAAAATCAAAACCAGACGGCCTTAAATCCTGTTCACCCCAATAAATACTGATGGTTAATCCATCGTATCGAGGTGTTCTTGGATTAAATTTCTCAATGTTCGGGTCATCATAATTTTGTATGTCACGAGGACGACCATGATCGTGACTAAGGAAAATGAGAGAACGCTTGTTTGAATCACAATAATTAACTCGGCTGGAAGCCAGTTCCGCGTTGTGAAATACAGGAGGAAGGTGCCAATCAAAAGAGCAATTGGGATACGTATGCCCCAAACACGAAATCGCTCCCATGTGCGGACGTTTGGATGTTGCGAGAGCGTGTCGAGAATCTGATGAGCTTGTTCAGGCGACATGCCTTCGATTTCTGGAATACGGAATGTAAGAAACGGTAGGTTCACGAGGGAAGACTGTTTCTTGGCTCAGTGTCTGCTCGGACGACGCCGGGGGATGAATTTGACCGCGAGGATGAGGAGTAGGCCGACTATCAACAGGGCGGCGGCGGCGGTGAAGATGAGGTTGCGGACGGAGGATTCGACGACGGCGAGGCGGTCGTCGATCGCTTCGGGGCTGGCGGCGGTGTCGGCGTTGAGCAATAGGGTGTTGGCGTCGGTGACCACTTTGTTGAGCTTGGCGAGGGCTTCGGTGTACTCGGTGATGTCGAACGGGCGGCTCGGTGGGGCGTTGGGGTCGCGTGGGGTTTTGTTGGCGAGGGCGGTGGATTGGATGTTTTCGACGCGGCCGGTGATCTGGTCGGCAGTCGTTAGCAGGGCGTTGGCGTTTTCGGTGAGTCGGTTGGTTTGTTGAAGCAGTGCTTGGAGTGTTTCTTCATTCTCTTCCAAGTCGTTGAATAAAGCTTCACGCTGCTCGCTGATGTTGTCCGGCAGCTCTTCGGCCACGGCGGTGATGCGCTCGCCGAGGTCCAGGGCTTCGGAGATACGGGTGTTGGCGATGCTGTTGTAGACGATGGCCTCGGCCCGCCACTGGGCGAGGATCATGAGGCGGGGGGTGAGCCAGCTCATCCGCTCGGCGAGGACTTGGGCTTCGGTCACGGATTTGCCGGTGCCCGCGAAGGGGTTGAAGACGTTGAGGAAGTTGCGGGGCAGGTTGGTAAAAGTTTTAAAGACGTCCGGGTCTTCGCGGATGCCGGGGAGGTCGTCGAGGCGGACGTACCAGATGTCGCGGACATCTGGGTTGGCCTGGGCCCACTGGTCGATGGTGGCACGGAGGTCGATGCGCTGCTGCTCGGTCATGGCGCGGGCGGCGATGCGGAAGGCTTCTTCCTGCAGGCGGTCGGCGGTGATCTGGAGCAGGGGGTAGTACTCGCCGAGGTACTCTTCGCCGTGGGCGCGGAGGAACTTGGCTTGGAGGGAGACGAGCACCAGGCCGTTGAGCATGGCCGAGGCGGGGATGGGGTCGACGGCGATGTCGTACATCGCGGTGACGCCGTTGATCTTGGCGGTGTGGGCGCGGCGGATGAGCTCGGGGTCGTCAGACTCGACGATGATGCGGTCGAGGGCCGAGGCCATGGACTGGCGGTAGTGGTCGGCGAAGTTACGGACGGTGGCCTGCATCTGGGCGGGGGTGTAGTCCTTGCTCTGGGCGTCTTCTCCGCCGAGGGCGACGTCCGGCGGCGGTGGCTCGGGCGCGGTTTCGGGAAGTTGGCCGAGCGGCACGCTGGGGGTCGGATCGGGCAGGGGGGCAGGCTCTGGCTCGGGTTCGGGCGTGGACTGGCAGCCCACCACGAGGAGTGCCGTGAGCAGGCTGGGGGCCAATCGGTGAAACAGATGAAGCTTCATGCTCATGAGTTTATTCATCTTGGTGTGGATTAGCTGCGTGGCGCTGCGTGTCCCACGGGGAGGTCGTCGATCAGCTTCCCATCCGAGACGACGGCTTGCCCTCTCAAGAACACATGCGTGGCGTGGCCGGGGTGGGTGACGCCCTCGAAGCCGGAGTAGTCGGTCGCCATGTGCTGCGTCGCGGCGGAGATGGTGCGGGGCGAATCGGGGTCGTAGAGCACCAGGTCGGCGTCGTAGCCCGGTGCGAGATGGCCCTTGGTGTGGAGGCCGAAGAGGTCGGCGGCGTTGGTGCTGACCAGGGCGACGAACTGTTGAAGCGTGATTCGGCCGGAGGCGACGCCTTGGAATAAGAGGTCGGCGCGGTGCTCGATGGACGGGATGCCGTTGGGGATGCGGGTGAAGTCGCTGGCTTCGCCGAGCGGGTTGAACTGGGCGTCGACCGCCTTGGCGGGGTCGGGGCAGCCCATGTGTTTCTGGGTGGCGAAGTCGAACGGGGCGTGGTCCGTGCCCAGGGTGTGGACGTGCCCGGCGGCGAGGGCGTGCCAGAGGTAGTGCTGGTGCTCGACGCCGCGGATGGGCGGGGACATGACGTACTTGGCCCCCTCGAACGGGTTGTGCCCGGTCGCAGCGTTGCGCTGGGCGTAGGTGTCGTCGAGCGTGAGGTAAGGGATGACAGTTTCGACGGCGACGTTGACGCCGCGGGCGCGGAAATCCATTGCGATCTCGACCGCATCACGGCAGGAGGTATGGACGACGTAGCCCCGGGCTCCGGTCATCTGCAGGAACGTACAGAAGTGGTGGACGCCCTCGGTCTCGACGGACACGGGGCGCGAGGGTTCGTGCCACTCGGGGCCGACCTTGCCCTCGGCGAGCAGGGCGGCCTGGTTGGCGGCGACGAGCTCGGCGTTTTCGCAGTGGGCGGTGACGGTCACGCCGAGCTCGGCGGCGAGTTTGCAGACGCCGTAGAGCTCGTCGTCGGTGACGCCGAAGGCGCCCTTGTAGGCGAGGAAGACTTTGAACGAGCGTTGGCCGTGGTCGGCGACGAGCGTACGGAGTTGCTCTTCGACGTCGGCATCGAAGCGGGTGACGCCGATGTGGAAGCCGTAGTCGCAGACCCCCCCGGAAGCTTTTTCGCTCCAAAGTTCGTAGGCCTCGAGCGGCTGTTCGTCGCGGGACGGGCACACCATCTCGAGGTAGGTCGTGGTCCCGCCGACGAGGGCGGCGCGGCTGGCGGTGGGGTGGTCGTCCTTGGCGAAGGTTCCCATGAACGGCAGGTGGATGTGCACGTGGGGGTCGATGAACCCGGGCATGAGCAGCTTGCCGGTGCCGTCGATCACCGTGGTGTCGGACGGGAGGTCAGCGGGCTTAAGCTGGCCGGGGCCGGCGATCGTGGTGATCTTGTCGCCTTCTGCGTAGAGGTCGCCGGGGGCGTCGGAGGCGGCGGTGACGAGACGGGCGTTCTGGATGAGGACGGGCATGAATCAGAGTTTACCCGGGCCGGGTCGGCGGGCGAAGCCGAACCGGTCGCAGCACCCTAAGGTCCCGCATGAGCAAGTACGGCAACGAGACCTTGGTGGTGGTGCTGGGCAACCAGCTGTTCCCGTTCGCGGAGTTCAAGCAGGCGGGTTTGCGGGACGCACAGTTCTTCATGGCCGAGGACCTGGGGCTTTGCACCTACGTCAAGCACCACCAGCAGAAGATCATCCTGTTCTTGGCGGCGATGCGGGCCCACGCCGACGAGCTGCGGAGCCAGGGCTGCGAGCTGCATTACGAATCGTTGGATGACCAGTCGGGCGCGGAGCCGAAAACGAAATACGAGACGAAGCTCCAGCGGTTTGCCAAGGACAAGAAGATCGAACGGCTGGTGATGTTCGAG
>JBCCWB010000081.1:0-15763 GCA_039194345.1 Planctomycetota bacterium
AAGAACCCCTTCCGGGGGTCACCCTCGACATCTGGCAGGCCAACGCCCAGGGCCGCTACGACAACGACGACCCCGCCAACCCGCCCGCCGACGACGTCTTCCTCAACCGCGCCCGCGTCTTCACCGACGAGCAGGGCCGCTACGAATTCGAAACCATCCACCCCGGCGCCTACCAAGGCGGCAGAGGCTTCCGCCCGCCGCATATCCACTACCTCGTCCGTGCCGCAGGTTACAAAGCCCTCGTCACCCAGCTGTACTTCCGTGGCGACCCGCACCAGACGACCGACCGCCTCATCCGCGACTCGCTCATCATCGACCTCGACACCCACGAGACCGACCACGGCGAATACCGCAGCGGCGTCTTCGACGTCGTCCTCGCCGCGATGTTGGGTGGGCACCGCCCACCACAACTCTTTTTCATATCCCAACGGTGGACAATGCCCACCCTACGCTTCCGTGGCCAACGCATCCAGCCAATGCTCCGCATCACGCGGCGTCTTGATTTGCACCGCGTCCACGCCGCCCGCTTCACGGAAATACTTCAACCTTTCCGCATGTTTCTTGCGATTCCCCGTGTAGGTCGTCAACGACCACAAGATGATCGAATCACGCCTGAACAACGCCTTGCTGAAACTCTCGCGGTTGCCCGCCCACAATTCCTCCCGCTTGAGGGAGCGCCAAAACGTTCGCTTGAGTACGCGCCAGGTCACGCGGGCCCGGCCGTAGTCCAGCCACACCCAGTGCGTCAGCCGACCATCCAACACCGGCTGCGACACCCGCGTGTAGCCCCCGCACGCGACCCACGACTCGCCCGCCGTCGCCGCCTTGAGATCGGCAGCGAACTCCGCGTCGTCCTTGCCCACCCAATCGGCCTTCCAGTGCACCGCGTCGAGCTCGACGTGTGGGATCCCCAAGCGGTCCGACACCGCTTTCGCCAACGTGGTCTTGCCCGCCCCACTGGTGCCCACAATCCGTATCCGCAGCCCGCCGCTTCGCATCGCGGAAGGATAACGCCCTGCCGATGCGCTTGCTGAAGCCGCGCACCGGGAGGGCGACGTGTGAGACGTGCATCAGCCCGGCTCGTCCAACATGGCCACGGCCTGATCCACGTGGCCTTGCGCCTCGGACTCGAGTGTCGCGATGCCTTCGAGCCAATCGATCTCCGCGTGGCGCACGTTAGCTGTCCAACTCGACACGGGCTTCTGTTTCACAAAACCGAAGCGATCGTCCGTCGGGTCCCACTTACCCAGGTATTCCGCCAAACGCTCGTAAACCCCAGCCGCCGCGTCCGCGTGACCCTGTGCCGCTTCGGGCAGGTGACGCGATTGTTCCCGCAGATACTTTGCCGCGTGGTCACGGCGGGTGATGTGCAACGCGCTGTAGTTCCAACCGTTGAGAAAGTAGAGGTTGCCGCGTTGCTCGTCGGTTAGCGTATCGGCCCGGCGGAGGTCGGCGAGCCACTCGTCATAGGCCCGCGGGCCGTAGTAGTAATTCGTCGCGGGCTCGTACGGCGTACCGTGCGTCGGTTCGTGCCAACGTTTGCTCGTCACCTTCAACGCCGCCGCCACCGCCTCGGCGCGCGGCAGCGGATCGATCACCTCCGTGTGCCAAGCGGTCACACCCTTGATCTCGGCCGTGGGCATCACGACCGGCTTGCCGTCCGACCAGTATTCGCTGAGCACGAGCGTCTGGCCCGCGTCCTCGTATCCGTAGATCACGCTAACGTCGAACTGCTTGCCGTAGGCGAGGATCGGCCGACCCGCGTCGATCTCTGCGACGATGCGTTCGACATCGTGTACCTGGTCCTTCTCAGGGAACGTCCACTCGAAGCGGTAGCCCGTTGCACGCCCCAGGGCCGCACGCTCATCCGGCCATTCGCCTACCGGGCTCGACCCGCACCACGTGTCAGCGTCGGCGCCGCGCCCCCAGCGGATGCGGAACGCAAGACCCGAGTCGCCCATCATCGTGTTGAGGTCCAGCGGCCTCTCGCTGCCGCAGAACGCCGCTTCCATCGCGCCGAGATACGTCGGCTCGGGGCTCGGACCCCACTGCAGCGGCGGGACCCCGTCGATCCACACCCGCCCCGCCTCCCGGCGGACACGGCCTGCAGGCGCTTGTCCTCTAAAAGAGGCCACCAGCTTCGGCCAACTCGCGAAGCCCACGCCCCGGGCGATCTCGTGCTGGGCCTGACTCAGGGTGTAGCGGGGTGGGAGAGGCTGCCCCTGCACCGCTTTGCGCTTGCGCTTCAACAGCGACTTCGCTTGCTTGCGGAGGTTTTCCAGCGAGGCGTTGGGGGGTAGGGACGGGGACTGGGATTGAGACAGGGACGACGATTCGGATGCGGTCATAGCGCACCTTCCTTCCGTGAACGCCCGTCGTCCGCTTCGATCGGGCAGGAATGAAGGTGGAAATTGTAAATCAACCGATTGGTGGGCTTGGCCCTTCCCGCGGACGTGGAGGCGTCCCTGACACCTCACGACAAAGTAACCCGCATCTTTGAGTCATGCAATCAAAATTCTTACCGCCCGGGGCGGTGGCGGGCCCGGCCCCTGGCCGATAGATTGCGTAGGTCTATGCCCGTACTCGAACTCATTTCTCCGCACCGCACCCACCGCGTTTCCTTCAACGGCGCGCGCTTTGTTTTTGGCCGGGACGACGCGTGCGACGCGACGCTCCAGGGCGACAAGCTCATCAGCCGCAAACACTGCGAGGTCGTGCTGTACAAAGGCCACTACCTCGTGCACGATCTGCAGTCGCGCAACGGGACGCTGGTCAACGGCAAGCCGATCGAAGCGGTGAAGCTCGCGGACAAAGGCGTGTTCCAGGTCGGGCAGACCTACGTGCGTTTCTTCCTCACCCCCGAGTCGGCCAAGGCCACACCGCTGGCGGCCTATCCGGAGAACGCCGCCGCCTCTTCTCAAGCTCCGCCCAAAGCCCCGCCCAAGCCAAATGACCCCGATGACCTGCAGCTCGCCGATGACGACGACGAGCCGGTCTACGACGTGGCGGTGCTGGTCGATGACGACTCGGCTCCGGTGGAAGCCGCACCGTCGCACAACCCCGAGCCGCCCGCGATCCCCGGCGAAGTGCCCGACGCCGCAACGCCCCAGCCCGGCGACGTGCTTAAAACCATCGTCGACATGGCCCGCATGGGACGCGACCCCGGCTTCGGCATCGAGTCGCTCTCGCTGCTCAACAGCCGTGGTCAGGTCGTCCACGAAGCGGGTGCCGCGCTCTCCGACGCCACCGAATCCCTGGCGCACCTGCAGCTGCTCACCCTCGGCGCGCTACGCTCGGGCGCCAGCGACATCCACCTCGAACCGAAGCAGTACGACGCGCTGATCCGCGTGCGGGTGGACGGCGCGATGCTGGATGTCTGTCGACTGACCGCCGAGCAAACCAAGCGTCTGATGTCGCTGATCAAGATCCTCTGCGACATCGACATCAGCCGTAAGTCGATCATCCAGGAAGGCCACTTCTCCCTGGCCGTGCCCGGACGAACGATCGACTATCGCGTCAGCTTCGCCCCGGCGATGTACGGCCAAAAGATGGTCATCCGGGTCCTCGACCCCACCCAGGCCCCGCAGCAGCTCACCGACCTGGACATGCCCCAGTTCATCCAGGACAAGCTCGCCTCCACCAGCCAGCAATCCACCGGCACCGTGCTCGTCTGCGGCCCGACCGGCAGCGGCAAGACGACCACGCTATACGCGGTGCTGCGTCAGATCGACGCGCACGTCCGCAATGTGCTCACCATCGAAGACCCGATCGAATACGAGATCGATCACGTCACGCAGATCCCCGTGGACACCCAAGAGGGCCACACCTTCGGCAACCTGCTGCGGACCTGCCTCCGCCAAGACCCGGATGTGATCGTGCTCGGCGAGATCCGCGACCAGGACACCGCGGTCACCTCGATGCAGGCAGCCACCACCGGCCACTTGGTGCTGTCGACCGTCCACTCCAACGACACGGTCAGCACCGTGCTGCGTCTGCTCGATCTCGGCGTCGAGCCGTACCTGATCGCCTCGACGCTCAACATCGTGCTGGCTCAGCGTTTGGTGCGTCGGCTGTGTGAGTCGTGTAAAGCCCCGGTCGCGCCCACCGAGCAGGATCGCTTGCGGCTGGGCTTGGCGGAATCCGAAGACGTCACGATCTACAACCCCGTCGGCTGCGACGCCTGCTTCGGCACGGGCTACGCGGGCCGGGTCGGCGTGTTCGAGCTCCTCGACGCCACCGACGCCATCCGCGACGTGATCCTCAGCAAGCCCAACCTCGTGGACCTCCGCCAGGCCCTCGCCGGCACCGGCTTCCGCAGCCTCAAGGACCACGCCATCGAGCGCGTGCTTTCGGGCGTCACCTCCATCGACGACGCCCACCGCACCGTCGGGCTGGATTGACCCTCGCGCAGACGACTTGCATGACCCGGGAGATGCAGAGTGATGGATGGAATCGGTGAAGCGTTTGGCGAATTTCTCGTAGCCCTTTTCCTGCTTCCGTTTAAGCTCGTCATGGCAGCGCTAGGCCTTGTCGAACTCCTGCTGAACTTAATGGGATTCAGCGTGGAGATCCTTGCCAACCAACCCGCCGAGGGCGAAAGCCGGTTTTCGGCAGCACGGCTGGGGACCGCGGCACTTCCGTGGGTGCTCATCGCGGTCGTGGGTCCGGGGACGTACTACATCGCGCAATGGCGACAAAATATTCGGCAGCAACGCATCGCGGACACGCGACAACTCGTAATTCAGCAGGCCGACCTGCTAGCAGTGGAGGATTCCGAAGCCGGCGGTTTTGCGCCGCTGGCCGCCACTTACGTCGTGCCGACGGATGCTTGGGGCAACTCACTTCGCGTCGAGTTTTCGAGCGGAACCCTCAACCACATTCTCACCGTCACAAGCAACGGCCCCAATGAGGAAATCGGTGGGCTGGATGACATCGTCGAACGCCGATATCTGAGCAAGCCTAAAACCGAAGCCGCGTTGAACGTGGGCCGGGCGTTGTGGAACGCCTTCCGCAAAGACGACCCGGAGTGACGCCGGGCTTCACCCACACATCAACGGCGGGACCGGGATGTGGTGCCAGTGTTCGTGAGCCTCGGCGTGGTGATGTACCGCACGGTGGACCCGCATCGCCATGTTCATCAGCGCTTGCGTTTCCTCGCGGACCTCGGCATCGAATACCGGGTCGCCGGCGTCTTCGACGAACGTGTGTTCATCCATGAATCGACGCAAGGCCAACGCAAAGTCGTGCGGCGAGCTGTCGTGGGCATCGGCGATGAGCTTGGCCAAGTCGGGCAGCATCCAATCCATGCGGCCGACGCTCGGCCCGAAATCCGCTGACGACGAACTCGTATTCGTCAGACGGGGTTCGGGACGCCGAAGCGCCTGCTGACACAGCTTGAGAACGGTGAAACGTAACGGGAGCATGGGGTCCATGTGACACCTCCGTGTGCAAGGACGGCAGAAACAATTCCCTCCGATGTTCGACAACCCTGGCGACAAGAACTGCCGCGGGTGATGAATTCAAGTGAAGCAACACCTTATTTAAGGTACCAAGGCATCCCCAAATCCAGGTATCAAATCGCTGAAAGTTATAGAAAACCCTTGGATCAGGGGACCAAGAAACTGTCGCGGTGGGCGTCGTTGGGCACCTCGGTGCCGGTGTAGCCGCCGCGGTGGCCGCTGATCTGCCAGACGTTGTCGCCGCCGATGCGGGGGGTGGTGGACCAGCTGACCCGGCCGTCGAGCATGAGGATGTTCTGACCCTTGCCGCCGTGCAGGACGCTGGCCGCATCGCGTTTGGCATCGCGGTCGTAGACGACCTTACCGTCGTTCACGACGAACAGCGGGTTCTTGTCCGCCAACACGGCCAAGTGGGGCGAGCTGCGGTCGACGCGGATCGGGGCCACGCCGTGCTGGTTCTGATAGCTATAGGAGATCGCTTGGTGCGAGCTCCAGTCGAGCTGGCCGCTGCCGGGCATGGCGATGGTGGCCCGGTCGTTGGACGCACACGCCAGGCGGGACGGGGCCACGTAGGCCTCGCGGATCAGGATGTACAGGTGAGCCGAGTTGGACTGGTAACGGCCGGCGTCGTCGATGGCGTCGGGCTGGCCGGTCTTGATCCACGACTCACCGACCGGCCCGCGGGGCAACATGCCCGCGTGATCCAGCGAATACTGGCCGATCTGCTGGCCCGCCACGCCGAGGTTGTAGCTGCACGCCGCGATCTGCTGGGCTTCACGCTGATGGTTCAGCGCGGGCATCAACAGCGAGACCCCGAGCAGCAGCACCGCCGCCGCGGTGAAGACCTGCCGCAGGCTCACACCAAACGAGCGGGGAGGCTCGGCGAACATCTCGATCTGCTGGGCAAACCGCTCGCGCTGGCGGGCGTCCGCCGCAGCCGCGAGGGTGCGTTGGACCAAATCTTCGTCACCACCAGCCGTGTTCTCGCTGGGCAGTTGATCCAGGAGCGACAAGACCCGCGCGACCCGCTGGGTGCGATCGCCCAGCCCCGCCGGGACCGGGCCGGGTTGACCGGCATTGGCGACAATCGCGTCGAGCGCTCGGCCGTCGTCTTCACACAACGGCGTCACTTCGACCGGCTTCTCGGATTCACGCTGGGCCGCGACACGGGCCAAGGTGGCCTGGATGAGCGACTCGCCCGTGTCCGCTGCTTGCGTCTCGTTTGTGGCCACCTGATCGAGCAGCCCCAAAACGCCACGGACCTTCTCGGCCCGTTCTTTCGACCCCGCGGGCATCGGCCCGGCTTCGCTGCCCATCGCCCGGGCACCCATCACCGCATCCAACACCGCGGCGTCCTCGGGCGTGAGCTCGACAAAGGCTTCGGGTTGATCGGGGGGGTTGGCGTCGGACATGATTAGGGGTAACTGGTCTGGTTTTGGTGGTCTAACGGGCAGACCAGTTGGACTGGTCTGGATTTAATCGGACGGGTTCGGGCTGGGGTAGCGGGCCTTCCACAGCTGGGCGAAGGTGCCCACCGCCGCGTGCAAACGGCTCTTGACGGTGCCCAGCGGGATGTTGAGCATCTCGGCGATTTCTTTGTAGGCAAACTGGTTGAAATAAGCCAGCAGCAAAACCTCCCTCAAGTGGTCGGGCAACGACGCGACCACCTCCTTGACCAGTTCCGCGGTTTCCCCGTCCTGCACCAAATCTTCGGGCAGGGGCAGGTCGGCTTCCATCAGGTCGATAAACGACGGGCCGTCTTCCTGCTTCTTGTCGACCAGGGCCGACAGCGGAACGGTCTTCTGTCTCTTGTTCTTACGCAGGTAGTCCCGGGCTTTGTTCGCGCCAATTGTAAAAAGCCAGGGTTTAAATCGCTTCGACACGTCAAAGGTGTCGGCCGAGATGTGAACCTGGAGAAACGTCTCCTGGAACAAGTCCTCACCCGCCGCCCGGTTGCTGGCAAACCGGATCAGGAAATGCAGCAGCTCCGGCCGATACCGCCGGACCAGGGCTTCAAACGCCTCCAGCCGACCATTGCGATATTCGCCGAGCAATTGCTCGTCGGTCAGGTCCACAAGCGCGGTTTGGGCGGGGGTTTCGCCGGACATTACCGACGATTGTACCGCTTCGGGGGTCGCTAACCTGGCAAGCTGGGGGAAGTTAAGTGTGGTCATGGGGAGTGATGCCCCACTGCTACGCCCCGGGCGCCGGACGGGATCGCGCGGATCAAAGATTTTTGGGCCCTATAACAGATCACCGAGCACGAAGCGTCAGCGAGTGCAGGCCGCACCGATGGTTTGGGCACTCGCTAACGCTTCGTGTTCGGAATCATCGCGTAGGTCAGGTCTTCGACCTGACGCAACTTGTCACATACCCGTGTCAGGTCGAAGACCTGACCTACGCATCTCACTAGCTCAATCCAACGGATTGATTACCAGCCCCGTCGCAAGCTTGGGGTAGAAGTAGGTGCTCTTGGGCGGCATCACCTCGTTGGCGCGGGAGACGTCCATCACACTCTGCAACGGCGTCCCGCGCATCACCACGCCCATCCGTGCGCCCGCGGGGTCCTCTTCCGCCGCCAGGTGTTTCATCTCGTCGAGGTCAGCGGTGTACTTGAACGTCACCCCGTCCCCGCCGAAGTTTGGCCGCAGCACCCGTTGGATCAGCCACTCGTGCAGCACCGCCACGTCCAGCGTCCGCCACACCTCGGGCTTGTCGGGGAACGCCTCGGCCAAGACGTCGCCCTTGGTGTCCAACCCCACTGTGTCGCCACTCACCGGGTCGTACAGCGCAAACCGCGTCTGGGCCGGGTCGCCGCCGAGGGTGCAGCGGTCATCCGCGCCGAGGATCGCCTCGAGCTCGGACCACATGAACTCCTGCAGCCCGCACACCACGCGGTGCGTCGGCAGCACGATCATGCCGGGGTCCTCCGCCGCAACCAGCACGAACAAGCAGTTCCCCGATCCCGGTAGGTCGGGATGGTCTTTCGCAAACTGCAACGCAGTGGTGTAGCGGTGGTGGCCGTCGGCGATGAACACCTCGGTCTCGCGGAAGAACTCGCTCAGGGTCGACAGCGTGTCGGGGCCGTGAACCAGCCAGCAGCGGTGGGCGACGCCGTCGTTGGCGGTGGTGCCGTGGTAATCGGGGGCGCGTGACTCGCAGATGGTGTTGAGCAACGCCACCGCCACCTTCTGCGGGTCGGGGAAGATGCCGAAGATCGGCGAGAGCTGGGCGGACGTCGCTTCCATCAGCTTCGTCCGGTCGCCGATGCCCCCGGCGATGGTCATCTCGTGGCGGAAGATGCCGTGGGGCTGGTTGAATTCTTCGACCCCTAGGCCGGCGAAGAGCCCACGCCGCCGGACGGTTTGGCCACCCAGTTCGTAGGCCTGTTCGTACACCACGACGCCCGGGTGATCGTCGCGGGTCAGCACGCCTTCGCTCAGCCATCGGCGATACAACGCGCCCGCCTCGGCGTACGCCGCGTCCGGGCCGACGGTCTTGGGCGGGGTCACCGGCAAGTCCACCCCGACAATGTTGTGCGCATCCTTTTTCAGCAGCTCCGCCTTCGGCCCGGCGTCCAGCACGTCGTACGGCGGGGCGATCTTTGCAGAAAGATCAACCGCCCCCGCATCCGTGTTGCCGTCGGCTGCGTATCGAACCACATGAAGCGGACTGAGCTTGGGCATCCGAGAAACTCCTTAGGCAAAGGCAAGACAGGACGCCTGAGCGTAACCCACTCCCGTTTTCAGAGCGAGTTGGATACTCCGCTTGGCGTAAAACCCAAGGGTTTTGCATCACGTTTGCGAGACCCGCGTTCACCGCTCCCAACCCGGGGGATTCGCTGAAATTTCACGATCCCGCCGACGTCTACCGGCATAGTATCGATCAAGAGAGACCATCCGTAACCATCAACCCGTGGGGGAACCACACCGTGAATACGACAGAACTTTCCAAACCAACCACATCGCATCGGCTCCGTACCCTGATCGGCCGGCTCCGTGCCAAGCAGCTCGACCTCGCCCAACGCGGTAAGACCCGCACCTCGGCCCGGTATGCCGAGCGTGCCCAGCGGGCCCGCCAAGCGTTGGCACTCGCCGCCTGAATCCCTTTGAAGCCCACGAGGCGACGCCACCCGGCGTTTGTCGTGGCGGCCGCGGCCACCCGCTATCCTGTGTCGCGATGACCCGCCTCACCGTCCCGATCACTGTCCACGACCGCCCTTCCGCCCTGGCCGACGCTACCCGCGCCGCCGAGATGGGAGCCGACCTGGTGGAGTACCGCGTCGACACGTTCTGCCCGCCGGAGGTGGACGTCGAAGAGGTACAGAAACTGGTCGCCGAGTCGCCGCTGCCCTGCATCGTGACCTGTCGGCCGACGTGGGAAGGCGGCGCTTACGACGGCGACGAGATGCATCGCCTCGCCCTGATCGAACACGCCGGGCTCGGCCAAGACGGCGTGACGCCCGCCTACCTCGACGTCGAACTCAAAGCTTACGAGTCCTCGGCCAACCTCCGGCAGAAAGTTGGGCTGGTCGTCGACCACGACACCCAGCCCCGGCCGGACGTGTCGACCGGGTTGATCCTGTCCTCGCACGACTTCGTCACCCAGCCCTCGGACCTGGACCGCAAGCTCATGGCGATGGCCGAGGCCGAGGCGTGCCGGGTGATCAAGCTTGCTTGGCGGGCGCGCTCGCTGCGGGACAACCTCGAAGCGTTTGAGATTATCCGCCGGAAGCTCAAGCCGACGATCGCGCTGTGCATGGGCGACGAAGGTTTGGCGTCGCGCGTGCTGGCGAAGAAGTTCGGCGCGCTGCTGACGTTCGCTGCGCTCGACCCCGCGCAGGGCACCGCGCCGGGGCAGCCGACGGTGCGCGACCTCAAGGAACTCTACCGCTGGGACGCGATCCGCGAAGACACCGCGGTGTACGGTGTGATCGGCTACCCGGTGGGCCACTCAATGTCGCCCGCCTTCCACAACGCCGGGTTCGACGAAACGGGGCACAACGGCGTGTACCTGCCCATGCCCATCCCGCCGGAGTACGAACACTTCAAAGCCACCGCGCTTTCTTGGCTTGAGTACAAACCGCTACACTTCCGCGGCGCTTCGGTGACGATCCCGCACAAGGCGAACCTCTTGCGTTTCGTCGAAGAGCAAGGCGGCGAGATCGAGCCGCTCGCCGCGACGATCGGCGCCGCCAACACACTGACCAAGCGCGACGACGGCTCGCTCTACGCCAGCAACACCGACTACGCCGCCCTGCTCGACGCGGTGTGTGATGCGTTGTCGATCGGGCGGGATTAACTCGCGGGCAAGACGCTGGGCGTGCTCGGGGCGGGCGGCGCGGCACGGGCGGCGGTCGCGGCGTTTGCGCAGTACGGCTGTAAGGTTGCGGTCTACAACCGCACCCTCGACAAGGCCCAAGCGCTCGCCGAGCAGTTCGACGCCACGGCCAAGCCGATGGACGAGCTCGGCGACACGTCGTACGACATCCTGATCAACTGCACGCCGCTGGGCATGTCCCCCCAGACCGACGCCACGCCTTTGCCCAGAGAAAAACAAGACATCCTCGGCCCGGGAGTTGTCGTGTTCGACACGATCTACAACCCACTCGAAACCATCCTGCTGCGGGATGCCAAAGCCGCGGGCTGCCTGACGATCAACGGCGCAGAAATGTTTGTGCGGCAGGGCGCGGCGCAGTTTGAGCTATGGACGAAACAGACCCCGCCGTTGGAAGTGTTCCGGCGGGTTCTACTTGAAAAGCTCTCTACGGGGGATAGTTGAACGTTAAGGCAGTGCTTCGCTTATCACGGAGAGCGCGGAGGCGCAAAGACGCGGAGAAGAAAATCAACTTTGGCGTGCAGCAGATTCACTCGGACATCGTAGAGTTGAGGTTTATTTGAATTGACGAGGCTTTTTGCCTTCCTCCGCGTCTCCGTGCCTCTGCGCTCTCCGTGATAAGCGAAGCGATGCCTTGGCAATAATCAGGAAACACCATGAAAACCACCACCCTCGGCCGAACGGGCCTTGAAGTTTCAATCGCCGGGCTGGGGTGCGGCGGGCACTCGCAGTTGGGGATGCGTCTGGGGCTGGGCGAAGACCACGCCGTGGGCATCGTGCACCGTGCGATCGATCAGGGTGTGACCTTCATCGATACCGCCACGTGGTACAGCACCGAGCCGATCGTCGGCCGAGCGTTGCGCGAACTCGACAGCCCCACCCGCGAACGCATCGTCGTCTCCTCCAAGTCCGGCGTCGTGAACGACGGCAACCTCAAGAGCGGAGCCGAGTACCTCGCCGACCTCGAAGCGAGTCTCGACCGCCTCGGCCTGGACTGCGTGGACCTCTACCACCTCCACGGGCTGGGCCTCGACCAATACGAACACGCCGCCCACGAAATCGTCCCGGCCCTGCAGCGCGCGAAAGAGCAAGGCAAACTCAAACACCTCGCGGTCAGCGAGATGTTCGAGCGCGACACTTCCCACGCGATGTTTCAGCGGGCGCTGCCGGACAATTTGTTTGACGTGATCATGATCGGCTTCCACCCGCTCAACCCCTCGGCCCGCCGTACCGTCTTCCCGTTGACGCAGCAGCACAACGTCGGCACGCTGGGCATGTTCGCCGTCCGCCGCGCCCTCTCCCGGCCCGAGCGCCTGCGTGAGATCGTCGATGAGCTCATCGATCAAGGCAGGCTCGACGCCGACGCGATCGATCGCCACGACCCGCTGAGTTTCTTGGGCAACACCATGGACGCGGGCTACCGCTTCTCCGCCCACGAGCCCGGGCTGGACGTGGTGCTGTTCGGCACGAGCAACGCCGAGCATTTGGATGCCAACATCGCATCGATCAACGCCGAGCCGCTGCCCACCGAACAACTCGCACAGCTAGACAAACTGTTCGGCGCGATCGACTCGGTTTCGGGGAATTGAACAATCGACTTCGCCGTTAACGGGGAAAGTTTGGAAGCGGGTCCGCGATCAGTTCGGCGGTGCTTTTGCGTGTCTGCTTACGAAGCGCTTCATCGATCCGAGACCAATCGGTTTCGAAGGTGATCGTCCGATCCGACCACAACACCGCCCCCTGCTGCTCATCCCCAGGAGCGTTGAGGAAAGTGCGCGTAAAAGCCTGGATCCATTTGGGATCATCCAGCCCCATCCGGACACGCGGCGGCTCACGCAGAAGAACGACGCTGGAAAAACGTCGTACCCACCACCCTTTTTCCACGTTGTTTTTCCGATCGTACTCATCGGTCAACGGATAACCCGAAGCGGGCGACACCACATCCGACGCCTCAATCAATTGCTTGCGCATCAAGTCGTCCACATTGAACAATGGGTGCCCCGCGCTGGTGGCTTCAAATTCCTGAATCGCCCGATCCAGCCGAGACAGTATGGCCTTCTCGGTCTCCGGACGGCACGGCCCGATGGCGGGCGGATAGGCGCTCGAAGCGTCGGCACGCACAACAACACGGCGTTGCCCCTGTGTGGTTTGAGGCTTGACTGGTTGCCCCTGCGGCTGGCGTATCGCGGCGACACGTTCACGATTCTCCTCCATGAGCTCGTCATGCGTCTTGGGCTTGCGGGGTCGTGACCCGAAAGGCGACACACCTGCTCCGTGCGTAACCACGATTTGTTTTTGCGGTTGTTCCTGTACGTGCGAAGTATGCACGGGCTTAGAGGGCTTGATCATGGCCTGCTTGGCCCTCTCGGAAGGAACGCGGGGGGACTCGGATGGGTTAATGCTGGATGCCTGATTGGCCTTTGTCTTTTCAGACGCCCGCAGCGCTGCCGCGGCGATGTGCTTGGCCGCGTTTTCCTGGGTCACCGGGTCGTCGGGCGAAACCGCCGGGCCGTTCTTGCTGGCTTCCAGCAGCGCGTCGAGGTAGTCGCTGGCATCGACCTTGATCACCCCGGAAGACTCCGCAGACTCTTGGGCACTCGCTACGTCGCGGGCTTCGGGCTCGTCGTTCGATGGAAACAAGCCGTCAAACGCTCCCTGCTTAATACCGCGCGTCAACATCGCCCCTAACACACAAACCGCGGCCGCCGCCAAGCCGCTACCCGTTAATACTTTTGTCTTGGAAGTAGAGTCAGAATCCGACATGCAATGACCTCCGGCAGGAAAATCATATCACACGTTGGACCAAACCCAACCCTTAACCCACACGGCGATCTGCGATCGCCCGCTAAACGAGTTAGGCGCGTGCCACGACGCGTTGCCGCAGCAGCGAACACGTCGCGGCTTCGCGGAGCGGCAGATCGTTTTTCATGAGCGACGCTTCGATGCCCGCGGGGTTGTGGAGGCGCTGGTCGTAGGCGACGACGATCGACTCGTCGCCGGGCTGAAGGAACGTGGTTTCGCCGAACTCGGTGTAGCGGGTCGAGCCGATGCTGATGACCGCGCGACTGGGATGGCCCGCGACGGCTAGCCATTGCGAGAGGTCTTCGAGCGGGCCGTGATCGTGTTGGGTATTGAAACGATCAATAAGCCAGTCGAGGAGTTGTTGGTACATGTAGCCGTAGCCCTGAGGTCCAGCGACGGGCGAGTCTTCGCCGTAGGTATGCAGCTCGCCATCGCGCAGCAGGTAGCAGGCGACGCGGAAGTGCTGGAGGATGCCTGCGTCGTCGAAGCTGTCGAGCAACAGCCATTGGTCGGACGCGAGGCCCTTGGTATTGGGGCCCCAGTTTTTCTTCTGGCTGATCTTGGTCGCATCGGGCCGACGGGTCGAGCAGTCGTTATACGCGGCGCAGTGTGTCGGGCGGACCTCGGTGACTTGGTTGGCGTCGTCGTAGCTGAGTTCGCATAGCAGCGCAAGCTCGGGTTCGATCTGCAAGTTCGCCGCCTGGCCCTGGATGTCGCCGGGGTGTTCGATGGTGTCGATTGAAAGCGGGAAGGTATGTAGGAAATGCGTTTCGTCAGCGGGCGATACCGCGGGAACGTAGAACGGGAACACGCCTTTGGGCGCGCCGGCTTCCGCTTGGATGCCGACAAAGTCTGAGGCTTCACCCGCCTGCTCGAGGTGGCCGGTGAAGTTGCCCGCGACGCCGAAGCCGATGAGGGTCTGCAGATCGATCATGCGAGGACGATAACGGGTTTGCCGTAGACACGCTTCATACCTGCGACTGGAACGCCCCGACGTGGTGGCGGATGACCGGGGCACCCTGCTCGGGGAATTCCACGGCGATGACATCGAAGCGGAACGGCCGATCGGTTAGACGATACCGACGCGCGAATTGCGCCGTTAGCGATATGATCTTGCGTTGCTTGGCGGGCGTGACGTGCAGCTCCGGCGGGAAGCGTTCGTTGGCGGCGCCCGCTTTCACTTCAACCACAACGACCGTTCGGCCGTCGGGCGCTAGCGCGAGCAGATCGATCTCGCCAAACCGGTTGCGGAGGTTGCGTGCAATGAGACGATAGCCCTGCTTCTTGAGGTGCTTGGCGGCGAGGCGCTCGCCCACTTGGCCACGCTGACGGTGTGCACCACGCATCGGGGTCGCAAAGAGATGCGCGATTCGTTGAAACATGAAGACCCCGAAAATGCTGCCGACTCAAAAGCCATGCGGTCACTGAGAGGCGTAGCGTGCCACTGCGATGTCGAGCACCGCTTCGGTCATGCGCTGCTCATCAGTGAAGCTTGCGCCGCGGCGGAGCTTCTCACCGAGCTCGAGTTGGAGTTGGCGTTCTTGCTGGGTGCGGAGGGCGCGTTCGATATCGACCTGCGCTTCGAAGAGCGTGCGCGTTTCGGGGCGGTCGAGCGAAGCGATGTACACGAACCAATCCTGACCGCGGTTGGGAAGTGGGCCGACCCATTGCCCGGCTTCGAGCGGCTTGATCGCTTCGTTGATTTCCGCTTCGAACATGTCGTCGCCTTCGAGGGCGAGTTTCATGTCCGCACCGCGGAACGCGTTGCGGTCGTCGAGCGCCAGTTCGTTGAACGGCACGCCCGCTTCGAGTTGTGAGGTAAACCATTCGGTATCCGGCGGGCTGGCCGAGTAGATCAGGTTGACTTCACGCTTGGGCGCGGGGTTGAAGGTCTCGTAGTTGTCGCGGTAGAAGCGTTCGATGTCGCGACGCGTCACGTTGATGAGCGGGCGGAGGTTGCGCTCGAGGTAGGTGCTGATGACGATCTGCGTGCGGATATCGCGGATGTTTTCCTGAAGCGTCTTGCCGGTCTGCTCGAGGATCTGTCGTTCAGCGAGCGCAAGTGAGCCTTGGCCGTAGCGTCGGAGGAGTTCTTCACGTCGGCTGACGACAAAGAGTTCGAGGCCAGCGCGTTGGGCGGGGCTAAGGGTGCGGTCGGCCTCGTC
>JBCCWB010000082.1:0-15574 GCA_039194345.1 Planctomycetota bacterium
CCGGGGACGACGAACATGGGGATCTTGACGGATTGGCCGTGGACGATGTTGGCGGCCATGATCATGTCGGTGATCTTGCCGCCGGTGCACGAACCGAGGTAGGCCTGGTCGAGTTCGACGTCGCGGCAGTTGTGGGCGGTGTCTTTGTTATCGGGGCTGTGGGGCTTGGCGACCATGGGCTCCATCGTGCCGAGGTCCCACTCGTGCTCGTAGCAGTACTCGGCCCCGGGGTCGTCGGTGTAGACCTCCCAGCCGGAGTTGTCGGCGTAGGGGATGTCGTTCTGGCGGGCGACGGCGGTGCCGCGCTTGCCGTCTTTGACGAAGTCGCGCCAGGCTTCGGGGGGGCGGTTGGAGCGGGCTTTGACGTAGTCGAGGGTCTTCTGGTCGACGTCGCAGACGCCGTTCTTGCCGCCGGCCTCGATGGCCATGTTGGTCAGGGTCATGCGGTCTTCGAGCGTGAGGCTGCCGATGCCTTCGCCGGCGAAGTACATGGTCTTGTAGGTCGCGCCGGCGACGCCGATCTCGCCGATGACCGCGAGGATCAGGTCCTTGGCGGTCAGGTAGGGCGGGATCTCGCCGTGGAAGGTGAACTTCATGGTCGGCGGGGTCTTCAGCCAGGTCTTGCCCGTGCCCACGACGAACGCGGCGTCGGTGTTGCCCACGCCCGAGGCGAACTGGCCGAACGCCCCCGCGGTGCAGGTGTGGCTGTCGGTGCCGAGCAGGATCTCACCCGGGCGGCAGTGGCCTTCTTCGGGCAGAGCTTTGTGGCAGACGCCCTTGTACGAGGTCTTGGTGGGGTCGCGGTAGGGGTTGGGCATGCCCGAGGCTTCGTCGGTGTCGAGGAAGTCGGGGTCGTAGTAGTACTGGATGCCCTGCTCCTTCACGAAGTCGCGAAGGATTTGGATGTTGCGGTGGCACTTGCCGTCGGCGGTGAAGATGTAGTGGTCGGGGATGATGGGGATGCGGGAGGTGTCCCAGACCTTGGCGTCATCGCCGAACTCTTGCTTGAAGATGCCGATGGTGCCGGGGCCGCAGACGTCGTGGGTCATGAGGACGTCGACGTCGACCCAGACGTTGTCGCCGGGGGCAACTTCGGATTTGCCGGCGTGGGCGGCGAAGATCTTTTCGGTGATGGTCATCGGGCGAGGCATAGCAAATCTCCAAAAACGTCTCACGGCGGGGCCGGGACGGCGTGTATTGGGGGATTCCTCAGTATAGCCGAAAAAACCGCCTGATCCTGATTCAGAGCTCGCAAAGGGCTTACCAGTGGTGTCGGGGGCAGGTCTCGCTCGCCAAGCGGGTCTTGGCGTGGAGGTTGCATTTGCACACCGAGCAGGTGCTCATCGGCGTCAGCACGTGGAGCTTCCCGGCCGAGGAGGCCACGCCCAGCTGCTTGGTCCGCGTCGCGGCGGGGCAGGCGGCACAGGCCTTCCGGCGGTCGCGCAGCATCTCCTCGGGCACGGGCTCGAGGTCCAACGCGGACTTCGACAGGCCCAGCACGCCGCGGGCGGTGGTGCGGATGGTGGAGACGAGCGTGGTCATATTCGGGTTATCGGGCGTCGATCGGCCGGGGCTTTGGAATATGATTCCCCCATGCCCATGGACAAGCGCAACCCGAAGCTCCGCCAGTCGATGGCCGAGATCGCGTTGGCGTTGCCCGGGGTGTTTGAAGAGATCAAATGGGGGGGGTGGGTCTACAAAGTCGTCGGCCGGGACGGCACGAAGAAGACCTCGTCGCGTGCGGGCGGGGCGAAGATGCTGTGCTACATCGTCGACGGCAAGAACCACGGCTGGCACTGCCAGTTCAAGATGCCCGGCACGCCAGAAGAGGGCCGGGCCGCCGAGGTCGTCAAGCAATACAAGTGGGTCGAGCAACACCCTTGGAAGACGCTGGGCCCGTCGGGCTGGGTCGTCGCCCGGCCCCGCGATGCCAGGCAGATGAAGATCCTGGCGTCGATGCTCGCCGAGAGCCGGGCGTTGCTCCCGACGTATGAGGAAGAGGCCGCGGCTGGGGAAGACGCCTCGACGTCTGAAACCACGACCACCAAGACCTCGACCGGCTCGACCGGCGGTTCGACCGTCGCCCGCCGGATCGACTCGGTGATGCGCGAAGCTACCGCCAAGGGTTGGCAGCACCTCGACCCCGACGCCGAGGCGTTCGACGCGTAGCGGGTATCTTGCACGCATGCGATACGACGTCGTGTTGATGGGTTACGTCGGCCTGGTGGCTGTGATGAGCGTGGTCACGCTGGCGGTCTTCGCGTGGGACAAACGGCGGGCGAAGAATCAGGGCTGGCGGGTCAGCGAGAAAACCCTGCACACCCTCGAGCTGCTCGGCGGCTGGCCGGGGGCGTGGCTGGGCATGCGGTGGCTGCGACACAAGTCGGTGAAGAAGTCGTATCGCCTCGTGTTTGGGTTGATCGTGGCGCTGCACGCGGTGGGCGTGGGGCTGATCATGTGGTTGTGGGTGCGGTAGCGCGACCACGCGGTGAAAGTTTAGAGCAGACCCTTGGCTTTCATCGCCTCCAGCAGCAGCCGCGACGCGTGGCCGCGGTGGGAGATCGCGTTTTTCTGCGACGGCTCGAGCTGGGCGGTGGTGAGGCCCGCGTGTTCGTGGTCGTCGGGCAGCACAAACAGCGGGTCGTAGCCGAAGCCGTTGACGCCTCGGCCCTTCTCCGGCGAAGCGGGGTCCGCGGCCTCTTCCGGCAGAATGATGCGTCCCTCGACCGTGCCCCGTACAATCAGCTGAACATGCTCATCGCCCGGCTGAACCAAGCCGGCCGCACCGGGCACGCTATCCACCAACGGCCCCGGGATGAACAGGCACATCGCGCAGACGAACCGAGCAGTACGCTTTTCGATCGGCACGCCCTGCAGTTCTTCGAGCAGCTTCACGTTGTTGGCGGGATCCACTTCGGTGCGTGGCCCGCGGACGCCGGAGTAGCGGGCACTGATCACGCCGGGGGCACCGTCGAGCGCATCGACTTCGATCCCGCTGTCATCAGCGAGGCAGACCTTGTCGGTGGACTTCGCGTAATGCCGGGCCTTGAGCGCAGCGTTGCCTTCGAAGGTGGGCTGATCTTCGACGGGTTCGGTCAGGCCGTACTGGTACTCGGGATCGAGATCGCCGAAGAGCATCCAGCCGACCGATTGGGCGAGCGCTTCGCCGTCGAACACGGAGCGGATTTCTTCGAGCTTGTGGGGGTTACTGGTCGCCAGGAGAATTTGCATGAAGCACCTTTAAGCGTTCGGGACAGCGCTCTCGCCGCGGACCGACTCGCCGCACTCCGGGCAAGTGGTTTGCTCCTCCGGCAAGCCTTTCAGAGCATAGCCACAGTGCAGGCAATACGGAAACCGTTGGTCGCGATAGGTTTCCATGATCCGAGCTCTAACGGCACGCTGCGTCAATCGCCACCCAGCGACGATGCCCAGAACCGGCAAACCGACACGAGCCAAGGACAAAATCAAGTCAACCGCTGGCGGAACACCCTGGTTCATGCTGGAGAAAAACTCAGCGACCAATATGGTCGCCATTCCTCCGAGGATGATCCCAATCACGACCAGTGAACAGCCACGGGCCGCCCCGCCGCTGGCTCGGCTGCACTCACCCCAAATCGCTTCGCGCTGATAGGGCTGAAGGTTCTTTAATTCGTGCAGCCGATTCCACGGCCAAATACGAGACGCCGCGAATCGGTCGGGCCAGTTCATCGGTGGAATTACCCCAAGAAAGAATGAGCTCAATAACGCAACGCGAACGAGTCTTTATCCGAGCACGAAGCGTCAGCGAGTGCAGCGTGGTCACTCGCTGACGCTTCGTGCTCGGATTAATCATCCCTACAACGACCACCACTCCAAGTCGATCTCCGGGAAGATCACGTCATGGATGTCCGCGTCGGCGATCTCGTGTTTCTCGACCTCGGTCAAACCGCCGAGGTACTTCGAGTCGGCCGCGACCTTCTCGGCGATGTCGGTGAGGTTCTCGAAGCGGGCGACGTGTTGCATGTAGCGCTTGATGCCGTAGTCCACCGCTTGGCCGCGGCGGATGACGAACGGCCAGTCAGATGCTTGGAGCAACAGCAGCTCACGCCCCGCTTTCTCGAGCAGCTCTTTCACCTCGCGCTTGTTCCGCCAGTCGAGCTCGTGCAGCAGACGCAGCATCGTGCCTTCGCAGCGGTACTCGATCTCCCACATCCAGTTGACCTGGTCGTTGGTCCAGACGCGGTGATCACCCTCTTCGCCCCACGAGCCCTCGGGCATCGTGACGACCTTGTCGACGAAGACGTCGTCGAGGTGTTCCTGGGTGGTCTTGAGGTCGACTTCGGGGTCGGCGTTGAGCTGGAGCATCACGTCGCGGAGGAATCGCGGGCCTTCGTACCACCAGTGGCCGAACAGCTCGGCGTCGAACGTGCAGCAGACCATGCCCTTTCGGCCGGTCTTGTCCTTGTGGGCCCGCAAGCGGTCCTTGATCGCCGAGACGAAGTGCTGGGCGTGTTCGTGGAGCTTGCCGGGGACGTTGTCGGGGTAGTACAGGTGCTTGTCGCCGAGGTCGGTCTTGGCGCCGGTGATCTTCCAGTAGCGCAGGCCGCGACGCGGGCCCCACTGTTTGTGGAACTCGAGGTACACGCCGTCGGCCGGGTAGCCGATGCTGCCGGACCAGACCTTTTCGCAGACCTCGTTGTCGCGGGCAAAGGCAAATGCACGGGCTAGGCCGGTGCCGTCGGAGTTCACACCGTGGGGTTCGTTCACCGAACGCCAGCCGCGGTCGGGGTAGTTGGTCGCTTCGTCCCAGCCGACCTTGTACCAGAGGCCGTCGTTGTAGACCTGCTCGGACTTGCTCTCTTCGATGAGGTGCGACTCGACGAAGAAGTGGTTGACGCCTTCGTCCGCCACGATGTGTTCGATGCCGCAGCGGACGCGTCCTTCGCCCCACTGGATCGGCGGGTTCCACATGCCGCTGGGCCGATAGGCACACTCGGGCAGCCACATGCCCTTGGGCTTGAAACCGAGGATGCGTTCGCTGGTCGCGACGCCCGCCCGGACCTGGGCGCGGATCGCTTCGTCGGTGAGAAGAAGCGGCATGTAGCCGTGGGTCGCGTTGGACGTGATGATCTCGACCAGGCCGCGCTCGGCCATCTTGGCGAAGGCCTTGGGGATGTCTTGGCCGATGTCGTTGAACTGGGCCGAGAGTTTGGTGAAGGTCTTTTCCCACTCGCTGGCGAGGAAGGCGAGGTGGCCGTTGTCGAGCTTCTCGAACTCGGCCTTGTCGAGGCGAGCACGTTCCGCCCGATCGTTGAGGTAGTGTTCGAAGCCGTGTTTGAAGTGCGGGTGAGCAAGCTGCTCGAGCAGCACCGGCGTCAGCCCCATGGTCAGCTTCGGCGTGGCGTTGAAGAACACACACTCGTCGAGCATCGAAAGGATCGGCAGGTACGTCTCCGCGGCAGCTTCGTAGAGCCAGTCTTCCCCGTGCGGCCACGTGCCGTGTCGCAGGACGTAGGGGAGGTGGCCGTGGAGGACCAGACAGAACGATCCGAGGGAGTCTGACATGGTTTAAGTCTACTCGACCATGAATGGGTGCGCAGTATGGAATCGGCGTCTCGTCGGGATTACGAGGCCGCCACCGATTCGCTGATCAGCTTCTCCGCAAGTTTCCGGTACTTGGCCAGCGGAAGCCCCGGCCCGAGCGACGCAAGCGTTTCAAGACCAGCCCCATCTTCCATCTCGGCGAGAACCCGCAGCCCGACCTCGGCCAGCAGCGGCGATCGATACTCCCCGGGCGCGAGCTTCTCCAAGCCCTTCTCGATGGCATGAACCACCGTATCCTGCATGGCCGGCACGTGGGCAGAGCCCCAAACCAAACCCGCCGCAATCTGTTCGTTGACCTGCTTAAGAACCGTGGCATCGAGCTTGTTGGTGTCGCCGACGTTGCGTTCATCGGGCCCCGCCTCGCCGATGAAGCCGAGCCACCGCCCCGCCCATCGGGCGAAGGCTTCAGCGCCGAGAGGTTCGATGAGCTTGGCGGTGGTATGTTTCCATTTCTTAGCCGGTCGTGTCTTGGCTGTGCTGGCGTGGCGCAAGAACTCAAGCCAGGCTTGCGCTTCTTCTCGACCAAACGACTCCACATCGCTGAGCGCCTCGTCGGCCCAACGGTCACGCGGCCGCATCGGCCATTCCAATCGGTCGTGGAGGAGTTCATCGATTTGATTGATCAAGGCCCGACTCTTCCCGACCGCATTTCGCCCCCCGTAGTAGTCCCAGATCTTATGGAGTGCGGGTTTCCAATCTGAGGGCAATTCATGGTCCCGAGCGTAGGCCAAGGCCAACTCCGCCACCGTCAGGCCGTAGTCGATGATCGGCTTGGGTTGGCCCCGTCCACCACCGAATTCATCCACAAACTCCACCGCGTTATGGATCACCATGAGGTCCAGCAGCTCGGTAATCAGCTGTAGATCCGGCGTGTGTTTTTTCTTGGCGAAGTGCAAGAGCAAATTAAAGCCGCTGGTTTCCTTCGCCAGCGCTTTCGCCCAGGGGTTGTCTAAATTCAGAAAGAACGATTCGTGTTCCGGCTCAAGCCGTCGAACCTCGCGTGCACGAGCATCCAAGACATAAAGCATGGCCCTGGCCCGCAGAACCAAGGCCGACCCTTTGACCTGCCTCAACGATTCAAGACGTGCTTCTTCTTTTTTATAAAGCTCGTAGGGATAGTCGTTCGGCGGTTCGTTGGGCCACAACGAAGGGAGCTCGGAGATGGCAACGATTTGCTCAAACTCCTCGGCCAGTTCTTCGGGAACGGGATAGGCTTCTTGATCGGGGTCGGGGTTCAGAGTCATGGGTACCCACCAGAACGTACGGAGATTGTATTGGTCAAGTATCGGGCAAACGTCGCCCGGCTTGGTTTAGATATCATAAAAAAATGCCAAAGACCACCGCCACGACCAGCCCATCGATTGATCAGACGGACACCCTCACCGCCCAACGCCTGCACTTCGTCGGCATCGGCGGGAGCGGGATGTCGGGGTTGGCCAAGCTCGCCAAGCAACGCGGGGCGATCGTCACCGGGTCGGACCGGGCGATGCCCGAGGGCAGCTATTCGCCCGCCGTCGCGGCCCTGCGGGCCAGCGGGATCGACGTGCTGCTCCAACAGACCGCGGCGAGCGTGCCCGAGGCGTGCGACACGCTGGTCATCTCCGCCGCCATCCCGCCGGACCACCCCGAGGTGGTCGAAGCACGACGCCGGGGCGTGGAAGTCGTGAAGTACGCCCAGATGCTCGGCCGGCTCATCGCCTCGCCCCAGACCACCGGCGTCGCCATCGCGGGGACCCACGGCAAATCCACCACCACCTCGATCCTCTGCCACGCCCTGCTGCAAGCCGACCTCGACCCGTCGTTCATCCTCGGGGCCCACTGCGAGCAGATCGGCGGCGGGTCACGGGCCGGAGCCAACCATTCCGGGGGCGGAACGCTGATCGCCGAAGCCTGCGAATACGACCGCAGCTTCCACAACTACCGCCCCACCCACGCGACGATCCTCAACGTCGAAGCCGACCACCTGGACCTGTATTCGTCGATCGATGAGATTGTCGAGAGCTTCGCGACGTTTGCCCGCTTGATCGATTCGAAAGGTTCGCTGCTCATCCACCACGAGTCGCCCCACCGCCTGAGCATCGTCGCCGGGCTGGACGCCAAGGTCGAGACGCTCGGTTTCGCGTCGCAGGCCGACTGGCGCATCAAAGTCGACGGCGACCAGGTCACGCTGCACGAGCACGGCACGCTGGTCTGCTCATGGACCCAGCCGCTGCCGGGTGACCACTTCGCCTACAACGCCGCCGCCGCCGCGGTCACCGCCCACCGCCTGGGTGCCCCGTGGGACAAGATCGGCCCGGCCATCACCGGCTTCCGCGGCCTAGACCGACGCATGCAGACCGTCGGCCGACGGGGCGACATCCTCGTCCTCGACGACTACGGCCACCACCCCACCGAGATCGACACCACCCTCCGTGCCCTCCGCCAACACCACCAGCCCGAGCGGCTCATCTGCGTGTTCCAGCCGCACCAACACTCCCGGACCCGCCACCTCATGGAGCAGTTCGCCGTGAGCTTCAGCGCCGCGGACATCGTGATCGTGCCGGAGATTTATTTTGTGCGGGACAGCGAGAAGGAGCGCCAAGCCGTGACCGCCGGGGCCTTGGTCGATCGTCTCCGCAAGCAAAGCGTCACCGCGATGCACCTGCACCCCTTCGAAGCGATCGTCGAGCAGCTCGAAGTCCTGGCCAAGCCCGGCGACCTGGTCGTGACCATGGGTGCAGGGGATGTGTGGAAGATCGGGCGGGCGTTTCTGGACACCGCCGACTAACCGGTGCGTGTAGGCTCATCTGGTGAGATGAACCACCACGGTAAATCACACACGCGTAGATGTAGAAAACCTGTTTATAAATAGGAACTAGAGCCACTCCACCGTTTAGGCTCATTTACACAGATGAGCCTACACATTGGAGGTCTCGTCCATGGTGGATCACAACTCGTCCTCAGCTTCGCCGACATCGACCTGATCCCAATCGATCTCTTCTTTCGACGCGTAGTAGTCCGCCATCACGGCTTTGGCTTCATCCAGGTCTTGCTCGTGGACCAACACCTTCACGCTGCCCGGGGCCTCGGCACGGAAGCCCGCGGTAAGCAGGCCGCTCGCCTCAGCGGCGATGCCTTGCCGCTTCAATTCGTCGGCCAACAACGTGGCTTCGATTTCGCCAGCGAGGGTTGCGAGGGTGACCAGTTTTTCGTCGAGGGGGATATCCATAGCAGAGCTCCTAGCTTCATTATCTCAAAGCATAGCGCTGCAACCTAGAGAAATATGCGGAGGCGATCGGCTTAGCCGGGCTCGTCGAGGCCGTACTGCTTGATCTTTTTGTACAGCGTGGTGCGGTTGATCTCGAGCTGGCGGGCGGTTTCCTGACGGTTCCACGCGTTGGCTTCAAGGGCGGCGAGGAGGATTTGGCGTTCGGGGTCTTGCAACGCCTCGGCGAGCGGGGTGGGCGTCCAGCCGTCCGCAAGCGCGGGGATCGATCCGCCACCGGAAGCCGAAGCGCCTCGGCCACGCATCGGAGCCAAGCCCAACGCATCCAGCACCTGCTCGGGCAGATCGCCCGGCTGAATCTGCGGGCCCTTGCTCAGCACCACCGCACGTTCCACCGCGTTTTCCAATTCACGCACGTTGCCTGGCCAGTCGTAGGCCTGCAACGCCTCCACGGCTTCCTGCGAAAGCGTCCGACTCTTGCCGACCTCACGCGTGTACTTCTCGAGGAAGTGCTCGGCCAACAGCGGGATGTCGCCGGGGCGTTCTCGCAGCGCGGGCATCTGCAGGTTCACCACGTTGATGCGGTAGTACAGGTCTTCGCGGAACTTGCCCTCAGCGACGAGCTGCTTGAGGTCTTGATTGGTCGCGATGATGAACCGCACATCGACGTGCATGGTCTGCGTGCTGCCGATGGGCTCGAATGCTTTTTCCTGGAGCACGCGCAGAAGCTTGAGCTGCAGCGCGGGGGTGGCGGAGTTGATCTCATCGATGAAGAGCGTCCCGCCGTCCGCGGCGAGGATCTTGCCGGGCTTGTCGGTGTCGGCTCCGGTGAATGCGCCCTTCGTGTGGCCGAAGAGTTCGCTTTCCAGAAGCGTTTCGGGGATCGAGCCGCAGGCAAACGTGACGAACGGCCCGCCGGGGTAGCCGCGACGCTTCGGGTCGCGACGTTCAACTTGTCGCTTGTGTTTTGCACGTGGCGCGGGACTCGCGCTGCGGCGATCAGCCCCCCGGGCGCTCATCGCGTGGATTGCCCGGCCGACCATGCTCTTGCCCGTGCCCGACTCGCCGGAGATCAGTACAGTCGTTTTCGAATCGGCGACAGCCTCGACGAGGTCGTACACCTTCTGCATGCGGTAGTCACTGCCGACGAGGTTGGCCATGCCGTAGCGTTCGGACAGCTGATCCTTCAGCGAATGGTTTTCCGCGAGCAACGCCTGACGGTTCGCCGCTTTGCTCACCGCCAACCGTAGTTCTTCATCGACGACCGGTTTGGTGAGATAGTCGGCCGCGCCAAGTTTCACGGCGTTGACCGCCGTCTCGATCTTACCGAACCCGGTGATCACGATCGGCACGATGTCGCTTTCGCGGTCGTGCAATTCTTTGAGCAGCTCCAGCCCGTCGCAGCGCGGCAGGTTCAGATCGGTGATGAGCAGGTTGAATTTGTCTTGCACCTCATCGATCAACGCCAAAGCTTCCCGCCCGTCGTGCGCGGTGGCGGTGTCGTGGCCTTCTTCGCGGAGCACATCAGCCAAACTGTCCGCGACGATGGGGTCGTCATCGACAATGAGGATGCGCGTCTTACCCGGCACGTCGGGCCTCCTCGGCCGAGGAAGCGGCGGTCGCCGCGGGGTGCGGGTATTGCAACGTCACCTGCGTGCCACGGCCCACGGGGTTGGCCGAAAGCTGCAGCTGGCCGCCGAGGTCGCTGGCAATGCGGCGGCAGAGGTCTAGGCCGATGCCGTGGCCGTTGCGACGCGTGGTCACGCCGTAGCGGAACTGGCCGTGGCGATCGAACAACACGGGGTCGAGGCCGACGCCGGTGTCGGTGACTTTGACCACGACGTCTTGATCCGTCGGCGTGATGCAGACCGTGATGCAATGGCCCGTCGCGTTTTGATCACAACGCTGAATCGCTTGGATTGCGTTGTTGATCGCGTTGGCCAAGACGGTGTAGATCGGCCCGGCGGGCAGGTCGGTGATTGCAGGATCGAGGCGGGTTTTCAGGATGATGCTGGATTGCTCGATCGACGGGCCGTAGACGTTGATGGCGTGGGTCAACACGTCGAGCAGCGTGCCGCGGGCTTCCATGATCTCGCCCGTGGTCGGGGGCACCTCGGCGAAGCAGCCGAGCGTGTCGGGGTCGCTGTCGGCGATCTGCGGGGCGTTGGCGTAGCGCTCGATGACATCCGCCATCTGGTGCATCGACTGGTCGGCCGTGCGAAGTTGCTGGGCGAGCTGGTCCTGCGCAGCGGGGTCGCCTCCGAGTTCTTTGAGCTCACGCATCACCCGACCCACTTGACGAAGCGAGCCGTCGAGCAGGTTGTTCAGTTCGTGAGCGAGTTGGGAGGGTGTCATCGCGGGTGCGGTCCCGGCGGCCTTGGCGTTGTGGTGTTTAAGCGACATCTTGAGGTTGCTATCGTCGCAAAACACCTCGGGATTTAGACCGATGTGGCGTGGAGGCAACACTTTTTGTCGGGTGCGGTGTGGCGTAGAAACGACAACGCTCAGGCGGCTTCAGCGGTGTCGCTTTCGGGCGACACCGGGGTATCGGGTGTCTGCTCTGATTCGTCGCTGGCTTCGGTGGAAGGCGATGGAGCTTCGGGTTGCAGCGGCTTGGGTGTGGTCGGGCGGAGTCGGCTAAGCCAATCGGTGCTGGACCAGGTGCTTTGGTCCGCCTCTTCGTGGTGGATCTTCACGGTGGTGGTCGTCACGTTCGACGCCTCGGCCTTACTTAGGGAGCGGTCGATGAGCAGCCGCCCCAGCCCGGGGTGGGTGTCGGGCTTGAGGTGGATGTGAATCAGATGTCGGCCGCCTTCTGCGGATTCGTGCATCGCCGAGCCGAGAATGGTCTTCTCAGCGTTGACCGCCAGCAGACTAAGGTTGTGACGCAGCGCGGGTTTGGCGATATCACCGCCTTGGCCGTTGGCAAACGCCAACGCCTCGTCGATCTCTTCCCAACGCACTTCGCGGAACTCGATAGGCATGCGGACAGACTCCATTTCGGTTATCGACGCAAAACAGACCACGGCTGAGGCCGCTAAAGGTTTCCCGCAAACCACAGAACTTTTTTCCGTGCCAACCGTCCAATAAAGAGCGTCACGTTCTTCTACTCTCATGCGGAGTTGCTATGCGACAGGTAATCTTGTGGGTTGGGTTGGTGTCTTTGTGTGTTTTCGCGGGTCGGGCTTCGGGCCTGGAGCCACCTTTCGAATTATCGGAATGGGCGACGGCCTATCTCACCGAGAGCCATTCGATCGACGCGGAGGCACCGCTACTCACCGCCGGGCAGCCCGGCTTAGACGCGGTCATGGCCTTCGCCAAAGCTCAGGGCCTGATCGACGACGCCGTGGCCCGGCAGAAGATCGATCGGCTGGCGGGGCAACGCGACGCCTGGGCATCGGGACTGTTCTGGCACCGCGACCTGGACGCCGCATTGGCCGAGGCCGAGGCCAGTGGTCGGCCGATCCTTTCGCTGCGTCTCCTGGGTCGGCTTGATGACGATCTGTCGTGTGCCAACTCCCGATTTTTCCGCACCGCCCTGTACGCCAACCAGATCATCGCGGACTACCTCAGAGATCATTATGTGTTGCACTGGGAAAGCGTTCGGCCTGTGCCGGTGATGACCATCGAGTTCGGCGACGGGCGGACGCTGCGGCGTACGATCACGGGCAACTCGTTCCACTATGTGTTGGACCCGCAGGGCCGGATGGTGGATGTCCTGCCCGGTTTGTACAACGCCGTGGTGTTTAAGCGACTCCTTGAACGGGCCGAGACGTTTGCACGTGGCTCGGACAACACCGAAAGCCATACCGACTTCCGGCAACGGTTGATCGAGTTCCACGCCTCGGCCTCACAGCAAATGAGTATCACCGAGTCGATGCTGCTGGCGGCAACCCCTGTAGTCTTGTCTGATTCTGCTGTCTGGGTCGAACAACCCGCCAATGCTGTCGCTGCCGATCGATTGACCATCGGGAAAAGCACTGTCGAGATGGTGCCCCTGACGGCGTTCCAAGGGGTCGCCGCGCGTGATTTACCCGACGGTGATCCAGCGTGGGACGCGCTCGCGGCGGGCTACCGAAAGAGTTCGAGTCTCGACGAGACCAGCCGGGACTTGTTCTTCGAGAAAGAAAGCAGCGCCGCTCAGGCGAACGAGATCACCTTCGCCAAAAGCCGCGCGGAAGACCCCGCCTTCGCGGCGCTCCGACAGTTTGAGGGTTCGCTGGCCCGCGATACCGCATTGAACGAGCACCGGCTTCACCGACGGTTCCACGAATACGTGATTCAAGACGGAAAAACCGACGACTTGGACGCGCTGACGCGTTACGTCTACGCCGAGCTGTTCCTCGCCCCGATCGACGATCCGTGGTACGGGCTCAACCCGCCGGACGCGTACTCAGCGCTCGACGGGCGTGGGGAATGGGGCGAGATGAATCGATAGACAACGGCCCCTTAACTCAAACCGAGCGCCGCGGCGTCGCGGTCGGAGAGTTGGCCGCCGTCGGAGCGTTCCTTGACGGTGCCGTCACGCTTCCACGACCGTTCGCAGCGCGGCTCGCTGGACAGGTCTTCGACGGTGGTGCTGTCGCTGCCCGAGGCGAACCGGCTCACGCCACAGAGGTCGGCGAGGTCTTCGGCGGCGAAGGCGGACCAATCGCCGGACACAAACAGGCCAAGGTCGAGCGGGTTGTCGACGTCGTTGGCTTGGCGGAAGTCTTCCATCGCCTTGAGCCAAACGTCACGCTCGGCCATGGCTTCGGCCCAGCGTACTTCGACCGCGATCGCACTTGCCGTGGAAACTTCGGGCAGTATCTGCAGGTGCACGCAGTCGTCATCACCCTTGCCGGGCAGGGCACGCCAGGCTTCGTCGGCGGTGTGTGGCAGGACCGGGGCGAGGAGTTGGCACAACGCCTCGGCGAGCTTGTAGCACGCGGTCTGCGAACGCAGGCGACGCGGGCTGTCCGCGGCGTCGCAGTACAGCCGGTCTTTGACCGCGGTGAGGTACACCGCGCTGAGCGTGTCGTTGCAGAAGTTGAAGATCGCTTCGGTGGCTTTGCGGTAGGCGAAGCCTTCGTAAGCGTCACGCACGGTTTGGGTGAGCTTGCTGAGCTCGCCCAGAACCCAGGCGTCGAGGCTGGCCGCGTCGGCTTCGGCAAAGGCGTGCGCATTGGAGGGATCGAAACCATCGAGGTTCGACAGCAAGAACCGCAGGGTGTTGCGGACCTTGCGGTATTCCTCCCCGGCGAGCTTGAAGAAGCTCATGTCGACCTTGATGTCGTTGTCGGGGTTGAGCGAAGCGACCCACCACCGGCAGACGTCGGCGCCGTAGTCCTTGAAGAGGTCTTCGATCTTCAGAGCGTTGCCGCCGGACTTGGACATCTTCTTGCCGTCCTTGTCGACCATGAAGCCGTGGGTGAGCACGGTCTTGAACGGCGACTGGCCGGTGACGGCGAGGGCGGGCAGCAGCGAGTGCTGGAACCAGCCGCGGTGTTGGTCGCTGCCTTCGAGGTAGAGGTCGGCCGGGTAGGCGTCGCCGGACTGCTTGTCGCGCCAACCCTCGCGGAGCACGGCGTTCCACGACGAGCCCGACTCGAACCAGACGTCGAAGGTGTCTTTGCCTTTGGTCAGCGAGGACTTGTCCAGGCCGTCTTCTTCGTAGTACACGAGCAGGTCGGCGGGCTCCATGTAGAACCACGCGTCGCTGCCCTTCTCGGCGAAGACCTGGGCGACGGCGCGGACGCTATCGGGGTTGAGCAGCGGGGTGCCGTCGTCTTTGAAGAAGGCGGGGATAGGCAGGCCCCAGGAGCGCTGTCGGCTGATGCACCAGTCCGGGCGGGACTCGAGCATGCCCCGCATGCGGTTGCGGCCCCAGTCGGGGAGGAAGTCGACATCCGATGCGGTTTGCGCCAGAGCGGCGTCACGCATGGATGCGCCGCCGTCCACGGGTTTGTCGACGCCGACGAACCACTGCTCAGTCGCGCGGAAGATGACAGGCTTCTTGCCGCGCCAGTCGTGCGGGTAGCTGTGCATGAACTTCTGGTCGTGGAACAGGTGTCCCGAGCCGCGGAGGTGTTCGACGACCTCGTCGTTGGCTTTCCAGATCGACTTGCCGACGAGCCATTCAGGCACGGTGTCGTCGTAGGTGCCGTCCGGCAGTACGGGGCAGTACACATCCAGGCCTTCGCGGAGGCCGGTCTGGTAGTCCTCAGCCCCGTGGCCCGGCGCGGTGTGGACCAGGCCGGTGCCGTCTTCGAGGGTGACGTACTCGGCCATGACGACAGGTCTTTGCCGGACCCCATCGTCCAGGAAGGGGTGCGCGTAAGTGAGTCCAGACATGGCTTCACCCTTCATGATCCGTTCGGGCGGAACGGACTGCCCGCAAACCATGTTCAAAACTTCGTCTGCGAGTTCGACAGCGATAATGACTTCGTGGCCCGGCTGGTTGGGTAGGTGATATACGCCGTATTCCGCCCTCGGATTTACAGCGACCGCCAAGTTTGCGGGCAGCGTCCACGGCGTTGTGGTCCAAACCAGCAGGCTCATGATTCGGTCTTCACCGGTCTCAGAGATAAACGCGCTTGCACAGTCAAACTTCACGAACACCGACGTGTCTTCCCGGTCGTAATACTCCAGCTCCGCCTCGGCGAGGGCGGTCTGGTTGTCGATCGACCAGTGCACGGGTTTGAGGTCGCGGTACACCAGCCCGCGTTCGACGAGGTCAGCGAACACCTCGAGCACGGCCGCCTCGTACCTGGGCAGCATCGTCAGGTAGGGATCGTCGTAGTCGGC
>JBCCWB010000083.1:0-15495 GCA_039194345.1 Planctomycetota bacterium
ATCACGAACACGAGGTACGGCAGCTTCTTCGGGATACGGGCCGCTTCGTTGTCGTTCTCGATCTCCAGGCGGTCCTTGATTTCGTCCCAGCCCAGGTCGTTGTACGACGCGATGTCGCGGACGCCGACCTCGGCGAGCAGCTCGTACCGCTCGTCCATCTTGGTCACGGCCCACTCGAGGATCTGCGCCGCCTTGTTCATCTCGGTGACGACGGGGCACATGAGGTGTGGGATGCTCTTGAACATCGACATCTCGACCATCTTCGGGTCGACCAGGACGAGCTTGAGCTCATCCGGCCGTTTGGTGAAGAGGAAGGACATGATGATCGAGTTCATGCACACCGACTTACCCGAGCCGGTGGTGCCGGCGATGAGCATGTGCGGCATCGCGTTGAGGTCTTGCACCAGCGGGTTGCCCGAAGCGTCTTTGCCCAGGAACATCGGCAGCTTCATCTTGGCGACCGCTTCGCGGTTGACGCTCATTAGCTCCTTGAGGCGGACGCGTTCCTTCTTGAGGTTGGGCACCTCGATGCCGATCGTGTTCTTGCCGGCCATATTGGGCACGACGCGGATGTTCGGCGCCTTAAGTGCGCGGGCCAGGTCGCTCTGCACCGCGGTGATGCGCGAGACCTTGGTGCCCGGGGCGAGCTTGATCTCAAACAGTGTGATGACCGGGCCCGAGTCGATGTTGACGATCTCGCCCTTGATCTTGTATTCGAGCAGGGCGGCTTGGAGTTCCTGGCCCTGCTGCTCGACGATGTCACGCATCTCTTCGCTGAATCCGAGTTCGGGGTCTTCGAGCAGATCGATCTCGGGGAATTGGTAGCCGGTGAGGTCCATCTCGCGGATGGGTGCTTCGTGGGTCTCCTGCTTCTTGGCGAAGTTGATCGGGATCTGCGACATCTTGGCCCGCAGCTCGTCGGGGTCAAACTTCTTCTTCGAGTTGACGTAGGCCGAGGGGGCATCGGCGGAGAGGTCTTCGTCGTCGGCGCCTTCGTCTTCCGCCTCTTCGTCTTCGTACTCGTACTCATATTCGTATTCGTCGTCCTCAACCGCTTCGATGGGCTCAGCGCCGCCCAGGCCGCCGGCGTCCTCGTCGATGTACTCTTCGTCCTCGTCGCCGTGGCGCTTACCTTTGCGTTTACGCTTGGACTTGGAGGGTAGCTCGATGTGGCCGCCGTCGAGGTCGTTTTCGCGTTGGGCTACGCCGCCGCCTTCACGCGACATGAAGCCGAAGCCCGCGAGGCTGGGCATCTTCCAGCGGGGCAGATTGAATTCGGGGATGCCGGGGAACCGTTCACGGCTGACGTTCATCAAACGCATCGCGCCCTCTGCGAGCACGCGTGGGATCGCCAACACAATCTGGTCCACCGCGAGCAACGCCCCGATCCAGAACGCGATACCCAGGATCAGCAGGCTGCCGGCTGTGGCAAATCGGCCGGCGAGTTCTTCGTCGATGAGCACGCCCAGCAGCCCGCCGGGACCTTGGGGCGCGCCTTCGTACCCGGCGACAAACTGCGTGGTCGCCACCGCGATCATGCCCGAAGTCGTGGCAGTCATGATTGCCAAGCCCGCAGCGCGGATCACGGTTTGGTTCACGGGGCGGTTGGACAGAGTGAGGACAAGCCAAGCCCCCAGCCCGATCATGGCGACCCACACGCCGGGGCCGATGACGAGGTAGGCCTTGTGCGCAATCGCGGCGCCCAGCGGGCCCATCCAGTTGGCGGTGTCGGCGTTGGTCACACCCACGGCATGCGACGGCGCGTCCGCGGAGTTGTAGCTGAGCAACGAGGCCACCACGATCAACCACGCTCCGATCGCGACCGCCAGGCCGATCTGCCGGAGCACCGCCAGCCGTTCGTCTGCTTCTTTCTGCTTTTTCGTCTTACGCTTGGCCATGTTATGGGACCCTTCAACAATGAATCACGATCGCAGCGCACAACCATCGCGCTGCGCCTGTTCTCTATCGGCCGAAGCGTTTGCGCATCGACAGATTCAGCGAAGCCTCAACAGCGTGCGGTATCAAACGCTAAGGGTTTGTATCTCCCGTGCTTAGGGGGTCGCAGCAGCGGGTTGGCTTTCGTTCGCCACTGCGGTGTGGCCGCGATCGAGCAAGAGGTGTCGCTCAAACCAATCCACCATCGGCTGATAGATCGGCCACACGACCGTGTCGCCCAGCGACGTGTGGTTGGCGCTGTGCACCCGGATCAGCTCGACATTCTCCCGGTCCGCGGCGTGGTACAGACGCATGGCGTGTTGGATCGGGATCAGCCGGTCGTCTTCGCCGTGGATGAGCAGCGTGGGGATATCCATACGTTGCAAGGCGCCGATCACGTCCGCATCATCCGGATCAAAGTTGGCGTGCTGCCCCGCGTAGTCGATCACCTTGGTGTACTGCTCATCCGACAAGAACTTAAACCCGATCGCCCGGCCGTAGTCCGGCACAATGTCGCGCATCGACGTAAACGTCGAGACCAACACCATCGCATCGATTCGATCGTCGATTTCAGCCAGCTGCACCGCCGTCGCCCCGCCGAACGAAACACCCCATATCCCAACCGGCCCTGTCAGCAGATCGCGTCGTTCCAGCTCGTCCAGCACGTGTTGCATGTCCCGCGATTCGCGCACCCCGTAGGTCGCCCATTCGCCGGTCGATCGGCCGTGCCCGCGCTGATCCACCATCACCACACGGTAGCCCTGCTCCGCCAGCATACGGGACCACATCAGATACCACCGGCGGTTGATCCAATCGTAAAACCCGTGCAGCATCAGCACGGTCGCCTTCGGCTCGCGGGTTTCGCGCGTGGCATCATGCTCGATCTGAAACAACGGCTGGATGAACTCCGGATCGTCTTCCTTGCTTTCCAGCCCGACAAACTTCTCATTGCTCGGATCGACCACCCAGACCCACAGCGACACAGGGTCCTCGCCATCGACCTCAACCCGAAATTCGTAATCAATAACCGCGTCGTCCAAAGCCAAAGGCTCGTCCCGATCGATCTTCGCAAGCGACTTACCGTGATTGGGCGTACGACTCACCCACTCACCGAGAATGCTTTCGCATCCCGTTAGGCCACAACACAGCAGCACCGCGGTGGTGATGAAAGCCAAGAATCGGATACGTAGTAAATGCGAGCGCATGCCAGCGGGAATTGTAGCCGATGGATCACGCACCCCGAATAGACTGACTTCTCATTTATTTTAGGTAAGCGTCAAACCACTCCAGCGCTTGTTGCCGTACTTCTTGAGCTTCATTCACGCCGAACATGAAGTGGTCGGCCCCTTCGTAGAGCACCATTTTCACGCGTCCGCCTCCCGCGTATGCGAGGTCGCGGGCGTGCTGGGGCGGGACGTGCTTGTCCGCCAATGAGTGCAGAATCAGGATATGTGCTGAGGTTGTGCGCATGGCCTTCCGGGCATCAGCATCTTCTGGGTTAAAGCCACCAGCCTTCCCCGCCGCATCGACGATGCGGTCGTATCCCCATACCCCGACCGCTCCACTAAGCCACCCAAGTTCAGCTTTGATAAATGAAGGGAGTACTTCACGCATCGTGGAAAACGCTGAAACGGTAACCGCGCTGACGACGCGGGGATCGATACCCGCGAAATGGATCGCGGTTGCTCCACCATAGGAGCCTCCGAATACGCCGAGGTTTCCCGCGAGTAGATTTTGTCGGTCTAGTTCATCAACGACGTATTTGAGATCGCGTGCTTCTTGTGGGCCGAAGGTTGACCAATCTCCCGTGGACCCGCCGTGCCCGCGGAGGTCCACAAGCACAGCACGGTAGCCGTGTTGAGCAAAGAAGCGTGCCCACACCAGATACGCCCAGTCGTTCTTCCAGTGCCGGAAACCGTGCAGGATGAGTACCGTGGAGTGAGGTTGCCGGGATTTTCGCGTTTTATTTCCGGGGGTTGCGAACCACAGCCCTTGGTCGTTGTCATGGATTTCTTCGTTAGATGGATCGATGACCCACACCGATAACGACGCGGCAGGTTGATCGATTTCAACGCGGAGCCGGTGATCGATCATGGCACCTTCCATCTCGGGCTCGGCGACGTGGGCGTTTAGTTCTTGGGTTGCTTTGCCTTGGTTTGGCGTTTTAACTGCTGCACGGCCGATAGTCCCGGCGCATCCACCCAACGCCAGGTCGAGAGTAAGGCAGAAGAAGATGAGCCGAAAGTTACGCATTGCTCTAAACGCCGGTGTGACCGAACCCGCCTTCGCCGCGGTCGGTGGGGGGGAGTTCGTCGACTTCGACCCATTGCGTGCGGGGGACGGGTTTGATGAGCATCTGGGCGATGCGCATGTTGGGTTCGATGGTGAAGTCGGCGGGGCCGTGGTTGATGAGAGGGACTTTGACTTCGCCGCGGTAGTCGGCGTCGATGGTGCCGGGGCTGTTGGGCAGCGCGAGGCCATGCTTACTGGCCAGGCCCGAGCGGGGGCGGACCTGGGCTTCGTAGCCGTCGGGCACCGCCATCGCAAACCCGCAGGGGATCATCGCGATCTGCTTGGGGGCGATCGTGACCGGCTCCGCCAGACAGGCATGGATGTCCATCCCCGCGGCGTGCTCCGACTGGTAGCTGGGCAGGGGGGTGTCGGTGTTGTGGGGGAGGCGTTGGATGGGGACGTTGAGCATATTTTGCCGCAGATTTCACTGATTACACCGATTGGATGAATCGGCGGTGTTGGAGTGATGAGGAACCGAAATTCAGGAGTAGGCCGATTGGGCGGCCGGTTGCCCGAAGGTAATGGATGATTTGGGCTTCGTGGGCGCGATTCAAATCGGAGACTGCTTTGATCTCCACCACAACGCGATCGTAGCAAAGAAAATCTGCTCGGTAAGGCGAGCCAAGCACTTTACCCTTGTACATCACGGGTAAATCGGGTTCCCGCACGAATGGAATTTCACGTGTTTCGAATTCGATCGATAGCGCATCGTGATACACCGCTTCCAGAAAACCACTGCTTAGGTGTCGATGTACCTCCATTGCAGCACCAATGATTGCATAGGTCTGCTCGTCGCGCTGTTCATGCATCTTTTCACTCCCGGAATCTGCGTCATCTGTGAAATCTGTGGCTATAACCTACCACGCCCCATCCAGCATCTTGCGGATCGCGTGCGCCACGCCGTCTTCGGCATGGCTCAGCGTGTGCCGATCGGCCTTCTCCGCGGCGCGGGGTACGGCGTTGGCCATCGCCACCCCCAACCCGGCGTGTTCGAGCATGGCCAGGTCGTTGATCTCGTCGCCGATGGTCGCGATTCGGTCGGCTGAGATGCCGCGTTGGTCGGCGATCCACGACAAGCCCCGCCATTTGTTCACGCCTTTGGCGAAGACCTCAACGATGAAGACGGCGTCCTCGGCCTTGGCGGTGGGCACCCCCGCGAAGCAGTGCAGATCAACGCGGTTGGCGAAGCGCTCGACGAGTTGTTCCTCGACATCGAATGCGGCCCGGCCCGTGGCGACGACGCCCACGCGGAGGCTGTGGTGCAGGTCTTCGGGCGTCGGGTGGCGGTTCTCGGCGACGAGCAGGTTGTTCATCTTGAACCAGCGCTGGGTGTTGTCGGTGATCTCCCCGTCGCCGGTGACGAGGAAGTCGCGGCCCGTGCGCCCGTGCTCCTGGAAGACGAGCACCGCTTGGGGAAGGTCACGCATGAACTCGATGAGCTCCAAGGTGAGATGCGGTTCGATGTCCGCCAGGTCCACCGCGTGACCCGAATCCATTTCGACCACCACCGCCCCGGTGTTGAACACGCCCACAGGCAGGCCCGGTACATCACCGAGCGCGTTGAGCGATTCCCGCCAACCACGTCCTGTGCACGGCACCACCAGCACACCCGCTTCCTGTGCGTCCGCGATCGCACGGCGGTTCTCCAGGCTCACGGTGTGGTTCGGCCCGAGCAACGTGCCGTCTAGGTCCAACGCAATCAAGTCGTACTTCATGGTTTAAGGTAGGAGTTAACAGTAAACAGGGAGCAGTGAAGAGTAAGAAAAACAACAGCGAGTCTCAGGATAGCGATAGAAAAAGATCACTCGTCACTGTTCACTGTTTACTCATCACTCTCCCGCTTAGCGGGAGCCCACGCGTTCGCGCAGCGATAGGGCTATCGAAGAGGCTAGACCGTCACAGGTCAGGCCGAGGTTGACGTTGCTCCCCAGTCGCGATTCGGCGACGCCCAGCGCATCAATCACGCCGACCCAAGGGAGCAGCTGTGCTTCGGCGGATTCGGGGTCGGCCGGGTCGCATTGCTCGGATAGCTTGTCGAGTTGCTCGCGGGCATACGTCGAGATGAGCGAGAACATCAGGCCGGCCGCGAGTTTGTTGGCGGCTTCCTTCGAGGCGTTCTTGTGGTTCTTGACCCAGTCCTCGGCAAACGTATTGATCCGCTCGGCCATGTCGGTGCCCAGGCTCGGCACCGCGCGGCCGCGCGCCATCTGCTCAAGCTGCGCCAGCACCACGCGGGCCCATTCGGTCAGCCGATAGTCCAGCACCAGCTTCGCCCGGCCGAGGCTGCCCTGAGCAAACCCTACCAGCCAAGACCGTTCGATCGGCTCGAGCGACTCGGCGTGTTCCTGCAGGTAACGATCCAGCACCTCGTTGGGTAATGGAACAAAGGCAATGCGTTGGCATCGGCTGCGGATCGTCGGCAGCAGGCGGTCTTCGTTTGACGTCACCAAGATGATCGTCGTACCACCGCCCTCATCGGGGGTGGGCGGTTCTTCGAGGGTTTTGAGCAGCGCGTTTTGCCCGGCGGGGTTGAGAAGCTCGGCTTCGTCGACGATGAAAACCTTGCCGTGGTTGAGCTGGGCCCCGAGGTAGGCAGGCTCGATCAGCGCGGTGCGCAAGACGTTGACGGGTATCGACGTTAACTTGCGGTCGCGGGTCTGCTTGTCGTCGCTGTAGCGGGCGAGTTCTTTGTTGACCACGTGCAGGTCGGGGTGGGCCACACCCGCGAAGGCGTCGAGATTGTCTTCTTCCTCGGTCTCCATTCGGAAGGCCTTGCACGACGCGCACTGGCTGCACGCCGATTTACGGCCCGCCAGATCGGTGACCGGTTCGTGGCACAGCAGCACTTTGGCGAAAGCGAGGGCGGTGGTGAATTTCCCGACGCCGGTGGGGCCGTGGAAGATCTGGGCATGGTGGACCCGGCCCGATGCGAGTTGGGCGTGCAGCTGATCGCGGGCGTGGGTTTGGCCTTGGATGGCGTCCATCGGGGCAGTTTACCCGGCCAACGCTTCCCCAGCCGGGAGGTAGGGCTTAGAATGTGATTCGAAACTACGGACCCCATGTTTAGCGGGCGATCGCAGATCGCCGTGAACATTGCGGGTATCCCGCACGGGCCATACCCGCTCCACCCACGAAAGCATTCTCATGCAGTTCAACCCCAAACGTGTCCTCCGCTTCTCGATGTTGATCATCGCTGCTTTCGCGATGTGTTTCGTGGCTTGGCAGAGCACGCCACCCGCCGAGGCGGCAGACAGTGATCGTGTGGAGTTGGACCGCGGCACGCCATACATCGTCGCCGCGGGTCGTAGCCCGATCCCTGCTGCGGGCGAAGACATCAGCGAGCCCTTGCCGTTTAAGCGCCTTATCGATGACCGCGGCTCGAAGGTCAAGCCCAAACGTCCCGACGGCCCTGTGGCCTGGGGCGCTGCCCACAACTACATCGGCCAACGCATCACCGTCGAAGGCAAGATCGTCGACACCTACAACCACAACGGCAACATCTGCTTCCTCAACTTCCACAAAGATTGGCGCGGCAAGTTCTACATCCCCGTCTTCAAAGAAGTCTTCGACGACCTCCCGCGTGCTCCCGAAAAGTATTACCTCGGCAAGACCATCCGCGTCACCGGCAAAGTCACTCAGCACAAGAACCGCCCCAACATCGAAGTCCGCAACATCAAGCAGATCGAGATTGTGGATTAGGAGTTAGGGCTTGGGTATTGGGGACTTAGGGACTTGGATATTTAGTTTGCGGGGGTCGATCTATGGCCGTTTGGTCGGTAGCATCTTGTGTGTTGGAGCTCCGATTTCATTTCAACGGCAAGTGGCGTACGGGCAATCTCCTAAGTCCCCAAGTCCCTAAGCCCCCAACTCCCACCCATGCCCAAAGACATCCACAACGCCACGCTGGTCGAACGCATCAATTCCCACGAAGACCTCGCCTTTTTCCGCGTCAAGTACAACGACCACGAAGTCCCCGATTTTGAGCCCGGCCAATTCGCCACGCTTGGCCTTCCCGACACTTCGCCGCCCGATCCCAACAAACCCGTCCGCCCCGGCCGCGGCCCCAAGCTCATCCGCCGGGCGTATTCGATCGCTTCGCCCGCCACACAGAAAGACACGCTGGAGTTCTACATCGTGCGTGTCGACGACGGCAAGCTCACGCCCAGCCTCTGGGACATCCAGCCCGGCCAAACGCTCTTCATGAACGAAAAGATCGGCGGCCACTTCTGCCTCCCCTCGCCGACGCTCGAAGACGGTAGCCCCGACCCGCGACGCACCTTCGTCATGGTCGGCACCGGCACCGGCCTCGCGCCGTTCCGTAGCATGTACCTCACCCATCGCGGCACCGCTTCCGCGGGGCGATGGGACAAGTTCATCCTCCTCGACGGCTGCCGCCTCGCCCGGGACCTGGGTTATTACGATGAACTGACCCAGCTCGCTGAGGAAGATGACTCTTTCGTCTACCTCCCCACCGTCACACGCGAGCCCGAGGGTAACGGCTGGTCCGGATTGCGCGGCCGTGTAAATGCGCTGCTCGAAGCCAACAAGTTCCAAGAACTCACCGGCACCGAACTTTCCCCCGAGTCTTGCCACGTGTTTCTCTGTGGCAACCCCGCCATGATCGATCAGGTCGAGGCGGATTTATCCGAACGCGGGTTCGTGACCAACGACCGCAAGCATCCCGACGGCAACCTACATTTCGAGCGGTACTGGTAAGTCGTTGCAGTGTGTCACTGTAAAACACCCCCCGACCCACATGAAGCGGGCCGGGGAGGTGATACAGAGCGCGGATTATTTCTCGCCAGCACTAGTGCCCGAGCTTTACTTGAACGGAAGATGCTCTTTGGTTCTTGGTGGCCGTTAGATCAACCCAAGTTGGCCCATCAAGGCAAGCTCATCGATCAACTCCCACTCTTCGGTGATCCGAGCCCCGGCGACCCGGCTGATCACGACCCCTTGCACCTGCATTCGGCGGCCCGTGGCGGCGACTCCCTTGAATGAGCCGAGGTGGGTGCCGTTGAGTGTGAGGCGGGTGCAGACCTGATCACCCTCGGCAAACTGATAGTCGATCTCGATCTTCAGGTCGGGAAACGCTTTCCGGTAGCCGGCGAACAACGCTTTGAGTTGTTCGGGGCCTTCGAAGCTTTCGGTCGGCGTGAGGTACCGATACTCCGGGTGGACGAGTTCGTCTACCACAGATGAATCGTTTTGGTTGATACCACGCTCGATAAGTTCGCGAACGATGCCCTGAGCTTCGGTGGTGATGGTTTGCATGGTCAGTGCTCTTTCGTGTTTGAATGATGTAGGGGTCAGGCCGACATCGACGGCACAGCGAGGGCGTAGGCCGCCACCGCGAGTGCGGCAGCGACGGTGCGCATGTGATTCAAGTACGTCCAGTTGGTGAGGTATTGCTCCCAGTACTCGGCAGCAGTCCGGGTTGAAGCGTCCATCAGTGCCAACGCATCATTCATCGGGACGTTACCCGCGGCGGTGATGACGAACGACGCGAGGTAGAGCAGGCCGCCCGCGAGTAGCCAGGCCGAGCCGGGCATCTGCCAGTTGAAGGCCGCATAACCGACACTGGCTAGGCTTAGCACGGCGGTACCCATGAACACCCCCATCGTCACCGAATTCATCACGGTGAGATTGATGGCTTGCATGGCTTCGATCCCGTGACTCGGGGCGACTTGGCCCAGGGCTTTCATCACAAAGGTCGAGAAGGTGAAGAACAGCCCGGCGATCAGGCCACTGCCCACGGCCGCGACGACGATCAGGGTGGTTAGAAAAATGTTCACGACACCACCGCCTTCGTCCAAATGCCACTCGCCGCGGCTTGCTTGGCGTAGTCGGCGAAATCGCGGGCCGGCCGCCCCAATGCCAGCTGTACGCCGTCGCTGAGGTATTCGTTGCGGCCGTCGAGGACCTCGTTGAACAGGTGGTTCAAGAGGCCCACGATCTCGGCGGGAGCGCCCTCGGCCAGCAGCCCGGCCTCGAACTCCTCGGGGGTTACGTCGATGAATTGAACATCGATGCCCGCCGCGTCGGCGATGGTTTGTACCGCTTCGCTGAACGTGAGCAGGCGGGGGCCGGTGACTTCGTAGATCTTGCCGTCGTGCCCCGGTTCGGTCAGCGCCGCGACCGCGACGTCGGCGATGTCGTCGCAGTCGATGAACGGCTCACGCACGTCCCCCACCGGCAACGCGACCGTGCCGCTCATGACCAAGTCGAGGAATGCGCCTTCGCTGAAGTTCTGGTTGAACCAGCCCGCGCGGACGACGCTCCATTCGATGCCCGCCGCGGCGACGATGGCTTCACTCGCCTGGGCCTCGGGCTCGCCCCGCCCCGAGAGCAGCACGATCCGCGAAACCCCCGCGGCGACCGCGCGGTCGGTCAACGCCTGGACTTTCTCTAGTGCGCCCGGTGCCGTGAGGTCGGGGTAGTAGGTGAGATAGACCGCCGAGACGCCGTCGAGGGCCGGGCCCCAGGTCTCGGGCGTGTCCCAGTCGAACGGCACCTCGGCTGATCGGCTGCCGGCCCGCACCGGTCGGCCCAAGGCATTGAGCCGATCGATCACACGCCGGCCGGTCTTGCCGTTGCCGCCGATGACCAGGGTCAGGTCTTTGGGATTGTTTGAGTTTTGAAGTTTGTTCTGCATCACAAGGTCTCCATGAAAGAGGGTGTAGGTTTTGAGAGGGCCGCCACACGGCAACCCAACTCACGTGGAAACCAAATTACGCAGGCCCCGATTCATTCGATATGGCGCGTTGTTGACGATGCTTTGCAGTTCGTCCAAAACGGCGGCGGTAAATGTGATTGGTTGCGAGGCGACGTACAGAGCTGCTCCGACTAAGCAATCCGCTTACTCACAAAGAGTCATGCACGAAAACCACAGGACTGAATCCTGTGGTCTCCGTGGTCGAAAGGGCTGGGCCCTCAATTCAATGTCGTAGCCGGTTTAGCGGGTCCCGCGTCCGCCTTGGATCATGTGGCTGTGGGATAGGCGGGCGTTGGAAGGGGTGATCTTCGTGGCCGGGACGAGGTTGTAGACCGCGTCTTGCTGCTTGGCGGCGACCGCGTTTTCACGGGCGTGGTGGGCTCGGTCGACTTGGGGGCTGGCTTGGGCCAGGCCGGCCAGCGTGAGGGTGGCGGTCAGAACGGTCAGGGTGAGAAACTTCTGCATCGGAAACATCCTTTCGAGGGTCTGCGGTATGGACAGACGGTGAGTGGTTCCCTCACGAACGCCGTGAGGGAGATAATTTCAATCCGTGGAATGAGCAAGGTTCTGAGGTCAGTGACCCCGCCTAGGCGGCGCTCGGTTGGGAACCCTATGAGGCGGGGAAGCGAAGTACGTTTTGTGGTTCATCGCTTGTTCCTCGGTGCGGGGTTTGGGTTTACGAACCAGTAGGTCACACGTCACAGGCAAAAAGATAGAGCAGCGAGCGGTTTGAAAATATGGCGCTTTGGGGCGGGCTTATGCTCTTTTGTCTAAATTTCATGGTGGGTCTTGCGGGTGAGCCATATACTCAAAACGTGACTGACCCGGCCCAATCAAAACCGCACGATAAAGGCCCGACACAGCGCCCCGCCGATGCCTGGGTGTCGAGCGATCCGCTTGGGCAGGCGCTAGATTTCCTGCGCATGGACGGCGTGTTCTACTGTCGCTCGGAATTCACCGAGCCCTGGGGCCTCGACCTACCGCCGATGCCGGACTGCCTGATGTTTCACGTGGTCACTGAAGGTCGGTGCGTCATGTTGACGTCCGACCCAGAGCCGCTTGAGTTGCAAGAGGGCGTCTTCACGCTCGTGCCCCACGGCGAGGGCCACGTGGTGGCGTCTTCGCCGGGCGCCGAAGCCACGAATCTGTTCGAGACCGAGCGCTACCACGTCACCGACCGCTACGAACGACTTGTGCACGGCGGCGGAGGAACGCCCTGCCAAATGATCTGTGGTGCGGTGCATATGGACCACCCCGTCGCCGAACGGCTGGTCTCGCTTCTGCCCCAGACCGTTCGGTTCGACACCTCCGACCCGGACCGTGCCGACACCGCCCAGGGCATCCTCAAGGTCATGGCCAGCGAAGTCGAAAGACCTCGCCCCGGCAGCGAAGCGGTCATCGCTCGGCTCGCCGACACTTTGGTGATCCAAGCCATCCGGACCTGGATCGAAGACGACCCCGCCGCCCAGACCGGCTGGCTGGCCGCGATTAAAGACCCACAGATCGGACAAGCCCTGCAGAGCCTCCACCAAGACCCCGAGCGCCCTTGGACCGTGGAAGATTTGGCGGAAGAAGCGGCGATGTCGCGCTCGGCCTTTTCCGCACGTTTCAGCGAACTCGTCGGCGAAACGCCGATGCGGTACGTGCGGGGCTGGAAAATGCAGGTCGCCGCCGCGCTGCTTAAGAGCGAAGGGGCGACGGTGGCCGAACTGGCGTTTCGTTTGGGTTACGAGAGTGAAGCGGCCTTTAGCCGAGCGTTCAAAAGCGTCATGAAGGTTTCGCCGGGTTCCATTAAGTCCAACTCATGACGACTGATGGTGCGGACAACACCACGAAGACATCAATCTACGTCGCCCTCAACGCCTTCATGCGACAGGTCGCCGGAAAGCTCGGCCTGGATTTCTTCCAGGCTTTCTTGCTCTGCCTCGATGATCTTGCCGCTGACCGCGTCGACTTCGACCTCGTAGGCCTTGTCACCTGATTTCACGAAGACGTCCCACTGGGTGTCGGGCTCGTCAAAGCGGATGCCGATGAGTTCGCCGCCAACTTCGGCGATTGCGGCTTCAACCGCGGTTTCTTTGCTGATGAGAGTTGCGTCATTTTGTGCACAGCCAGTCGCGGGCAGTACGCCAAGCGCAGCTAATCCAGCGATCGTCCAAGCGGGTTTTGTCAGCGGTGTGTTTTGCATGAGGGGCGATCGCTTTCTTTCGAGTTGATGTAGGAAGACGCTTTAGTGTAGGAACAGCCGCACGCCGGTGTGGCTCATCGCCATACCGTGTTGGTCGGCGGCTTCGGTGACGCCTTCGTCGCGGGCGCTGCCGCCGGCCTGGGCGATGTAGCCGACGCCGCTGGCGGCGGCGCGGTCGAGGTTGTCGCGGAAGGGGATGAAGGCGTCGCTGGAGAGCACCACGCCGTCGAGTTGCTTGAGCCAGTCGGCCCGCTCTTGGTCGGTCAGGGGCGACCAATCGCCGACCAGGGCCTTGGCGAGTTCATCACGTTCGCCCTGGTTCAGCTCGTGGTAACGCACGAAGTTGTCCGCGGCGTTAACCTTCTCCGCTTTGGCGAGGCCGTCGGCGAACTGCAACGCCAACGCCTTGGGGTGGGTCTTGAGCAGCCAGCGATCGGCTTTGTCGCAGGCAATCCGGGTACACGCGATGCGCGACTGTTGTCCGGCACCGATGCCCACGGCCTGGCCCTGGTAGCCCACGGCGATGCTGTTGCTCTGGGTGTGCTTGAGCGTGATGGTCGCGACGATTAGCGTCTCCATCACGTCGGCGGGGATGTCTTTCTTGGCGGTGACGATCTTCGAGAAAGTGTCGGCGGTGATGGCGATGTCGTTGTGGGTCTGCTCGAGGGCCAGGCCGAACTCGACGCGGGACTCGACGGCGGGGGGCGTGTAGGCCGGGTCCATGGTGAGCATGACGTACTTGCCACCCTTCTTGGCGCGGAGCATGTCGAAGGCTTCGGGCTCGTAGCTCGGGGCGATGATGCCGTCGGAGACCTCGGGTTTGATGAGCGCCGCGAGGGTGGCGTCGACGGGTTCGGAGACGGCGATGAAGTCGCCGAAGGACGCGACGCGGTCGGAGCTGCGGGCCTTGGCGTAGGCGGTGGCGACGGGGGAGTAGGCCCCGCCGGGCACGTCTTCGGGCGCGGCGTAGAAGAACGCTTTGAGGAACTCGGGCGAGAGCTCACCCGCTACCGCGGCGCCCGCCGGGCTTACGTGCTTGAACGACGCGGCGGCGGCCTTGCCCGTGGCGGCCTTGAGGTCGCGGACGAGTTGCCAGGCGCGGATGCCATCGAGGGCGTTGATGTACGACGGGCTTCCGTTGACCACCATCAGGGGCCCATCGCCGGAGGGGCCGGTGCCGGGCGTGGTGATCTGGGCGTGGGGTTGGTTGGGGTTGCAGCCGTACTTGAGGGGGATCGTGGTGCTCATGGCGGGCAGTGTAGCGGGGAGGCTCGGTAGGGGGCGAGAGCCAAGGCATTTTTGTCCACAGATTCAGATGATGAAGATGATTTACGACCAAAAGGGACCAAGCCAAACGCTTTCTTTGCCTTGAATCCTCTTAATCATCTGAATCTGTGGATGAAATAGCCTTTTCGCCTTGAAGTGTTTGGCGGACGGTTCGGCAACTTCCTACGATGCCCGCATGATCTCACGCATCACCGGCACGCTCGACGCCATCGAACCCGACAAGGCCCTCATCGACCCCGGCCACGGCATGGTGTATGAGGTCATGCTCCCTGCCTTCGCTGCGACCCGCCTCTCGGTCAAGACCGGCCAAACCGTCACGCTCCACACCTTCCAGTTCATCGAGTCCACCGCCCAGGGCGCGACCATGTTCCCCCGCCTCGCGGGCTTCCTCACCGAGCAGGACAAGCAGTTCTTCGAGCTGTTTGTCACCTGCAAAGGCATCGGCCACAAGCGGGCCCTGCGCGCGATGATCCTCGATACCAACACCCTCGCCAGCGCGATCGCCGACCGCGACGCGAAGCTCATCCAGACCATGCCCGAGGTCGGCAAGAAGCTCGCCGAGACGATCGTGGTCACGCTGCGCGACAAGGTTGATCATTTCGTCAGCGCCGCGGCTTACAGTGCCCCTTCGCTTGGAAGCGACGCCAGCGAGGGTGCGGTCAGCTCCGGCGGCGGCAGCCTAGCCCGCGAAACCTTGGAGGTGCTTCTGCAACTCGGCGAAAACCGCACCCAAGCGGTGCAGTGGATCGACCGCGTGTTGTCGGCCGACGATGCGCCGAGCGATGTGCAGGATGTGGTGGCGGCGGTGTATCGGTTGAAGGCGGGGGGATGATTGCCCGTAAGTACTTTGTGGTATCTAGTATCTTGCGTTGTCTGCGATTGTGGAGAGGGGGCGAGTTGACTGTAGCAAGTAAGCCATATGTACCTAGCTTTCCGTACCTGATATCCTTGCTTTAGTTATGAGTCCGATTCCAAACTCTGACTTGCCTGGACATAGGCAGCTGCACCAAAGAGTTGTTGCCGCACTTGAAACGTGCCAAGAACTTCAAAGCATCGACTTTAAAGAATCTGCCCCTTG
>JBCCWB010000084.1:0-15377 GCA_039194345.1 Planctomycetota bacterium
GAAAGTGCTATTAGATAGCTGGTTATGCATTTGAGTGTGTAGTGGAATACCTGTTCGTGTTTTTGATTGTGCTGTGGGAACTGTTGGAATTGATTTGAGATTGAATCTCAGCTACAATTACACCTCAAAGCAGTTGGATTGAACATTGCTCAGCCATTTTTTACCGCCGGATGGTCCGGCATCAGTGGCAAACATGAAAAACAGAGCAATTTTCAGGCCAACGCCCATCAGGAGATAGATGTGATCGATTCCTATACCCCGTCTCGTCGTCCCGCCGCTCGTCGCGGCCTAACTTTGATCGAGTTGGTCGTTGTCCTGACCATCTTGGTCGCTCTGGGTGGTCTGCTCGTGCCGATCATCGGTAATGTCCTGACCCGGTCGCACGTTGCGACTTGCTCGTCCAACATCCCTGAAATCGCCAGCATGCTGCTCCGTAAGGATGCACTTCAAGGCACCTTTGGTGATAACTGGTCTACGGGTATCGAAACTGGCGCGGCCGCAACCACCTCTGTGAACGGAAATGCTATCGGCACTCTGTCGGCTGGTGAGATTGAAGCGCTTGACGCAGCAGGAATTACCACCGTATACGATCACGAACTTGAGACTAATGCAACCGTTTTCACCGCCACCAATCCCTATGACGTCACCTTCAACAACGAAGCTGTTGAAGAAACTATCACAGGTACCACCCAAGTCATCACGCTGACGCAAGCGCAACTTGATGGTCTGAATGTTACCGCTACTGTTGCTGATGGGGATCGATACATCTGGCTGGGTATCGACAAAGACTGGACCGGTCTTGGTGTTGATATGCCTGAGCCTCCGGTGCACTTTGGCGATACGCCGGGCTTTTTCCCTGACGAAGTTTACTCACGTTTCGGTGCGATCTTCCAAGTGGGTCAAAGCGACGGTGCAGCTACTCCCGCTACCGAAGCTCTTGGCCGTGCACGTTTCGTAATGGTTACCTACTCTCTCGATGGTGATGCCTTCGAAACTGCTGATAACCACATCGCCATTCACTGGCAAGAAGTTGACAACAACTAAGTTTGCAGGAAGTTATATAGAAGGCCTTTGCAACGATGTACATATGCCGGCCATTCCTGCACGGTCTGTCGGCTAAGGAGAGGGAAGATCAGCTAGGCCTTACGCCGAAGCCGGGATAACCCCCGGCTTCGGCTTTTCCCTAATTATTTTATGGTTCACGGGTGTATGCCACATAGCAAACTCAAAACGTGCCGGAGGCCTGGTGTTGTCCGCGGCCACTGGGGCCTGACGCTTGTCGAACTGATCGTGGTATTGGTGGTACTGGTCGCTTTGGGGGGGCTTATCGTGCCGTTGTTCAGCGACCTAGGTGGCGAGGCCCAGGATGAGGCGACGCGGGCGACGATGTCACAAGTTGCCGAGACGATCGTGGGTCCCGGAGGTTACGTGGAAGTGATGAAGTTCGCGCGTAACGCGGCAGACACTGAGTTCATCGGCGAAGCGACGGGCCTGCCCTGGCCCAGCCCCGCCGAGATCGCCGGCGGGCGTGCCAACCATCCGCAGTTGCACTACTTGTTTGAGCAGCCAACGGATTTATTCGACTACGATCCGTCTGCCACCGCCACGCAGTATTACGATCCGCTCAATCGGATCGGTTGGCGGGGCGAGTGGCTGAGCGCAGTGACCGCGACACCTTACGACTCGGGGGTGTTCTCCACGACCTACGGCGAAGGCGATGGCCGCGACGGTGCCGGGGATGATGACCTGGCCCCGCTCGACGGCTGGGGCAATCCCGTGGTCATCCAACTGCCCAACGTGACGGCTGGCAGTTTTACCGACGAAGAGATCGGCCACGTCCGGCTGGTCTCGGCCGGGCCTGATGGCGAGATCGATACGCCTACTACTGTCCTAACCCCTACCTTAACGCAGAAAGACGACGACGTGGTGCTGTATCTCTACCGAGAGGACCCGAACCTTTGATCCAGAAACGCCACCAGTCCGAGGCAAAACCCTCAAAGGTATTGTGTGTTGATGAGCGTTCGCGTTTAGGTTCCGGTAGATGCCGTGGCCTTACGCTTCTGGAATTGATCGTGGTGCTGGCGATCCTGGCGGCGCTGGGCACCGTCATGGTGACACAGACGACCGGGTTGGCGGACGAAACCCGCTACACGCAGACGGCCCGCACGCTCGAAGGGATTCAGGACGCGGTCATCGGCCGGTCGGTTGCCCGGGGCGAGGACCCGACGGCCGTGCTGCCGGGCTTTGTCTCGGATATGGGCCGGCTGCCGCAGGCGACGGCCGATCTGTCGCTCGCTGAGTTGTGGGACACCTCGCTCTTCGCGGATGCCGATCTCTACGCGGTTCGCACTCTTGCCGGGCTGGATGATGATCTGCAAATGGCCAGCGGCTGGCGGGGGCCTTACGTCCGGCTGCCGGTCGGCACGAGCGATCTCCGCAACGGTTGGGGCCGGGCTTATGACCTTTTCGATGAAGCCGGCGCTGCGGTTACCGCAGCGACCGACTCGATCGGTTTGGTCAGCAGCACCGGCTCGGGGCTGGGCGATGCCTTCGACCCGACCACGCCGCTCGAAGTGGTGTTTTCCGATTCGAGTGTTACGCCAACCGTTGACCGCGTAACCGGTAGTGTGCCAACGATGATGTTACTTGAGCTTACGCTTCCCCCTGCGGGCACCGCCTCGGGCGTGGTCCGGCTTTACGGCATCCAAAACGGCACACCCACGGCTTTGTTCCAGAGTGTAGAGTTTACTGCTACGGGAACCGCTGGTGACACAACTACCGTGGCGGTAACGTTTACCGATCCTGACCCGCTGGTCGCGGGCCTAAACGGGATTTCAATAGGCCCGAAAGTGCTGCGTGCCTATCAGTACACTACGCCTACCGCCCCGGCAATAACCGACAATCTGACGGCGCTGAATAAAAGTGATCCCGTCCGATTTACGCTTCCAGCGGGTGGTTTGAGCGCGCTGCCTTCGATGACTTTGGTGGGTAACTGAGCTATGGCGAGCCGACCGCAAACCACAATTATTATCCACACCCAAGGCTGGACCGGCCGAGGGGACGTGTCGGCGGGACGGCAACCGCTGACGCAGATCTGGCGGGATGCGCCCACGAGCCTTCCCGAAGCGACGGCCTTTGTTTTGAAGGAAGGCGGGCCGGTCGGCCGTCGAGTGTGGGTATTAGACAGCGAACTTTGGCTGGGGCTGGTCGAGCTGCCCGCGGCGGCCGTAGCGAACCTATCCGACAACGAACTCGCGGGTCCGGGTGCCTATGAGGCGGAAAACTCCGGCGGTCTGACCGCGTCTAAATCGGTGACGGCGGTGCGGCGGTCTCGGGTGCCCGAACACGATGACCAGTTTTTGGTTGCCCAGTGCTCGCGGGAGCGGATGGTCGCGGTGAAGCAAGCGGTCAAGTTGGCCGGCGGCCGGCTGGCGGGGGTTTGTCACCCCGCGGGTCTTCCCCAGGCTCTGCTTGATGATGGCGAGCAGGACGCGTTGGCGGGGGATTGGCGGCGGATCGAATTTTGGGCTGAGGAGGTCGTTCTGGCCCAGCGGGTGGGCGGACGGGACCAAGTCGTGCCGCTCGGTATGTCGCCGCGTGGGGCCTGGCGGGCGTCGCTGTCCCCGCTGCTGCGGGAAGAGCCGGTAGCGCCGCTGGAGCAGACATTGCTCGAGACAGGGGTCAAGCCCAGGGACGGCGTTCAGTGGCGCGACCCCCTCGGGGCCGGTCCGGCTGCTCGGTGGCTGAACGCCGGGGAAGACCCCGACGAATCGTCGCAGGACGGACCAGAGCTGTGGCGACTGGATGAGCCCAAGCTCGCCGAGCACTTCGTCGCGGCGTGGGCTCAACGGTTGGCGTCTGATTCGTCGGCGCAATTGTTGCCCGTTCCGTGGATCAAGCCTCCCAAAGCCCCGGCGGCACGCTGGCCGGCGGTAGCGATTGGTGTGCTGGCGCTACTGATCGCGGTGGGCAGTTTCGGGCTGCAGTGGTACCAAGCCTCAGAGCGGGTTATCACGCTCACGGACGAGATCGAGCACGAGGAGGAAGAAGCGAGGATGCTCGGCGAAATCGAGAAGAAGGCGACTGAGTCCAAGCGATCGGTGGAGAAAAAGAAAAAGCAGATCGAAAATCTCGAAGCCGAGCTGGTGCGTGCCATAAATGAGAAGCGTCGCAAAGCCGAAGCCAATGCTCCGCGGGAGACGGATTACCGACTCCCGCTGGCAGACCTGATGGGGTCACTTTCGCGGCTGGCGGAGGGGGATCTGGTTGTCGAATCAATCACCCCTGGCAGCCCCAGACATGAGATCTCGGGTATCGCAGCTTCGCCCGAGTCGGCATCACGGCTAGCCCGGGAGATGAGCCGCGAGCTGGTGGCGTGGTCGGTATCGCCGGCCCAGATCGAGCCCGTTCTGACATCTGCCGACCCGCACTGGAGGTTCACAATCGTTCTAGACCCCGCCGTTCCAAAAATTCCGTCAGGGGTATCTCAATGAGTGCATTGCAAAAGCTCTCGAAACGTGAACTTTGGATGGTTTCACTTCTGCCGGCGGCCTTGGTGGTGATCGCATCATTCATCGTGCCGAGCCCTGCAGACGAGGTGAAACAACTCGAAGAGCGGCTTGAACAGATCACACAGAATACCTCGCCCGCACAAACTATCGAACGTGCTCAGACCGCGCGGGCAGAGATACGAGAAGCGGAGTCGACGCTCGAAGCGTTGTCGGGAGAAGAGGCGTCGGTGCAGGCTCAGATCGAAACGGCCCGCCGTCCAGAAGTTGCAATTCAGACTGCGTATTCGGCATCGCTGGCCGAGAATCTCGATGAGTTGCGGGCCAGACTGGCTGATCACGGCGTTCAGGTATTGGCTATCGACAGCAAAGCAACGGGAAAAAGCAGTACGCGTAGTCGGGCGGGTGCCTCATCTTTGGCGGTCGAGAAATGGCGGGTAACCGCGGTAGGCCGGTGGGGACAGGTCCGCCAAGCCTTGAATCATTCTGAAACGTTCCCCGAGGGACTGGCCTTGCTCTCGATACAGATGGACGAGCCCTCGTCGCGAACCGCGCTGCGGCGTTGGGAGCTATCTGTAGCTCCGGTGGGGGGGCGGCCTTGAAATCGACTTTTGGCTCTACTCCAAACCCGGCAAAGCCTACGCTCGAGCGCTTCGATTCGCTCCTTCGGTATTGCGTGGACGCCGATGCTAGTGATCTTCACCTAGTCGAAGGACTTGTTCCATACTTCCGGGTGAAAGGCCCTTTGGAGCCGATGACGGATCATGCAATCGTAGAGTCTGGTGAGATCAAAGCGATTGTAGAACACCTGCGGCCCGGTTTCGCCGCGACCGGGATCGGCAGCGCCGATGGAGCTTTTTCCTCGCCTAACGGTGCCCGATTTCGCTACAACGCGTATTGGAGGTCCGGCGGTCTTGCGCTAGCATTACGCCGTCTCGAAGACCGCTTCCGTACGTTGGCCGAACTTGGTCTGCCCGACGAGCTCTACTCGCTCGGTGATCTGCCTAACGGGCTCGTGGTCGTAAGCGGGCCTACGGGATCGGGCAAATCGACCACGCTCGCCACGCTGATCGATCACATTAATCAGAAACATCCGTGTCACGTCATCACGATCGAAGATCCGGTCGAGTATGTACACCAACCTAGCCGTGCGCTGGTGAATCAGCGAGAGGTTGGGCAAGACGCGGGTTCATTCAACGAAGCGTTGGTCGCCAGCTTGCGGGAAGACCCCGATGTTGTGCTGGTAGGGGAGATCCGAGATACCGATACGATTCGCACGGCGATCACCGCCGCCGAGACGGGACACCTCGTGCTTACTACGGTTCACGCCAGTGACTGCGTAAGCACGATCGCCCGCCTGGTGGGCGTGTTCCCGGCCGAGGAGCAGATGGCAATCCGTCAACAGCTCGCACTCGTGCTGCGTTGCGTAATCTCGCAAAGGCTGCTCGTAGCCGACGGACCGGCGGTACGCTCCGAGTCGTCCGAGGTTCTGGCCCGGCAGCGAACCCTCGCCAGTGAGGTGTTGATGGTAAATCCCGCAGTGACCAACCTGATCTTGCAAGCCAAGAGCAGCCAGATGTATAGCGCAATGGAGACTGGCGGGACATCGGGGATGCGGACTTTCGAACAGGACCTTGCGCGGCTGTGGATCGAGGGCAAGCTGAGCGAACGTAGCGCGATGGCCGCGGCGAAGCGTCCGGAGGTCGTGCGGGATCGAGCCGAGCAGCAAACCCGGCAGTCGGCCGACCGAGGCTCGAGTCGCTACGCAGCAGTTTCGAGGAGGCCTAAATGAACGAAGAGCAGCCTCCATTAGCCGATCATGACTTATCCGCGCCTCCACAGGAACGTCGCGGATCACGGCGACGCACGACAAGCGCCGAACTTCGTCTCGAAGTCGCCGATGGCGGACAGCTGCCGGCTCGGATGATCGATGTCTCTGCGACTGGGGTTCAGGTCGAACTCGAAGGCATGGAGGGGGCTCCTAACCCTGGGCAACAGCTAGTCCTCGAACTGGTTGAAGCCGGTGTCCGCGCGGCTCCACCACGTCCAGGGGAAGTGGTCTGGTCAGCGATACCCGGATCATCACGCCTCGGCATCCGATTTGTGGCGGTTGACCTCGATGCAGATGCATCGGGCGACGCGTCAGGGCGTGATATCGATATTGCCCGGGTACGGGTCGATCCGCAGGTTGCCCTGCGATTCCCCGCGGAGCGAGCCCGGCGGTGGGAGGTCCTCCCTTTCGCGGTATCAGAGGATCACGTCCTTGTTGCCGTGGCAACCGAACCCCAGCCTCGGGCGTTGAGTGCTCTGGAGCGCTGCTACCGCCGAGAGGTGCGGTTGCATACTACAACCGCTGATGCGCTCACCGCCACGATCGGGCGTGTTTATTCGGGGGCCGAGTCACTGGCTCTCGACCGCGGGAATGTCTCGGTCGATGCCGTATCGATCGACGAAGACGCTCCAGACGCGGTCGCACTCTACGACCATCTGTTCGCTTCGGCCATCATGCTCGGCGCCAGCGATTTGCACATAGACACTTTCGAACAAGATACTCGCGTCCGCGCCCGCATCGACGGCGAACTCGAGACGATTCGTACGCTGCCCCTTGATTCGGGGGCGACACTTATCAACCGTATCAAGGTTATGGCCGGCCTCGATATCGCTGAGCGCCGTGCCCCGCAAGACGGCCGGCTGCGTCACGAAGCCGAGGGCGGTATCGCCGTAGATGTCCGCGTTGCTTCGCTGCCGGCTAAGCACGGCGAACGCCTCACGCTCCGCCTGCTCGCACAAAACTCTGGACAGATCACACTTTCCTCGCTGGGTATGTCGGAAGACCAACTGCGGTTGTTCGGCCACGCAATCCGCCAGCCACACGGGCTGGTCCTCATCACCGGGCCAACAGGCAGCGGCAAAAGCACCACACTCTATGCCGCGATCCAGCAACTTATCGCTGAATCAGACTTAAACGTAATTACGATCGAAGATCCAGTGGAGTACCAGATCAACGGCGTGACGCAGGTCGAGGTCAGCCAAACGGAGAAGATCACGTTCGCTAAGGCGTTGCGCAGCACGCTGCGTCACGACCCCGACGTCGTGATGGTCGGCGAGATTCGCGACGCCGAAACGGCCGACATCGCGGTAAAGGCGGCGCTTACCGGGCACCTCGTCTTCTCTACCTTGCACACCAACGACGCCGCCGGGGCGATCACCCGTCTGCAGGACATGGGTGTTGCTCCCTACTTGGTTTCGGCGACCCTCCGGCTGGTCGTGGCGCAGCGTCTGGTGCGTCGTATCTGTCCGAAGTGCGCGCAGCCCACGGCTTGTTCGGTGGAACACGCAGCCGCGATCGGCTGCCCGGAGCTCGCGGGCCAAGAAATCTACGCTCCCGCCCCAGAAGGCTGCGTGTATTGCGGCGGCCGCGGACATGCAGGCCGCCTAGCACTTTTCGAGATGGTTGCGTGCGACCGCGATCTATCGCGTCTTATCGTCGAGGGCTCGACCGAGGACCGGGTGTTGGCCTATCTGGCCGAGCGTGGTGTAGCGACCCTTGGGGAAGATGCCGGGCTGAAACTCCGCGATGGCAGAACCTCGATCGCTGAAGCCCTCCGCAGTGTGGTTTCATTTGGGGACACGGATTTCTCAGCTAATCCAACTGCCGACCCCGGACAACAAGAAACCGGGGGAAGTGAATAAGCGCTATGCCAAGCTTCGCCTATCAAACCATCAGCCCCGCGGGTCAGCAATCCAAGGGAGTCCTTCAAGCATCCGACGAAGGGGCGGCGGCGGAGATGTTACGTGATGGTGGTAACGTCCTGCTCAGCCTTGAAGCTACAAGAGAACGCACGGTAAGGCGCGGCGGCTCACGGGGCCCATCCAGGCTACCGTTCGTGCGGCCGCGTATGGCGACAATCGAAGTGGCTCTCAAGCAGCTCAGTGTTATGCTTGAAAGCGGGCTGACGCTGTTGGAGGCGCTGAGGGCCGGAGCCGAACAATCCACATCCCGCTTGATGCGACTTACTCTGCTGGACATTGCCGAGACGGTACAGGGGGGTAGCTCGTTTGCCGAGGCGCTAAAACGTCACTCATACATGGGCCGGATGGTTAGGCAACTCGTTGAGGTCGGTGAGCAGACCGGCACGCTCGAAATAGTGCTCGAGCGTGCTTCGGAATCTATGGAAAAACGCCGATTGTTGATGGCTCAGGCGGTGTCGGCGTTGCTGTATCCGTTGATTGTGTTTGTCGCAGCGATTGGGGTGACCGTGTTCATGCTGGTCTTTGCTATACCCCGGCTTACGACATATCTTCAAGCCCTGGGCCGCCCACTGCCGCCGATGACGCAAGTTCTGGTCGACGCGAGTAATTTTCTGCTTAAGTGGTGGCCGGTAATGGCGGGCAGCAGCATGGTGGCCGCTATCTGCTTTGCAGTTGCATATTCGACACCACCGGGGCGTCTGTTAATCGACTCGATCCTTCTTCGCGTCCCCTTGATTGGCTATATCCTGCGGACGAGTTCGACAGCGCTCTTTAGCCGGTCGATGTCCTTGCTGCTAAGCAGCGGAGTTACGATCATTGAGGCGTTGCGGACTTGTCAAGAGCTGCACTCCAACCGTCGTCTGGCTACCCTGATCGCCAAGGCCCGCGAGAACGTTATCTCTGGCCAGTCGCTCGCTCCGGGTCTCTCACGTCCTTTTACCTTCACTCCGATGCTGCCCAGCATGACCGGCATCGGCGAACGTTCCGGCAACCTAGATCGGACGCTAGAGTCCTGTGCCGTCTTCCATGAGCAGCGGCTCACCGCCGTGGTCCGCACGTTAGCAAGCCTCGTGGAGATCGCGGTCATCATCATCATTGGCGGTATCGTTGGTTACATCTATATCGCGTTCATGCTCGCCCTATACGGAGCTGCGTTGTAATGTCCCTGTATCGATTTTTTTCTAACCAAGGTGTATACACATCAATTTTTACCTTAACCCTCGCTGTCGCTACTGTCCAGGCTCAACCGGAGCAGGGAGACTCCGGTTCAGAAGCAGACGCTGACCCCACCCTCCCCTCAGAGATGATCACGGAGTTAATGCGTGACGGCGTTGTACAGCAACCCGGACAGGCCACCACACCGACCCAGCGTATCGAGTTAGAGATGGGGGAAGGCGGCATATTCCGCGAGGTCCGCATTGTCGAAGCACCTCTGGCTGAGGTCGTCGGCGAATTAGGGGCTGTTGTGCGAGCGAACGTGCTCGTTAGCGCCGACGTGGCCGAGCGTCCCGTCACGCTCCGATTGGGCGACCTCGACCTGCCCGGTCTTCTCGACGCTATCGCTTTTGCCCAGGACCTCATCGTTCAGCAAGACGATAAAACCGGTGTCTATACCCTCCGCTCACCACAAAGCGTAGAGCAGAGCATCGTCTCTCTGCGAAATGACAAGACTCAGGTTTACACGCTGCTTTACCCCAATGCGATCGATGTCGCCCGGGCGATCGGCAACCTCTTCGGCGACCGTGTCATCGTCACCATCGAAGAACCAACCGACGATAGTCGCCTTGAGCTTGAGGAACGGTTCGACCGTTTCGAGTTGCTTGACGAACAGAGCACAGATATCCGTGGTAGTGGTAGTGGTAGCGGCAGCAGTCGAAACGACAGAAACAGTCGGATCAGCGACAATAGAAGTTCTGACCGCAGCGGTTCAAACACCGCGGGCAATCGTATCGGTGGGCAGAGTTTCAGATTAAGCGAGGTTGAGAGGGTTGAAGAATTCGACTTGAACGCCAACCAAGCTAGGATCCTCAGCGGTGAAGCATCGGCGCCCGATCAAGTCGCTTTGCGTCAGGCCCTCGCGCAACGCCGCGCCGTGACCTTCGTCACTGTGGTCCGACGCCTGAATCGAATTGTTGTCCGTTCTGCTGATGAGCGGATGGTCGAAACCATCGAGCAGCTCATCCGCGAGCTAGATGTTCCCACGCCGCTGGTCCTGCTCGAAACCAAAGTCCTGAGGGTTGATCTGGGTGACGATGTTAGCTCGGCGTTTGATTTCGCATTTCAGTTTAGCGATGCCCGCTTCGGCGACTTCCAGGGAGGTTTTACGCGTGGTGAGATCGCCAACGCTGCCGCAGGCTCCACGCTGCTTGGCGGTGGCGGTTTCAATGCCCAAGCGGGCTTATTTCAGGTGGTTTCCGATCAATTCCAAGCTCGCTTGGAACTGCTGCAATCCAAAGGCAAAGTCACCGCGTTAGCCACGCCAGTACTCCTGACCGCCAACAATGAGGTGAGCCGAATCTTCTCCGGCGAGGAGATCCCTGTCCTGAAGGGCTTTTCCGCGTCCCAAGTTGTTGTCAGCGATGGCGGCGTAACAACTTTCCCGCCCGACCCTGACTTTGAAGTGGAGGACGTCGGCACGAGCCTGCTTATCACTGCCAGTATCAACGCCGACCGCACGGTTACCCTCGGCCTCGTACAAGAAACCAGCGCGATCAATCCAGGCGGTGCGACGCTTCTGGTCCCAGAGGGCGATACACTGACTGAGAGATCGGTGGATACGGTCCTGACTCAATCCGCGAGCGGCACCGTTGTGGCATCCGACGGCCAACTGCTCGCCTTCGGCGGCCTCATCGAAGAGAGCGTCTCGGACCAACGCGTGCAATGGCCGATACTTGGAGACCTCCCGCTGATCGGCGGCCTGTTCCGTCGCGAAGAAGCCGTCCGCAGCCGCAGCGAACTCGTCGTGGTCATTCGACCCTACATCCTCAACACACCGGTAGAGGGCGATCGCATCAGTCGAGAACTTCTTCAAGAACTCAGCATACACCCACAAGTCGACGAAGCTTTTAAGGACGATCTCGGCGTCTTCCGTGACGAGGAGCCGATCGGCCCCGACGCCCGTCATGAGTTAATCGAGGCGTTTCGTTTCCACAACGAGCCCGCCAACGAGGATTCTTCGCCGTGATGCGTTTCCCGCTCACCGCAAGCGTCGTGCTCGCCGCTACGCTTGTAACGGGTTGTGAAACCTCGCGCGAGCGCCAGACAACGCCTTCTGCAGGCGAAGGACTTACGCTTCGCATCGATGGCACCGCGCAGATGCTCGGGCATGTATCAAAACCACCCGAGTCAAATGAGATTTTTGGACGTGAACTTACTGCGATGGTCCGTCAGAATCATCTGCGATCCGCCAAGTATTGGCTACGTTACCGCTTTGATGAAGCTGAACGGCTCCTCATCGCACCTGGCGATACCCCGCCTGAAGTATTAACGTTTCTTGCGTTGCGGTGGGACGAACGCTCGGGCGGATTGGGTGGATGGTATGAATTACTTCAAGACCGTCTCACACGAACTGAAGTATACGAATCCTCTGACGCCGCTTATCGTGGCTGGTATCGCGCAGCTCGCAGCGGACAGTTTGATTTGGGTATCGCCGAGAAAATTACATCACCGCCAGGGGCACCAGCCCCTTGGCTGCAGGTGGAATCGTACCGGCTTCAAGCGGTGGCATTACTTACGGATGGAGACCCGAGTGGTGCGGCTGCTCGATGGGTGTCTGCAGCAGAACTCGCTCAGCCTTGGTCACCCCGCATCTCTAAGCAACTGCGATTAATGGCCGCTAGTGCCTGGCTAAGCGACCAGCAGTTTGACCAAGCAGCAGAGGCTTGGCAGTTAGCGACCGACCGTATTACGCTATATGACTTGGATAGCGCTACAACACTCAGTCTGCTTATCCAGGTCCAAGAAAAACTGCAAGGAGTTAGCGACACGAACCTTGTTTCTTCTAGATTTCTTTACTACCGCCTCGGTGAAGTACGCCTTGCTCGCAATGAGCCCCAGGCGGCGCTCGTCGCGTTTCGTAAAGCTGAGTCGCAACTAGGGACTGAACCCGCCACACCAACACTCCGGCTTGCCCAAGCAGATGCTCTGGTCGCCTTGGGGCAGCGCGATACAGCGCGAGCGATTTTAGTAGAGTTGACCAACTCTCCTCAGCATATCGATGCTATAGCACGTTTAGGAGTAATCGACCTTCGTTCTGGGCGACTAAGCCAGGGGCGTCGGCTGCTTCGAACCGCGTCCCAAAAAATGCCTATCGAGGACGACCCGCAAATCCATGCTGACTACGCATTGGCTCTTATAGCTACAGGCGAGACCTCTAAAGGTTTAGATTTACTGGCTAAAGCTCGCGAGTATTTCTTACAACGGGGTGATTTTGAATCTATTAAAAAATCTCTACATAATGAACAACTCTTCGCTCAAGCAGAAGGCCTTCGAGATCAGGTTCATGCCTTAGACTCCAAGTTGAAGGCTTTGGAAATGGATCGCTTTCAAGATTCCCATAATTCGACCGATGATTGAACAACTTAGTTTTAGGCTAGTATTCAACCAAATGTTCAATCACTCATGCTTACTATGTGCAATTTAGCGCTAGCTTTGCCTATCGTTTTCGATATATTTGCGGGATATTAGTGTGCTTGGGCCATAGACGATATTGTTCAATGTCAAGATTATGAGTCAAGCAAAGCGGCCATTTCTTCGTGCCCGATTACTGTGAGTCGTTCTCCCAGATCCAGCCAGTGTTTTAGCGTTACCTTGTCTTCGATACGACGAGCGATCTTGGCGGCGCGGTGCTCGGAGGGATCGTATGCAGGAGTCGATTCTGTAGCCGAGCGAGGCAATAGTGAAGCGGGAGGAACACCCAAGGCTAAGGCGAGACCAACCAACCGTGATGTTGAGATGCGGTTCAGGCCTTTTTCGTATTTCTGAATCTGCTGGAAGCTCACGCCCAAGCGGCAGGCCAACTCATTCTGTGTCATACCCACACTCATCCGGGTGTGACGCACTAACGCACCGGCCTGGCGATCGATGGGATGGATTGATTTCTTGCTAGGGGTCATGACGCTCGCCTCCGGATTGGTTTCACTCAGCGGCACCGCGTATCCCGGGTGCCGGGGGTGCAACATTAATCCCAATATCAGAGAAAAAGCCTGGCTGTTTCCCTCGCGGGTCTTGTATTCACCAGGTCCCCGACCTATGGCGTAGGTCGCGACCTGATACTGGGACACTAATGTTGCAACGCGACTATAGCGCGGGAAGCATTTGGATGTACAGAGGTATTAGCGTTGCCGCTGACCGACAATCCAGTCCATGGCTTTCTGGCCCGCCCCCGCGGCGTGAACGACCAAACGCTTGTCTGAGCGTAAAACATTCAGCCAATTGGCGATATAGGCAGCCGAGTTCTCGATCTCGCTGGGCGGGATACCCGACATGGCGCACAGGCCCGCGGCGGCGAATTCTGCGATCAGTTCTTCTTTAGCATATTTGGCACTGCCGAAAGACACGCCCGCTTGCTCTCGGTCAAGCCTTGAGCGGTGCCCCGTTGAATGCCCCAGTTCATGGAAGAGTGTCGCGTAGTAGGCGTTCTGATCCACGAATCGTTCAGGTTTGGGCATTTGGACTAGATCGGTGGTTGGGGTGTAGGTGGCAACAGAAGCGCAGGTCGTTTCGATGAATGGGGCACCTTCGTATCCGGCAACAATCTGTTCCGCCGCTTCCAAAGGCTCGAAGTCTCGTTCAAGTGTTCCCGGTTTGGGATAGTCGATATTGTCACACTGCTCGACACTAAATACGCGGTAGTTTTTGATGACCGGCACCTTCTTCGGCTTGCCGGTTTTCTCGTCTTCAACGAGCATCTCCTTCCAGAAGATCACGGAGGTAGATTTTTCGCCTTTGCGGACGTGCCCGCCCCGGTCTCGAGCTTGTTTGAAGGTCAGCCACCACGGGTTAGCGTAGCCGGCATCCCAACCCGCTAGAGCCAACAGGAATAGATTGATCCCGCGGTACGTCTTGCCGGTGTTGAGGTTTTTGGGCAGTTGATCCTGGCCACCCCCCAAGAGCGGGTGACGCCAAGGTACGGTGCCACACTCCAACGCGGCGATAATGGTGTCGGTGGCATACTGATAGCTGTCAAAGGTCATACATAAGGAGTCTGTTGTTGGATGAATGTTTTCGGTGATATGGATCGTTTTTCAGCGACTGTAAGTCTGGCGTCGGCGTCCGAAATCCGTTGAACTGTGGACCGCACGGCGCAACTGCTTGGAGTAGTAGGAATGAGCCAGCCCCAGACGGCGCAGATCACACAGCCGAGCCCGTACTACATGAGCCGTCAGCCCGGTGGCCGCGGCTAGCAGCGGGGCGGTGGCATCGACGCGACTGCCCTCTACATCGTTGTCAACCGCGACTAGTGCGGTGAGAACCTTCTCGGCCGAGGGGCTAAGCTTGACGCCTTCAACCCATAAACACACCGAGTCTTCAACGGCCACACTCATCGCTGGCGAGAACGTGAGTTCTCGACGATATGGTGAGAAACTGCCTCGGATTGAGTTTTCAGTTTGGCTTTCTTCGCCTGCTCGATCAACTCTTCGATCCGGGAGTGTGCTTGATCGGCCAGCTTGGCGACTCTGAGTAGATCAGTGCGTCCGAATTTTGTGGTTTGGTGCCAGTTCCCGTCCTTGTCGGTATACGACCTTTCCAAGGCACATGAGAAGAAGGGGTTTGACTGAGTGTCGAAATTGAGCCAGATCGTGGCGGTTAGATTGCCGCTTCGCAGCTTGTCGATGGGGGGTTGAGCCATAGTGGCCTCCATGGTTGGTTAAACATGGAGCAGCTATGCCTGCACAAAGTCGATTTGGCAATCGCTTGTATCCAATACTTTGTGAAGTAACCCCGCGCAGATGTATCCGTCTGGCAGCTACCCACAAAATGGGCTTACGATAATTTTTTGAGTATGAACACGAAAAAAGACCAGCCCAGAGGGACTAGTCTTGTGTAAGAAAATAGCGGGGAGTGGATTCGAACCACTGACCTCCGGGTTATGAGCGACCTCTGGAGGTAATTCGC
>JBCCWB010000085.1:0-15329 GCA_039194345.1 Planctomycetota bacterium
ATCACACGTTTATTTTCTGCTTTGTTGCTTTTTTCGTTTTATGCTTTTCTCATGCAAGCACTTGTCTTCGACGGTACTCAACCCATCCTCGAACCCCGTCGTGACGAGCCCGTCGCGCCGCCGGGCGAATGCTTGATCCGCCCCACCCGGCTGGGCGTCTGCTCGACCGACCTGGAGATCTGCCGCGGCTACATGGGATTCACGGGCGTGCTCGGCCACGAGTTTGTGGGTGTGGTCGAAGTCGTCGCGGAGAAGAAGGATGCCGACTGGATCGGCAAGCGGGTCGTGGGGAACATCAACTGCGTCCGCTCGATCTGCGACCTCTGCAAGGCGGGCCTCCGCGACCACGCGCGTGATCGGAGCGTGCTGGGTATCTTCGAACGGGACGGGTGCTTTTCCGACCTTTTCGCGTTGCCGGTCGAGAACTTGTACGAGGTGCCGGAGAACGTCAGCGATGACCACGCGGTGTTCACCGAACCGCTCGCCGCGGCGTTCCAGATCTTGCGGCAATTGACAGTCGAAGGTCGACCGTACATCACCGTGCTCGGCGACGGGCGTTTGGGCCTGCTAGTCGCACAGCTTGTGAATCAGCTCAACGCCACGGTCCGCGTCGTGGGTAAGCACGAAGACAAGCTCGCCCGCTGCGAGAAGTGGGGCATCAAGCATCGGCTGCTAGGTGACGTGGGGCTACGCCAAGACCAGGACATCGTGATCGACTGCACCGGCTCGGCCCGCGGGATCGAGACGGCGATGCAGATGGTCCGCCCGCGCGGCACGATCGTGATGAAGACCACGACCACCCCGCCCACTCAAGACGAGCCCCACATCGACCTCAGCCCGCTAGTCATCCACGAGATCAACTTGATCGGCTCGCGTTGCGGCCCATTTCCTGATGCACTCGAAGCACTCAGCGCTCAAACGATCGATGTCGATAGCTTGATCAGCAAACGTATGAAGCTCGCCGACGGCGTCGCCGCTCTCATGGCCGCGACGCGCTCTGACATAATCAAAATTTTGCTTGAGCCTTAACGTTTAGCGGGCGATCGCAAATCGCCGTGCCACGCGGCTCACTCCACCGTCGCGATCCCGTCGCGGAACTTCACGCGCCCTTCGCCAAACGCGGCGACCGCCTCAGGGTAGGCCAAGCACTCTTGTTCGAATACCCGTGTCCCTAGCGTTTCCGGGTCGTCGCATGGCAGCACCGGGCAGGTCTTCTGTACCAGGATCGGTCCGGTGTCGTAGGTGTTGTCCGCAAAGTGGACGGTACATCCCGAGACCTTGGCTCCAGCTTTGATGACCGCTTCGTGGACGTGTCGCCCGTGCATGCCCTTACCGCCGAACGCGGGGAGCAGCGAAGGGTGGATGTTCATCACCCGAGCCTCGAAGTCCTCGGGGATCGACAGCAGGCTCAGGAAACCCGCCATGCACACCAACTCGCACCCCGCTTCACGGACCCGGTCGAAGATCGCCTGGGAAAACGCAGCGGTGTCGGCATGATCCTTCCGGCGGATCACCGGGCTAGGCAGTCCCAACCCCTCGGCCCGCTCGATACCTTTGGCGGCGGAGGTGTCGTTGGACGCAATGACCAGTTTGATCTGCGCGTTAAGCGTCCCCACCTCGATCTGCTGGGCAAGGTTGAGCATCGTCGTGCCGCCGCCGCTGAGCAGGACCGCGATCGGCAGGGGTTGGGAAGCGGAGTCTTGGCTAGCCATCGGGGTAACATACCCCGCGATGACCGACCGCGTCACCCGACTAGCCCCCTCGCCCACCGGAGCCCTGCATCTGGGCAACATGCGCACGTTTCTTATTAACTGGGCGGCCGCGCGGCAGAACGGCTGGACCATCGTGATGCGCATCGAGGACCTCGACGGCCCACGCGTCAAGCCCGAGGCCTCACAGCAGGCCATCGACATCCTGGGATGGCTGGGTATGGACTGGGATGGCGAGGCGATTTACCAGTCACACGGCCTCTCGCCATATCAAGATGCGTTGGATGCGCTAAGCCGCAAGCGACTGACTTACCGCTGTCCCGCGACCCGTAGCGAGATCCTCGCCGCGGCCTCCGCTCCCCACGCAGACGACCATGAGCAGCGTTACCCGGGCTTGTATCGCCCCGCGAACCGCCCTGCCGATGCGCCACCTATCCAGGACGATGCAAACACCGCGATCCGGGTGATCGTGCCCGACGGCGAGATCGCGTTCACCGATGAACTGCTCGGCACCCAAGCCGTGGACGTCCAGCAACAAGTCGGTGACTTCATCGTGCAGACCAAAGCGGGCCTGCCGTCTTACCAACTCGCGGTGGTGGTCGACGACGCCAGGCAGGGCGTGACCGAAGTCGTCCGCGGGGACGACCTCCTGCGTTCAACCGCCCGCCAAGTATTCCTGCAAGACGCGCTCGGTCTCTCTCCCCGGCCCCGCTACTACCACGTGCCCCTGGTCCTCGGCGAAGACGGCCACCGCCTGGCCAAACGCCACGGCGATACACGAACCGCGATGTACCGCGAGCATGGTGTCCGCTCCGAGCGCATCGTCGGCTTACTTGCATGGTGGTGCGGGCTGACCGACACCCGCGAAGAGGTTTCTACCGGTGAGTTTCTAGAGGCGTTCGACTGGACCAAGCTCTCTACTGATCCCATTACCTTCACTCCGGAGGACCACCAATGGCTGATGCAAAACACCTGATCCCTTCCCGCTTCGCCCTTCTCCCGACGACAGTTGCGCTAATCCTGTTCGCACTGACACTCGGCGGTTGCGCCAACGATGCGGCCAGCGGCGGCACGCAACGGGTCGAGATCAAGGGCGAGGTGTTTACGCTCGAGCTGGCGATGGACCGCGCAAGTCGATTTCAAGGCCTTAGCGACAGAGATTTCATCGCCCCGGATGGCGGAATGTTGTTTGTGTTTCCCTACGAGGCCGACCGGGCGTTTGTCATGCGGCGGTGCCTGGTGCCGATCGACATCATGTACCTCGACCCCAAGGGTGTCGTGTTGAACACTCATGCCATGCAGATCGAGCCGCCCGGCACCCGCGAAGAAGACCTCAAGCCTTATCGCAGCGAAGGAAAGTCCGCCCTGGTTATCGAGCTGGCGGGCGGCACGGTGGAGCGTTTAGGCGTGAAGAAAGGCGATCAGATCGATCTGCCGATCGTGGAGCTTAAGCGCCGGGCTCAGTAAGTCGATGTTTCTTGGGAAGACTCGTTCCTTTTTCTCGGGAAAAGCCTGGGCATGCTCGGATCAACCTTACTGGTCGTGGCGGATACGGAAGATGGCAGAACCCGAGGACGGGCCGCGGCCGAGGCTCTGCTTGAAACTTTTGAAGATAACAACCGCCCAACAATCGAAGCGGTTTCCGTTTCCTCGTTGGCTTCGGGCGAGGTGGAATTGACCGGGCGGATCTTGGCGTGGGTTTGGCTTGAGGGAGAAGATGCCGACTCCCACGAGTTTTCGCTGTGCTCAGAATTTCAAGACAAACACATTCCGGTGATGGTCTCGCGTTCAGACATGAGCGAGCCGCTGGGGGCCGCGCTGGATAACGGTGTCTTGGCCTGTCCCATGGACAGCCCCACGCCGCAGATCAAGTTGGTCGTGACCGGCCTAAGTGCCCAGATGCCTTCGGTGCACGCCTTGTCACTCGAAGCGCGGATGTTGCAAGCACAAAGCAAAGGCATGGCGGGCCAATTCGATAAGATCGACGAAGAGCTGCGGATGGCGGTGAAGATCCAGCGTGAATTCCTACCAAAACAGCTTCCAGACCTAGAAGGCGTGGGGTTCGATGTGATGTGGCGTCCCGCGTCGTACGTCAGCGGGGATATCTACGATGTGGAGCGTTTGGACGAGCACCACGTGGGCGTGTTTATCGCGGACGCGGTGGGGCACGGCGTTCCCGCGGCGCTGGTTTCCATCTTCATCAAGCAGTCGATCCAGACCCGTCAGATCACGCCGGGCATCGGTCCGGGATACCGCATTTTACCGCCGGGCGAAGCGCTTTCGACGCTGAACAAAGCCATGATCGAACTCGACGCGGGCAGCGCTAGCCTCGGCACCGCGGCCTACGGCGTGATCGACACCCGCACTCAACGCCTAACCATCGCCCGGGCGGGCCATCCCGCTCCGCTGCTGTTGCGTGGCGACGGACAGACCCAGTGGCTCGAACCAGACGGTGCGATGCTGGGGATTTTCGAGGAAGAAGTATTCGAGGAACTGGTCATCGACCTCGAAGACAACGATCGCTTTCTGCTGTATTCGGATGGCTTCGAGGTAGCCTTCCCCGGCCGCGGTGATAAGGGACGACTGGCCAACGAGCATTACACCAAAGAATTCGAGGGCCTCCGCAAAGGCAGCGGCCAACAAGCGCTGGATTTCCTGCAAGGCCGACTCGATCTGCAATCCGGCTCGCTGAACCAACGCGACGATTTGACGGTGATATGTAGTACCGTAACCGCCAAGGCCGACGTTCTTCAGCAACGCGAAGCGGTTGATGCCGTCGACGCCCGTTCGGTGGCGTAATCACGTGACCCTTCGTTGCTCTTGCACACAGGCGCTACCATAGCTAAACCTCACAATTTTGTAACAACGCTCAACTCGGGTAGGGATTTATCCGATGGATATCTGGGGATTTCTTTTTTCAGGGCGTGGGTTTCATTTCTGCGTGTGCCGCCCGACGAGTGAGCTTGCATTATGATTTCAGGTGAGAGTGGGAAAGTCATCCCGAAGACATCCGAATCGGCCGGGGAACCAACTGATGTGATCCGGCAGATCGAGAATATTGCACACCTTGCGTCGCAGATCACCAACGACAGCGAATGCGTCGCCACGGCGTCGCTGCAACAGTACAAGCAGCTCAGGATCCTCGAGCAGGTCATCGACGGCTTGGCGGTACACACCGATAACGACGAACTTCTCGCCGACGCGATGGAGCAGGTGGCGATGATGACCGGCAGCAGCGAAGTTTGGGTCGTTGAGGCCAGAGAAAACAGCGCGCTGGGTATGGTGCATATGCTCGGCGAGGTGGTGATCGGCGAATCGCACCTGCCCCTCGAAATCGCGGCACTCTGCGAAAGCGTTTTTTACCAGCAGCCCCACCCGAATCGGCTGCGAATTACGTTATCTGACGGAAAGACCGCCACCGCGATGCCCATCCTGATGCGTCAGCGGTTTTTCGGCTGCCTGGTCTTCACCACGTCCGGAGCTTCGCCGATCAACGATGAGCTGCGCGACCGGCTGCTGCAATCGATCTTGCGTTACGTGGCCATCTCGGTAGAAAACCGCCATTTCATTGAGTCTTTGAACGAAATGATCGTCGAGGTCGTTTGCGGATTCTCCTTGGCGATCGAATCGCGTGATTCGTACACGGGCGGTCATGTGCAACGCGTCACCGCATACGCTGTGGCCCTGGCTCAAGCCATCGGCCTCACCGAGGAAGAGCAATCGATCGTTCGGCTTGGCGGGTTGCTGCATGACATCGGCAAGGTCGCGATCCCCGACCACATCCTCAACAAAGCCGACAAACTCACCCACGACGAGTACGACCTGATCAAGGTCCATCCCGTGGTCGGCCACGACATCCTGAAGCGCATCCCGCACTTGGGCCGTGCCAACAAAATCGTCCGCCACCACCACGAACGCTGGGACGGCCAGGGGTATCCCGACAAGCTCGCGGGGGAAGAAATCCCCCTGCTTTCACGCGTGTTGGCCATCGCGGATTCCTACGACGCGATGACCAGCGACCGGTCGTACCGCAAGACCAAAACGCACGAAGAAGCGATGGAAGAAATCCGTCGTTGCGCGGGAAGTCAGTTTGACCCCGTGATGTCGAAGACCTTCCTTGAGTTCAGCGAGGCGGCTCTGAACAAAGCCGGGGACATCATGCACGCGTGGATCCAGTCTACGGATCACAGCAACGCACTGTCGATCGATCAGTTGATTGGTATGAAGAAACCGCAGCTACCCCAGGTGATCTGAACTTCAGCTAACGAAGTTTCTTATTGATATTTAATTCGTGAAACCAGCTTCACGCAGCGTGTCCATGGTGACTTCGTCGCTGGGTTTCGCTGGTGGTGCTGCGCCAATCCGCTCCATCGCATGGATGACCGTTTTGCTGAGGATATCAGCCTCGAGATTCACCCGGGTGCCCTCCCGCTGAACGCCCAGGGTGGTACGACTGAGCGTCTCGGGGATCAGGGCCACATCAAACGTTTCAGAGGTGACCGAGGCTATGGTCAGGCTAACGCCGTCGATCGCAACCGAGCCCTTATGCACGATGTATCTCATCATCTCTGCGGGCGGACGCACGGTGGTCCGCCACTCCTCGGGGGTGTCCTGCACCTGTACGATCTCGCCTACACCATCGACGTGCCCCTGCATGAAGTGCCCGCCCAGCGGCTGGCTGGGGGTGACGGCCGGTTCGAGGTTGACCGAATCGCCCTCGGCTAGGTCGCCGAGCTTGGTTAATTTCAGGGTCTCGGCGATGACGTCGAAGCCCAGCGTCTCGTCGGTGATGTCGATCGCAGTCAGGCAAACCCCCGAGACGCATATGGAGTCGCCCTGAGCCACGGGGGTGGTGTCGGGGGTGAGCCCGCCGCGGTCGATGGTGAGCCGGGCCCCGAAATCATTGGGGGCGAGCGTGCGGATGAGGCCTTGGGTTTGGACGATGCCGGTGAACATGGAAGACAGTTTAGGTATCATCCTCGATCCCCGCCCGAGCGACGCCTTGTGATCGCCCGGGTGTGTTTTGAATCCCACGACCGATCGACCCACCATGAAATACCGAACCCACACCTGCGGCGAGCTCCGCGAGACCCACCTGGACCAGACCGTCACCCTCTCGGGCTGGGTCAACAACTACCGCGACCACGGCGGCGTGCGGTTCATCGACCTCCGCGACCGCGAGGGCATCACCCAGATCGTTTTCCACCCCGAGGCCGCCAACGCCCACGCCGTGGCTCAAAAGCTGCGTCGCGAGGACGTGATCACCATCACCGGCAAGTGCATCGTCCGCGAGGGCGGCGAAAACCCCAAGCTCGCCACCGGCAAGATCGAGGTCGACGCCACCGAGGCGATCGTGCTCAACGACGCCGAAAACCCGCCCTTCATCCCCGACGAGGCCGAGAAGGTCGGCGAAGAGACCCGGCTGCGCTACCGCTACGTCGACCTGCGCCGCCCCGCGATGCAGCACATCCTCAAGACCCGCCACCGCGTGACCAAAATCACCCGCGACTACTTCGACGAGCAGGGCTTCTACGAAGTCGAGACCCCGTTCCTCTGCCGCAGCACGCCTGAGGGCGCCCGCGACTTCCTCGTTCCGTCGCGTCTGCAAGAAGGCGAGTTCTACGCCCTGCCGCAGAGCCCGCAGCTCTTCAAGCAGATCCTGATGGTCGGCGGCATCGAGAAGTACATCCAGATCGCCCGCTGCTTCCGCGACGAAGACCCCCGTGCCGACCGCCAGGCCGAGTTCACCCAGGTCGACATGGAGATGGCGTTCGTCGAGCAGGAAGACGTGATGAGCGTCAACGAGGGGCTGATGCGTCGCATCTGGAAAGATGTACTCGACATCGACATCCCGAGCCCGATCAAGCGGATGACGTATGCCGACGCAATGAACGACTACGGCAGCGACCGACCCGACCTGCGTTTCGATATGAAGCTGATCGATGTGTCGGACCTCGCCACGCAGACCGAATTCAAAGTGTTCAGCGGCGCGGTTGAAAAAGGCGGCATCGTCAAAGCGATCCGCGTGCCCGGCGGCGCGAAGATGACCCGCAAGGAAACCGACGCCCTGGCCGAGTGGGTCAAGCAGTTCGGCGCGGGCGGCCTGCCGATTTGCAAGGTCGAGGGCGGCACGATCGCCACCGGCGTCGCCAAGTTCCTGATGCCCATCGCCGAGCCGCTGGTTGAGCGCATGGGTGCTGAGGACGGCGACCTGATCTGCTTCGGCGTCGACCCCAAACCCGCCACGGTCCACCGCGTTCTCGGCGAGCTCCGCGTCAAACTCGCTCACGACCTCGAGATGATCGATCCCAAGCAGGCCGAATGGCTGTGGGTCGTCGACTTCCCGATGGTCGAGTGGAGCGAGGACAAGAAGCGCTGGGACAGCCTGCACCACCCCTTCACCGCCCCCAATGACGAAGACCTCGACAAGCTCGACTCGGACGACCACGACACCATCGCCTCGATCAAGTCCAAGGCCTACGACCTGGTGCTCAACGGCAGCGAGATGGGCGGCGGCTCGATCCGTATCCACCGGCCCGATGTGCAGTCGAAAGTCTTCAAGCTCCTGGGCATCGACGAAGAAGAAGCCAAGGCCAAGTTCGGCTTCCTGCTCGACGCGCTGAACTACGGCGCTCCGCCGCACGGCGGCCTCGCCTTCGGCCTCGACCGAACAGTCATGCAACTGGTCGGCACGTCCAACATCCGCGACGTCATCGCCTTCCCCAAGACCCAGAACGGTGCTGACCTGATGACCGAAGCGCCCTCGCCGGTTGACGACGAGCAGCTGAAAGAATTGAATCTACGTATCCAGCTTCCCGTTAAGGCACCCACGGCGTAAACTCTCGCTTAGCTCAAAGGCCGTGCTCACGGACGACGACAGGCCTCTCTCATGTGCGGAATCGCGGGCATTGTGCGTTTCGACGACCAGCCGATCCCTCAGGATCGCCTGAAGTCGATGCTTGCGCACCTCAAACACCGTGGGCCCGACGGCGACGGCATCACCGAGCACGGCCGATGTGCTCTGGTCCACGCACGGCTATCGATCATCGACCTGCTTTCGGGCCAGCAGCCCATGCATCTCGCCGCTAGCCAGTCCATGGACGGCGACCGCCACGCCATCCCGCGACGCGGCTCCTCCGGGCCGCTGCACCTGGTGTTCAACGGCGAGATCTACAACCACAAAGAACTCCGCAAGAAGCTCGAGAAACGCGGTCACGTCTTCGCCTCGACCCATTCCGACACCGAGGTCCTGCTCTACGGCTACCGCCAATGGGGGGAGAACCTGCCCAAGCACCTTCACGGCATGTTCGCCTTCGTCATCTGGGACGAAGAAGACCGCCGTGTGTTTATGGCCCGCGACCGCACAGGAATGAAGCCGCTTTACATCCGGTATTCCGACGACCAGCGAGAACTGAGTTTCGCCAGTTTGGTGGGTACGATTACCGCCAGCATGCCGCCGGGCGAACGGGCCCGGGTCAACCGCAAAGCCCTGCTGAATTACTTGCGGCTGGGCTACACCTTCGGCCAGTCGATGATCGACGGCGTCAACGAGCTCCCCGCGGGCCACTTCATGCGGATCGAGCAGGACGGTGAGGTCCAGGTCCGCCGCTACTGGCGCCCCCCGCCGATCAGCAAACACTCGACGTCGCTGGGCGCGGTCGACGCGTTGGACGAGGTGCTGACCGAGGCGGTGGAGAAACGCCTCGAAGCGGATGTGCCGTTGGGTTGTTTCCTCTCGGGTGGCATCGATTCGTCGGTCATCGCGGCGATCGGGCAGCGACGTCTCAACAGACTAGGAGCGGGTCGGCTACGGACATTTAGCGTGGCCATGCCCGATGCGCTCTACGACGAAACCCCCCACGCTATCGAGGTCGCCAAGCACGTCGGAGCCGAGCACACGGTGTTGCAGTGCGAGATCAGCGACGCGATGGCCGACCTCGAACGTATGATGGCGGTGACGGGGGAGCCGACGGCCGACAGTTCGCTGCTGCCAACCCACTGGCTGTGCAAAACCGCACGCCCCCACTGCAAAGCGGCGCTCTCGGGCGATGGCGGCGATGAACTGTTCGGCGGGTACGACCGCTACCGCGCCATGCGTCTGCTCGCTCGCAACCAAAACTGGGTCAAAGCCATCCCGCGAGGCGTACTCCAGGGCCACGCTAAATCCAGGCGTGCCCGTCTCGGTCGGCTGGTGGATGCCGCCCGTGCGGGCAAACAACCTGCAGCGCAATACCAGTCGATGATCCACCTGTTTACGAACACCGACATCCAGTCGCTGATACCCGGGCTAATCCACGAAGTCGAGCCCAATCAAAACGGTGCGGCGTTGCCCAACTGGCAACCTTGGGAAGACGTCGCTCATGCGGCGATGCGTTGGGACTTTGAACACTACCTGCCCTTCGAGTTATTGCGGAAAGTGGATCGCGCGTCGATGGCCGTGGCTTTAGAGGTCCGCTGCCCGATGCTCGATACCCAGGTCTGCGACCTTGCGGGGCACCTGCCGACCAAGGTGCTAATGCCCGGCGGTGCCCCCAAAGCGTTGCTGAGACAACTCGCGGCCAAGTACCTGCCCGCGTCGATCATCCAGCGACCCAAGCGTGGTTTCGCCGTGCCCATGGGGGACTGGTTACGCACCCGCATGCGAGATGACCTGCACGACCGCTTATTCGACGGGCAACTCGACGCGCTGGGCATTGATGCCACTGAGTCACGCCGATTGTTCGAGGAGCACACCCAAGAACAGGCCGATCACACCCATCGTCTGTTTAGCCTGCTGCAGCTCTCGCTCTGGGGAACTTGGCTCAACACTAAGCCACAACCTATCCCGCGTGTTGGTATCGATTAAAGCGATACTCACACTCCGGTGCTATGCTTAGGAGTCGGCCTGAGCCCGGGGAGGCTGTGACTGTTTGACCTCACCGTAATTGCTTTGGAAGGCTCTTGATGCGTAGTCCGTTGAAACTGTTGGCTCTGGGGATGCTTGCCGTGTTCATGGGGTGGGGGCCACAGCCCAAAACCCTTGCGGACACGATCACCATCGGCGCCTACAACGTCGAAAACTTTTTCGACGTCTTTGACGATCCCTACACCGGGGATGAGGGGGTCAAGGTCAAGCCCCGCCGCGAAATCCAGGCCATTGCGGCATCGCTCAAAAAACTCGACGCCGACGTCGTGGTTTTTCAGGAACTGGAAAACGAGCACCTGCTACAAGCCGTGGTTGATGAGTTTCTGCCGAATGAAGGCTACGAGTACATCGCCGCTCAACGCACCAACTCCGGACGCGGTATCAACCTCGGCGTGATCAGCCGTTTCCCGATTAAAGAGTTGCGAAGCTATCGCTTTATGACCCTGACCAATCCCAAGGCCCCCGGGCGTGAGTGGAAGTTTGCCCGTGACCTGATGCGTATCACCATCGACGCCGGTCTCGACCGCCCGATCGAAGTGTTCTCGGTTCACCTGAAAAGCAATCGCGACGGCCCGGACGATCCCAACTCTCGCCTTTACCGCACCGCGGAAGCGATCGCCCTGAAAAACATCATCCGCGAAGAAGTCGAGAAAGACCCCGGCTTCCTCGCGGTGCTCGGCGGGGACTTCAACTCGAACTACGAGACCCGCCCGGAGCAGCCCCGTCCCTGGCCCGCCATCGCCCACCTGCTCGAAGCCGAACCCGGCGATGAGCCGCTGCTCACCGATGTCCACGCGGACCTGTCCGACAAAGAACGGGTGACCATCCCCGGTAGCGGCCGCTACCCCCCCGCCACCTTCGACTACATCCTCGTCACCCCCGCGATGGCTGAGCGTTACGTTGAAGACTCGGCCACGGTCATCCGTTCGAAGGCGCTCACCTCCGGCTCGGACCACCGCCCGATCTCGGCCGAGTTCCGGCTGGACTAAAGCAGCTTTGCTGCTGCGATCTTGGGCCGTATCGTGCACCTCAGAATTTAACCGCCTACGCTTACGCATGCCTTTGAAGTCTTCGCGTTTGCTGAGCGGTTTTGCTTTACTGATTTGTCTGTTGGGTTCAACGGGCTGCGTATCCAGCGCAATCGCCATCGCCTTTACCAACGCGCCCAACGGCGGTCGCGAATCCATCGACCCCGAGCGCCCGGTCCCCGCGATCTATGACGGGGCCGAGGAACTGGAGGTGCCCGGACCTCCTCCAATCAGCTTGGCGTACTGGGTGATGGAACCCGGCCCCGCGAAAGTCACTTTTATTCCGGAACAGATCGATCCCCCCACGCCCGCTCCAACCCCCGGCTGGCGCTATGTAGATTCCAAGCACCGGCCCGGGAAAGGCGTCGTCCGCACCGAGCGCGGTCCCGCAAAGCAGGCAACTGCGCCACGCGCAACCGTACTGGTCCTCCACGGCTGGGCCAGCCAGGTGCGGACCACCGACACGCTCTGGCATCTCAGCGCTACACTCGCTGATGCAGGCTGCCGGGTGATATTGCCCGACATGCGAGGCCACGGGGACAGCACCGGGGAGTTTGTCACGTCAGGCTTCCGTGAAGTCGAAGACCTATCTGCTCTGCTCGATCACCTCGAAGCCGACGGCGATCAACCCCCTCTTCCCGTTGGGGTGATCGGCCACTCTTACGGGGGAGGAGTGGCCATCCAGCTCGCAGCACGCGATCCGCGTATCCAACGCGTCATCGGCCTCGCTCCGTTGGCGGACATCCGCCCAAGCATGTTGCCGGGCGTCCGGGCGTTTGCCAGGCAGTTCCGCCCGATCTCGTGGTTTTTCTACCTCAATTGGGCGGTGAACCAGCAAGCCATCGAAGACGCCCAACGCAAAATCGAAGAACGCACCGGCACCGACATGGCCACCAACAACGCGCTGTATCAGATCAGCCGCGTCGAGGTTCCCGTACTCATACTGCAAGGTGCCCAAGACCAAGCCACACCTCTGGAAGGCGCAGAAAAGCTACGCGAAGCCAACTCCGACAAAGTCGAGTTGGTGGTCTACCCCGAGGGGCGGCATACCTCGTTTCTGCGGGACGACTTCGCTGACATCGAGCCGCGACTACGGGCGTGGGTGGATGCGTTAGCGGCCTCACATGTCCACTGAATCACCCATCAAACCAGATCGGTCTCGCGGAGATACGGGTTGCTTACGCGTTCCCGCCCGATGGTGGTTTCCGGGCCGTGGCCGGGCAACACACGCGTGCCATCCGGGAGGGTAAGCAACTGTTCATGGATGGACTTAATCAACAGTGGGCCGTCGGACGTTGGGAAGTCAAATCGACCGATGGACTGGGCAAACAAGGTATCGCCCACGATCGCGGTGGCGATGTCCGGTTGATAGAGCGTGATGCCGCCGGGGCTGTGGCCCGGGGTGTGGCGGATTTCAAACGTGACGCCGTCGAGTTGCAGGGTTTGGCCGTGGATGAGTACATCCGTCGGGTCGGGGGCGACGACGGGTTGGCTGATGTACAGCGAAAGGTTCTTCGAGGCGTCGCCGGGGAAGTCGCGTTCGGATTCGTGGATGAGCAGCGGGGTGTCGGGGAAGCTTTGCAAAGCCTCGGCCACCCCGGCGATGTGGTCGGCGTGGGCGTGGGTCAGGATGATCTTCTCAACCTTCAGCCCCGCGGCTTCGACATGATCGAGCATCTCTCCGGGCCGCTGCCCGACATCGACCAACCACGCGGCCCCGCTCGGGCGCGACACAACAAAACAGTTGGTCTGGAAGTCGCCGCAGGGGAAGATTTCGATGTTGATCATTTTGGGTTCTTGCATGCCCGGCATCTTACCGGCAACCCGCGCGATCAATGGATGAACGACTTGGTTTTCTTGCCGGTGAGGTAGCTCTCGATCACCGTCGAGCTGAGGTTTTCGCTAGTGCAGTAATACGCCAAGCCGCGCGTGAGGCGGGTGAGCTGATCGACGAAGCCAACCCAGTCCATGCCCCAGTAGTCTTCGATGAGAGCGAACGTCGCGATGCGGATGCCCATCTGCTGACATTTGAGAGCTTCTTGCAGCGTGATGTTGCTGGTCTGCTCAGTCGGCGGGTAGAGCAGATAGAGCATCTCTTCATCGATGCCGCCTTCCGGGCTGTTTGACCCAGGGCTCGCGACGTGGGCCGTGGGCTGGCCATCGGTAATCACAAAAATCTGCTTGTTGGCAGCACCGCTGCGGGCGAGCATATGGCGGGCCGTGCGCAGCCCAAGCTGGAGATTGGTGAAGTGTTGCGGGATCTTCTCAGCATTCGCCCGGGCTTGGTCCAGCGGAACGCGTATGCGGACCTCGTAGTCGCGGATCGACACCGGCTTGGGCATCACCAACGGGATGTCACGCTCCTGCAACCGATCCGCCAACGAATAAAACCCGACGTATTCCAACGTGTCCTGCGGGAACCGGGCACGAATCAGTTCCTGCATCCCTAGCGCGATCCGCTTGGCTTGGATAAATCGGCCGTAACGCATCATCGAGCCCGAAAGGTCGATCAGCATCACCGTCGCGCAATCGGCCGAGCCCTCGGTCATGTGCAACTCGAAGTCGCCGTGGTTGATCTGGATCGGCAGCGAAGCCCCACCCGACGACTGCCCCGCCTTAGCCCGCTCGGCGGTCTGCCGGGCGATGGCGTTGCGCAGCGTCTGGCCGAGCTCGAGTTCGCTGATCGGATCGCCAAACTCGTAGGCCTTGGTGCCGTCGGCCCGCTCGGTCGTTCTCCCCCGGTGCCGGGTCTGGTGGCCGTCCCGTGAACCCTTCTTCAGTTCGCTGAAGATCTCCATGAGCGACTGGTGCTGGAACCCCTTCAGCATGCGCGGCGTAAGCCGCAGCCGAGTGTTGCCGTCTTCGTCCTCGTATTCCTCGAGCAGCCCGGCATCGATCATCGCCTGGATGTATTCCTGCTCGTCCGGTTCTTCGAGATGCTGCATCGCATCGAGCGCCTGCTCTCCGTACTGCAGGATGAAGTTCATCACGTTGGGCTGCGCGAAGAGCTGGTCTGGGCTGAGGAAGCCCTGGCCGTCGAATTCGGAGTAGGAAAACTTCATGGAAAATAATAGGCGGCTATGCGTTGAAAATACGACAGTACGGAATCAAACGTCAATCTTGTCCACAGCTTTCGTTAGGTGACGGTGCTGGGCAGGACGGATCACCAAACCACATTCGGGGCATTCCGTTCCTTGCAAGCCTCTTAAGCTATAGCCGCATCTTCGGCAAAGTGATCGATCGTAACCGTAAGCAAATTGCTTACCCCGAGCCTTGATGCCATACATCCAACCCGCCCATGCTCCGAAACCAGTACCCAAGGCCCAAAGACTCAGGACTATCAAGTTCAAGGAATGCCAAACATCGGAGGAGGGTGGTATGAAAGAGCTGAGAACCAACCCGGCAAGAATTAATGGAAGGATGCTGATCTGCTCATTATCAATTGATGATTCGTCGGAGTTAAGAATAACTGAGAACGTGAGTGAACCATCACCTGCCAGCCATCGGTTTGTGCCTCGGCCTCGGCCCGCTGTTTGCCGCTCTGCAAAAATTAAAGCGGGGGAGAAAACCTCACCCACTTGAATTAATCCCTGGGCACGATCATTCGTCGACGTGATTTCGTGATGATAATCAACAGTCTTAATGAATGTCTCGTTGAGGATTCGATTCTTGAACTCCGCTTCAGTC
>JBCCWB010000086.1:0-15261 GCA_039194345.1 Planctomycetota bacterium
ATCGCCCGCCCCCTCGGGAAGACCGAGGGATTCCTCGACCGCTCTAATCACCCGTGGGCCGCCGGGGTGGATCGCCCAGCCCTGAATTTCATCCACCGAGAGTCCTTGCTCCGCCAGCCAGGGCTTGATCCAACTACGTAGATGCTGATGGATTAAGTCCGGCACCTTGGGGGACAGCGTCATCTCGAAGCCGTGGTCGCGGATTATCCACGTCATCAGGTCCCGCGAATCGGGCAATAAGCAGCTGCCGTGGGCGGCGACACGTGGCAGGCTTGAAGCGATGTCTCGATCTGCATTTCCATCGGGCTTTCCGACTACCGCGGCGGCGCCATCGGCGAATAGCGCGTTGGCGACGACTTTCTGCGGGTCCCAGCCGTATTGGAAGTGCAGCGTGCACAGTTCGACGCAGCACATCAATACGTGTTGATCCGGTGCGGTGATCGCATCGCCGAGGCTGCGGGCGACGCGCAGTCCGTTCATCGCGCCATGGCACCCCATGAACCCCACCATCGTTCGGCCGACCGTGGGCGGCAAGCCCAGAGCATCGATCAAGCCGATATCTACGCCGGGAGCGGAGAAGCCGGTGCACGAAACGACCACGAGTTGACCGATCTGCTCGGGAGCGACGTCCGCGTCATCCAGTGCAGCACGGCAGGCTTCGAGCGCTAACGGCAGGGCTTCCTCGGGGTAGCGCCGCATGCGATCCGACAGCGAAGGGCCGCGGTCGTCGGGATCGGTGGCCGGTGGGTAGAACGCCAGCATCCGGTCGTGGACGGGCAGCTTGGCGTGGCCGTTGTTGGCGTTGACGACGACGCTGTGGCGGCGTTCCACGTGGGCACGGCGGTAGAGCGTGGGCAGGAGTTTCCGCTGGCGTTCGTTGCTGCAGGAGCAGGGCAGCGCTGAGGCGGCCATGGCTTCTTGTTCGAGCGCGTGCGGCGGTTGGGCGGTGCCTAGGCCTTGGATCAAAAGACTCATGCGAATGATCCTTCCCGCGGGTAAGTGGCTGGTGTGCTGCTGCCGGGCGAGGCGGGAGCGGTGATACGCCGGATCAAAGGGTTGGCGATGCCCGGCCAGGCGGACAGCGATCTCACCACCCCGCGGGTCAGCCACGGCTGACGCAGCGTCGCCGCCACCAGCTTGCAGCCCACTTGACGGTTACGGATACGGTCGCGGTGACGCTCGTTCCATCTCACTTCTTGAGAGGTGTCCCAACACTGCACCGCGTCGGACGCAACTTCGCTCACCGAACTGCCGCCCGCGATCGCCCAGGCCATGCCTTCGCCGGTGAACGGCTCGACGTAGCCCGCCGCATCTCCAACAACGAAGAGGCCCGGTCCCGTGATACGCTTGCGTTTTCGCGTTAATGCCGGTGTCGCCCGCCAGCGTTCGACGTGATCTATCGGCCAATCGGTAGTGGCAAGCCCAGCCTGTTCGGCCAGTTTCATCGCTGCGTTTGAAATTCCTCCCGCTTGCTTGATGGCCGTGGCATCGATCGCGGCAGCGAAGTCGAGTCGGCCGTCTTCGAGTTCGACGACGCCGAGGTAGCCGTCTTGGCCACAGGCCATCGCGATGGTGCCGCGGGAGATCATGGTTTGGGTGACGGGCGAACGGGTCACGCCGCCCAGGCCGATGCGTGATGCGGGGGCGGTCTCGACTTCGTAGCCCTCAATCGCCGAGAGGCTCGATCCCCCCAAGCCGTCGGCGATGACGAGCACACGCGTTACCACTGTTTCACCCGAGCCCAGTGACACCCGGTGGCCTTCCTCGGCGTTGCCGCCAAGCGTCTGCACTTTGGCGGACACGCTGTCGATAAATTCTGCGCCCGCCGACTGCGCGGCCTCAATCAACGCTCCATCCAACGCTGCACGCGAAAGTGATACGCCACGGGGCAGAGGGATATTTGCCGATCGGCTGCCCGCGATCATCTGCAGCCATTCCAACGGCCGTCCGCCGAGTTGCTCGACAAGGCCCGTTAGGCCAACCCGCTCCAGCGAGGTGATCGCGTATTGATTCAGACAACACCCGCAAACTTTGGGGCGCGGAAACGACTGCTTGTCGACCAGCAATACCGTGTGGCCTTGCAGGGCCAATCCTCGCGCCGCTAGCGCACCGGCAGGCCCCGCCCCGATCACCATGGCGTCTACACATGTTTCGCTCACGACACCCCTCCGTCACCAGGCTCGGAAGCGGTCCATTCCATCAGCATCCGCCACGGGAAGCGGTGCTGTACCTTCGCGTCTTCCAAGCCCGCGGCGTGAGCGAGCGCCAGCAGTTCCTTCGGGGTCCATGCGGCACGAACCGAACGTGGGCCGTCCACGTGGACCACGGGGCTGCGTGACAGCAGACGGGTCCCCGCGACCGTGATCGCGTGGGCCACTGGGCCACGCCTCAAGTCGTTGATGAGCACAGTTGACGAGGCGGCTTTCATCTTGCCAAACACCGCCACAGCTTGCTCCGCAGTGAGGTGGTGCATGAAAAGGCTATTCATACACAGATCAAAAGAATCCGGGAGGGATTCTTCGAAGACGTCGATCTGTAGCCAATTAATTCCAACCCTTGCCTTCTCGGCCTGAGCCGCGGCAAACTCCAAGGCGACCGGGCTGACATCCGCGCCAGAAAACTCCACCTGAATTTTCTTACGGGCAGCGCTCTGGGCGAGTTGGATGAGCACGTCGCCACCCCCGCACGCGAGGTCCAATACACGCAACTCCCGTCCGGGTGTTCTCGCCGCGGCCTTCTCAATGGCGGGCCACAGCATGGCGGCCGATCGAGATATCCGGTTGATCCGTCCCAGCCCGCGGAGCGCCGCTTCGTGCAGCACCGGGTCGAGCTCGGGGTCGTCCATCACCTCAGGCACCAGACGCCTCTGCGAGACGCTAGTCGGGAGTTCGGGTTGCGCCATCGCAATCGCATCCATGATTGAAGTATACGCAGCGCTTTGCGCTTGGTTCGATCGTGAAGCCCAACCTCTTTGGGCCTACCATACGGTCCATGTTCAAACGCCGATTCGAAAAAGTCACGGAAATCCCTGCGCCGCAGCACGAGGTGTTCGCATGGCACACGCGGCCCGGAGCGTTTGAGCGACTCACTCCACCTTGGGACAACACCAAGGTGCTTGAGTTCGGGGGCATACGCGACGGCGAGCGTGTCACGCTCCGGGTCGTCGCGCCTTGGCCCCGCAAATGGGTGGCGGAACACGAAGACTTCATTGCGGGCCTGCAATTCAAAGATCGACAGGTGTCTGGTCCCTTTTCGAAATGGGTCCACACCCACCGTGTCGAGCCAACCCTCGACGGCAACCCTCAGCGGTGCGTGATGCGTGACTCGATCGAGCTGACGCCGCCGTTCGGCCCGTTGGGAAGTCTGGCGTACGCGTTGTTCATCCGTAAGCAGATCAAGAAGATGTTCGACCACCGCCACGCGACCCTGGTCGCGGACATGGTTGATCACCAGCACTTCACACGCGGTCGGAGCCTGACGGTGGCGATCACCGGCGCGTCGGGGATGCTGGGCCGGGCGTTGTCGGCGTTCCTCAGCACGGGCGGACACAGCCCACGCCCCGTGGCGCGTCGCGACGGGTTGACGTTTGACCTAGACGCGATCGCAGGTGCGGATGTGTTGGTTCACCTGGCGGGGGAGCCGATCGCCCAGCGTTGGAATGATGAGGTGCGTAGCCGTATACAACGCAGCCGAGTCGATCGCACCCGTCTGCTATGCGAGCAGCTGTCACGCATGCCCCAGGAGGCCCGGCCCAGGGTCATGCTCAGCGGCTCGGCGATCGGTTTCTACGGGAATCGAGGCGATTCCGTGCTCACCGAAGATTCAGCCGCGGGAGAAGGCTTCTTGGCCGATGTTGGCCGAGAGTGGGAAGCCGCGACACAAACCGCCACGGACATCGGCATCCGGGTGGTGCATCTTCGCACCGGTATCGTGCTCCACCCGCGCGGCGGGGCGCTAAAGAAGATGCTGCCGATCTTCAAGATAGGGCTCGGAGGGCGACTGGGCGGTGGCGATCAGTACATGAGCTGGATCACCCAGGACGACCACATCCGGGCGATGATGCACGCGATTTTCGACCGGAAGATGAGCGGGCCGGTAAATCTGGTGGCCCCGGAGCCGGTGACCAATCGCGAGTTCACCAAGACGCTGGGCCGGGTGCTGCGTCGGCCCACGATCTTTCCCGCGCCGTGTTTTGCGATGCGAGCGGCATTTGGCGACATGGCCGACGAGGCGCTGCTTGCCAGCCAACGGGTTGAGCCGATGCGTCTGGCGGGCTCGGGCTTCACCTTCCGCCAGCCCCGCCTCGAACAAGCACTCCGCGAGTTGCTTGGGCGACCTTAGCCGCCTATGAACAGGCATGAATCAAGCCCCGGCCATCATCGTCTGGTTTCGACAAGATCTTCGACTCGCGGATAACCCCGCGCTATTGGCGGCGGTGGAACGTGCAAACGAGCAAGGCGGCGTGGTGGTGCCGGTGTACATCTGGTCACCCGATGAAGAGGGCGGCTGGGCCGCAGGTGGCGCGCGGCGATGGTGGCTGCATCACTCCTTGAAGTCTCTGGATGAGTCGCTGCAAGCTCTAGGCTCACGCTTGGTGCTGCGTGAGGGGCATAGCCAAGACGTTCTTGAAAACTTAATTGCCGAAACATCCGCCGATGCGGTGCTCTGGAATCGCCGCTATGAACCGGCTTCGATCGAGCGTGACCAGAAGATCAAACGTTGGCTACGAGATGAGTGCTCGATTGCAGCGGAGAGCTTCAACAGTCATCTGCTTTACGAGCCCTGGGAGATCGAAACGGGTGGCGGGGGCCCGTACAAAGTTTTTTCGCCCTTCTGGCGGAACGCGAAAAATCAGCCGGCTCCCGATCTGCCGCGCGATGCGCTCGATGCCATTCCTTCGCCCACGCAGTGGCCGATCTCGGTCGAACTCGATGCCCTGGGGCTCGAGGCCTCGCGCGACTGGAAGGACGGCCTGGCCAAAGCTTTTACACCGGGTGAGGCCGCCGCGCAGCAGAAGCTCGGCAAGTTCCTCGACGACGCGATCCGCCAATACAAAGATGACCGCAACTTCCCCGCCAAGCCCGGGACCTCCAAGCTCTCGCCTCACCTGGTTCACGGCGAGATCAGCCCGCGGCAGTGTTACCACGCCGCCCGTAAATACATGGCCGACGGCCGACGCAACCTTTCCAAGGACGAGCTCAAGCAGTGCGAACACTTCGTGCAGGAACTGGGGTGGCGAGAGTTCGCCTACCACGTGCTCTACCACTTCCCCGAGACGCCGCGTGAACCGCTACAAAAGAAATACGCCAACTTCCCCTGGAAACACGATGCGGAGCATCTCAAGCAGTGGCAGCGGGGCCAGACGGGCTATCCGATCATCGACGCGGGCATGCGTGAGCTGTACGCAACTGGGTGGATGCACAACCGGGTGCGGATGATCGTGGCGTCGTTTCTCGTCAAAGACCTGCTGATCTCGTGGGAACAAGGGGCCGAGTGGTTCTGGGACACGCTGGTCGATGCTGACTTGGCGAATAACACGCTGGGCTGGCAGTGGGCGGGCGGCTGCGGGGCGGACGCGGCGCCATACTTCCGGATTTTTAATCCGATTTTGCAGGGCGAGAAGTTTGATAAGGATGGCGCGTATGTCCGGCAGTGGGTGCCCGAGATCGCTTCGTTGCCGGACCGGGTGTTGCACAAGCCTTGGGAGGCTCCGCCGATGCAGCTCGCCGCGGCGGGGATCACACTCGGCGAGACTTATCCGTACCCGATCGTCGACCACAAACAGGCCCGCGATTCCGCCTTGGCCGCGCTCGATGCGGTGAAGGGGCAGTGAACTGGTTACTCGATAATGATGATGGGCAGGTCGTTATCGCCTGGCACTCCGGGGCCTGCCGGCTCTGCCGCTTCGCCGGGGGCGAGTTCGATTGCCCCACCCACCGGCTCGGTGGCGACCGCCAGGTCAAAACGCGGGCCTTGCGGCTCGGCAATCGGTAGGGGTAAGTTCCGTGCCACGAAGGGGACCTCAACCGTACGCGTTTGACGGAACAGTGTGACCACCATGATCACGTCCTCGGCGGGGCCCACGGCGAAGCGTTGGCTGCGCGTGTTGTTATTGCCGCTGCCGCCGCGACGATTGGGCTCGAACTCGACACCGTTGCGTCGGTAAAACTTGGTTTCCTGGACAAGCGACTCGATCGAACGGGCGTAGGTCCATTCGATCATGGCGGGCTGATTGTCCTGTGCCTCGATCCAGCGGATCGACATCGGCGAATCATCCATGTCGGTGATCCGGAAATTTTTGCCCACGTATTTCGACACCGGGGCAAGCCGGAGCACACGCTCGGGGCCTTTGGAAAGCTCCATCTTGAGCTTGCCTCGCAACTCTGTGATTTCCTCGGCGTGTTGCGTCGGTGCGGGCAGATTCACATACAGGTCGAAGTAGGGTTTGCCGTTGCGCTGGCGGTTGGCGTGGATTTGTTGATGGCGGCGGTTGTGTCGATTCGGGTCGATGCTCAGTTCTTCACCTGCCGAGGTGATGACCGAAGTGATTTCCATGTCGCGGTAGGCCAGCGGCTTGGAGGGGGTGTCGTAGAAGCAGTAGAAGTTGATCGAAAGCTGATCGTTGCGGTGCTGCGGCATCCCCTTGTCGTCGAAGCTGATGGATCGGTTGAGGTTGAAGTTCGAGGGTGCCAGCGTCAACACCACGCCCGGGTTTTCGGCGATAACCGCTGGGGCAGCTTCGACGTCCCCCTCGGCATTCTCCTCCGCGATCGGCTCGGCCGGCTGGAGCTCCGCGACCGCACCTGGGGCATTCCCGGACCACCCCGCGAAGAACACCAAAACGGCCAGACTCGTTACGACTTCAAAGAGGGGTTTTCGCATCACGGGACTCCCGGCAAGGAAATGAAAGCTTACTTGCGAAAGTATATGCCAACGGCTGCCCCCACCCGACGGACCGCCTACTGTTGTTTGATGCAGATTCGCGACACACATGAAGTCCAACCCTCACCATGGATGTCCTGGGTACTGTTCGTTGCAGCAGGCTACAACCTGATCTGGGGGGCTTGGGTGGTCTTGTACCCCCAGCACTTCTTCACGCTGGTGGGGATGGAGCCCCCACGCCACCCAGCGATTTGGCAATGTGTCGGAATGATTGTCGGGGTTTACGGCATCGGCTATGCCATCGCGGCGATTAACCCGCTACGCCACTGGCCAATCGTATTGGTGGGTCTGCTGGGCAAGATCATGGGGCCGATTGGTTACGTCGATGGGGCACTGATCCGCGGCGAATTGTCGCCAGCGTTTGGCTGGACGATCCCAACCAACGACCTCATCTGGTGGGTACCGTTTAGCTTGATCCTCTGGGCGGCCTATCGCAACCGTCCACAGACATCCGCGAAGGCGGTGCTGACATGATTCCGCAAGATGCCGCGATCGAGGCCGGTGAGATCAGCTTCGAGCGAGACGGTCGTGACTACGTCATGCATGCCCGCCAGTGGCTGCCCGCCGACGCCCAGACCATATGGGCGTTCGTGGCGGATTGTAGGCACATGAACCACGTCATTCCGTCATTCATGCAGTTCGACATCCTCAATCTAGGCCTCAATGAGTCGCCGCCTGCGATCGCTCCGGGGGTGGAATACGAATACCGTCTGCGGCTGCATGGAGTCGGGGTCTTCTGGCGGACCCACATTACCGAGGTGGAATACCCTCGCCGGTTTGTCGACACCCAGGCCGCTGGCCCCTATGCCCATTTCTCCCATCTGCATACCTTTGAGCCGCAGGACGGCGGTACGTTGACCACTGACGTTATCCACTATCGCCCTCCCGGCGGGCCGTTGGCGAGGCTGGTGGATGCGGCGATGGTTCGGCGTGATCTGCGGAAACTCTTTGAATGCCGCCATCGGCGGATGGCCGAGCTTTTTGCCGACGGTGGTGACCCGGCTACGCGTTTCTTTGTTCAAGAACCCGTCGCTGTCTCTTAAGATTGGGTTTCATGTTCGAGGCGATTCTCCTAACGCACACCGCGGCCACGCTGTACATGGTGGGGCTGATCTGGATGGTGCAGCGGGTGCATTACCCCCTGTTTGATGGCGTGGGCGAGGAACGTTTCGCAGCTTATGAAGGCCGGCATACACGGGCCATCACGCCGATCGTTTTACCGGTGATGGTGGTGGAGCTCGCGTCGGCGATCGGGCTTGTATTCGTTAAGCCTGCTGTGGCATCCGGATTGGCTCTGCCCCGATGGATGCCTTGGACGGGGGTGGGCTTGGTGTTGTTTGTGTGGGCCGTGACGTTTTGTTTGTCGGTACCGCAACACGTCAAGCTAGCCAAGGGTTTTGATCGCAAAGCCCATCGTCTGCTGGTCGGTACCAATTGGATGCGCACAGCAGGATGGTCGCTCCGCGGTGGGCTGGCGGTCTGGATGTTGGCCTTGGTGATGCGGGGGTAGCGGATGGTGGAACGCGATGACCGGCTGATCCGTCCGACCGAACGCGGGTTGTACTGCGAAGCGGGTGATTTCTACGTGGACCCCTGGCGGCCGGTGGACCGCGCGGTGGTGACCCACGCCCATTCCGACCACGCCACGCCAGGCAGCCAGCGTTACCTGTGCTCGGCTATCGGTGTCGAGGTCCTTCGGCCCCGCGTCCACAGCGGCGCTCGGATCGAAGGACTCGCCTACGGACAATCCACCCACATCAACAGCGTCGGGGTCAGCCTCCATCCCGCGGGCCATCTGCTTGGCTCGGCCCAGGTCCGCGTCGAACACGGCGGGCGGGTCGAGGTGGTCACCGGTGATTACAAGACGCAGCCGGACAAGACCTGCGATCCCTTCGAACCGATCGATTGCCATCGGCTGATCACCGAGTGCACCTTCGGTCTGCCGATCTACAAGTGGCGGCCCGAAGTCGAGATCGCCGAGCAAATCAACGCGTGGTGGCGAGGCAATCAGGAGGCGGGAAGAACCAGTGTGGTCTTTGCTTATGCGTTGGGCAAGGCGCAGCGGGTGTTGTCACTGGTCGACCGTTCGCTTGGTGACGTCGTCGTGCACGGCTCGGTTAAGCGGTTCTGCGAGGTCTATCGCGCGGCGGGCGTGGAGCTTCCCGATGTGACAACCTCAACCGCGGAGAGTCGAAAACTTGTGAAAGGCAAGGGCTTGGTCGTAGCGCCGCCATCGGTGCTGGGAACACCTTGGCTGAAGAAGTTTTCGCCTGCGTCATTGGCCTTCGCCTCCGGCTGGATGGCGGTGCGTGGCAATCGACGGCGTCGCGGTGTGGATCGGGGCTTTGTGTTGTCGGACCACGTGGATTGGCCTGGGCTGCTGGAGACGATCGAGGCTACGGGCTGCGAGAGCGTCGGCGCGACGCATGGATACACCGCCGTGGTCGCCCGCTATCTGCGGGAACAGGGGATCGAGGCGGACGAGATTGCCACGCGATACGTCGGCGAACTCGACACCGACAGCGAAGGTCAGACGGACACCGAGTTGTCCGCGGAAAGCAGCGGGTCGGCGTGAAATTATTCACCCGCCTGTTCATGGAAGTCGATGCGACGACCCGGACCTCGGAGAAAACCGCGGCGTTACGACGGTACTTCGAGCAAGCCCCGCCCGCCGAGGCAGTTTGGGCACTGCGGGTGTTGACCGGGCAGAAGCTGATCCGGGCGGTGCCGTACAAACGGTTGCGAGCCTGGGCGGCCGAGGCGGCGGGGCTAGAGCCTTGGCTATTCAACGAGTGCTATAGCGCCGTGGGCGATCTTTCGGAAACCCTGTCGCTGGTCCTGCCTGAGCCCGCCGCCGCCAACGACGAGTCGCTCCACGCAGTGGTGCGAGACCGGATCTTACCGTTGGCCCAGATGACCGAAGCCGAGCAGAAAATCTCGGTTACGGAGACATGGAAGAGCTTCGATCAAACCCAACGCTTTCTATTTCACAAGTTGATCTCCAGCAACTTCCGTTTCGGGGCGGCGAAGAAGGTCGTGATCAATGCGTTGGCCCAGGCTGCCGAGGTCGACGCCGCGGTGATGCAGCACCGCCTCAGCGGAAAACCCATCGAGCCCACCCCCGAAGCGTTCGAAAATCTACTCGCCGGGTCGGATGGCGACGATGCCCGGCCGTATCCGTTCTACCTCGCCCACCAACTCGAAGACGATCCATCGTCACTGGGCGACATTCACGAATGGACTGCCGAGTGGAAGTGGGACGGCATCCGCGCTCAGATTATCCGGCGGAGTGAGCAAACGATGGTGTGGTCGCGCGGAGACGAGCTTATTACCGAAGCGTTCCCGGAACTTCGGGCGGTGGGTGATTCACTGCCCGATGGCACGGTGCTCGATGGTGAAGTCTTGGCTTACGAAAACGACCGTCCGCTCGGTTTCTCACTGTTGCAGCGAAGGCTTAACCGAAAGCGGATGGAGCCGATGTTGTTTGCCGATGTGCCGGTGGTGTTCATGGCTTATGACCTACTCGAACACAACGGTGAGGATGTTCGCACCTTGTCGACCCGAGAACGGCGTGCGATCCTTGAATCGGTGCTGCCGCGTGAGCCGAGCGTGAAGCTGTCGCCATTGATCCAAGCCGCGGATTGGAACGCCGTCGCGGAATTACGTGAGGAATCACGATCGCGTGGGGTCGAGGGGGTAATGCTCAAACGCAGCGACGCCCCCTATGCCGCCGGCCGGGTGAAGGGCGCGTGGTGGAAGTGGAAAGTGGATCCCTATACCGTGGACTGTGTGATGGTTTATGCCCAGCGTGGCAGCGGTCGACGCAGTTCTCTGTTCACCGATTACACCTTCGCCGTGTGGTCAGGAACTCCTGGAAAAAGCGAACTAGTCCCCGTGACCAAGGCGTATTCGGGGCTGACGGACAAAGAATTCACCAAGGTTGATCGCTTCATTAAGAACAACACCGTCGGCAAGAAAGGCGCGTTCCGGCAGGTTGAGCCGGAGCTGGTTTTCGAGATCGTCTTCGAAGGTATCAACGAATCCGACCGCCACAAATCCGGCATCGCCCTCCGCTTCCCCCGCATGCACCGGTGGCGGACCGACAAAAAACCTCAGGATGCGGATACGCTGGAGTCGTTGCAGGCACTGTTGAGGGCGACCACTTCCCGATGAATCCCGTTGAGTCCTGGTTCCGTGATGCGGTGGGTGAGCCGTTTGCGTTTCAGCGCGACACATGGTCTTCGCAGTTGGCCGGTGAGTCGGGATTGCTCCACGCCCCGACGGGGATGGGCAAGACCTACTCGGCCTGGCTGCCGTCGCTGATGCGGTGGTGTGAAGAGCATCCCGACCCGAGTGCCTGGAGCGACAAGCAGGCCGAACCAATCCGCGTGCTGTGGATCACGCCGTTGCGGGCACTGGCGACCGACACCGAAGAAAACCTCAAGAAGCCGATCGAGGCGTTGGGGTTGCCTTGGACGGTGGAGCGGCGCACGGGCGACGTATCCGCCACGGTCAAGGCACGACAAAAAAAGCGGCTGCCCAGCGCGCTGGTCACCACCCCGGAAAGCCTGTCGGTGCTGCTGTCATATGCCGACGCCCACCAGAAATTCCGCGGACTGCAGACCGTGATCGTCGACGAATGGCACGAGCTCATGTCCACCAAACGTGGCACGCAGACCGAACTCGGCCTCGCCCGGCTGCGTGCCTGGAACCCCGACCTGTCGGTCTGGGGACTCTCCGCCACGCTCGGCAATCTCCCCGAAGCGATGGACACCTTGCTTGGCCCTGGCCTCGCGTCCCGAGGCCGACTCATCCACGGCCCCGACCACAAGCAGATCGAGATCACCACACTCCTGCCTGACGACATGGACCGCTTCCCGTGGGCGGGTCACCTGGGTATCACGCTGCTGCCTCAGGTGCTGAAGGTTCTTGATAGCGCGGGTAGCACACTGCTGTTCACCAACACCCGCTCGCAAGCCGAGATCTGGTTCAACGAGATCATCGCCAAGCGCCCGGACTGGATCGGCGAGGTCGCATTGCACCACGGCTCGATCGATCGCAAGTCACGCCAGGCGGTGGAAGACCTGCTGCGTAAAGGGGGGCTGCGGTGCTGTGTGTGCACGTCGAGCCTGGACCTAGGTGTCGACTTTTCTCCGGTGGAGCAGGTGATTCAGGTTGCCTCACCTAAGGGCGTGGCCCGGCTGCTGCAGCGTGCGGGTCGCAGCGGACACCAGCCAGGCAAGGTCAGTCGGGTAATCGGTGTGCCGACCAATGCCTTGGAGATCATCGACTTCGCCGCGGCACGGGACGCGGCGGCAGCGCGGCGGATCGAATCGCGTCGGCCGTTGGACCGGCCGTTGGACGTTTTAGCGCAGCATCTGGTCACTTGCGCGATGGGCGGCGGGTTTACTTCGGCCAAGATGTTGCTCGAGGTCCGATCGAGTCATGCCTACCGCAATCTGACCGATCAGGAGTGGGAATGGTGTCTCGACTTCGTTCGCCGGGGTGGGGAGACGCTCAAGGTCTACCCGCAGTACGCTCGGGTGGTCGAAGATGACGACGGCCGATTCGGCGTGGCCTCGAACAAAATCGCCCGTGATCACCGGATGGGCATTGGCACGATCACGTCCGACGCTGCCATCGCGGTGAAGTTTGCCAACGGCAAGAAGCTTGGCACCGTCGAAGAGGGCTTTGTCGGCTTCCTCAAGCCCGGCGACAAGTTCGTCTTTGCCGGGCATCTGCTGCAACTGGTGCGTGTCCGCGCGATGGTTGCCATGGTTAAGAAGGCCAAGGGGAAAAAGGCTCAGGTCCCGCGCTGGCAAGGCGGCCGTACCCCACTGAGCACGCAGCTCGCGGATGCTGTCCGGGCACGGCTGGACGACGTACGCCAACGCGGCACGTCGGCCGACGACCTGCCACCCGAGATGCGGGCCGTCGCCCCGTTGCTCGAACTGCAAACCCAATGGTCGGTTGTTCCCGGTAGCGGGAAGCTGCTGATCGAAACCACCACCAGCCGAGATGGCCACCACACCTTCCTCTATCCGCTGCAGGGGCGACTGGTCCACGAAGGCCTCGGCACCCTGCTCGCCCATCGCCTCACCCGTGAGGCGCCGCGGGCGGTGACGGTCACGGTCAACGACTACGGCATCGAACTGCTTTCGCCCGATGAACTTGAGTTAGCAGAAGCCGATTGGCGGCGGCTCCTCCACCGCGACGATTTGCTGGAGCACTTGCTCGAAGCGCTCAATACCTCTCAGCTCGCCCGGCGGGCCTTCCGCGACATCGCTCGCGTCGCGGGGCTGATCCAGACCGGCTACCCCGGCCAACAGGTCACCAACCGCCACCTCCAGGCGTCCTCCGAACTGTTCTTCGACGTATTCACCGATTTCGACCCCGACAACCTGCTGCTCGACCAAGCCCGACGAGAAGTGCTGGAGCAGCAACTCGAAGTCACCCGGCTGACCGCGGCGCTCGAGGAATTGGACCAGATGCAGCTCGAGCCCCGCCAGACCGAACGGCTGACGCCGATGGCGTTTCCGCTGTGGGCCGAGCGGCTGCGTGAACAACACCTGACCAGCCAGTCGTGGCAGGATCAGGTCGGTAAAATGGTAATGCGGTTGGAGGCGGCCGCGGGCCGGTAGACGTGCCGGGGGCACCCATGATTGGAACGGAGTCCTGACGATGAGTGAGCTTGAATGGGGCGGACAGACGTGGGGGTTGCGCCCCGACCGTTCGATGGTCTGGAAAGAACGGCAGACCTTGATCATTGCCGACCCCCATTTCGGGAAGTCGGATCACTTCCGTAGTGCGGGTGTCCCGGTGCCTCGTGGCACGACACGCCACAACCTTGAGCGACTCGATGTCGCGCTGCAGGCCACGGCCGCAACACGCTTGATGGTGTTGGGCGATTTCTTTCACTCCCGCAACGGCGTCACCGAGGATTTGATCGAGCAACTCCGCAGCTGGCGAAACCGTTGGGACGGCTTGCGCGTTATCAATGTGCGCGGAAATCATGACCGTCAGGCTGGCGATCCACCTTCTTCGCTGGATATCGAATGTGTATCTGGACCTTGGCGGGACGAAACCGATCAAGCCGTCGCGTTCGCCCACGAGCCGGAGGTGGTCAGCAATGCGGTGACGCTGTGCGGTCACCTCCACCCCGCGGTGATCCTCGAAGGGCTCGGCAAGACAAGGCTTCGTACGGCGTGCTTCCATTTCAAAACCCGACAGGCGGTGCTGCCTGGGTTTGGGGCGTTTACGGGGATGAAGGCGATTTTGCCTAGCCGGAAGGATCGCGTGTTTGCGGTCGGACCGACTGAGGTGGCCGAGGTGTTCGGGGCGACAGCAGCGCAGCGGAGGTCCCGTAGCCCCCGAAAAGCGGCTGAGCCCAAGCCCGCAGACTGATCACCCATGCCCAATCGGATTGTGGAAACTCGGATGAAAGGACTACCGCTCGCCGAAGGGCGCGGGCGCATCGTGGTGTTTGTCGCGTCAGCTTTGCTGGCCGCAGTCCTGGGCAGTTTTGGCATTCCGCGTTTGTCGGTGACCGGCCTGGGATCACTCTTTGACCCCTCGGATCCCGGCGAGCTGCGTTACACCGAGTACCGCGAACTGTTTGACAGCCGCCGCGAAGCGATTGTGCTGATCGATACGGGAGAATCGGGCGAATACGGAGACATCGCGGCCGAAGCGGCGTACGCCCTCGGCGAATCGTTGGAGGAGGAGCCCAAGATCGCCGCGGTGCACTGGGGGCTCAATCCCTCGCAGTCCAGCCCGAAGCTGATCCGCACGCTACCGCTTGAAGTCGTGAAGACGCTGAGTTCAAGCATTGAACAGCTCAAGCCGCTGCTTGAAAGTGACACCCCCGCGGCGCTACTGAGTGCCGGCCTAGCCCAGGGAATACAAAGCACGATCCAAACCGCAAACGAAGCCGATGCGGTTAGGCCGAGCATTGAGGATGGCGCTGCGGTTTTCGTCGCGCTGATGGACGCGATGACCCGTCGGATGCAAACCCCGCCCGACCAATCCGTGGATCTTTGGACTGCGTTGACGAACGCTGCCGGTCAGCCGGAATGGGAACTGCTGCGTTCGGCCAGCGGTCGGTTGCTTGTGCTCCGCGTTGAACTAATGGAAGGCGTTGATGGACTGCCCGGCTACGCGGGTTCATTGGCTGCTCTACGTCGACAGGTTGAAACCATACGGCTACGTTTTGAGACGCTGGAACTGGGGGTCACCGGTTACGAGCCGACCAAGCGTGAGGCGGAAGCCACGATCCGGACCGCGTCGCAGCGGGCGGTCGGTGGGGCGTTGATCGGGCTG
>JBCCWB010000087.1:0-15195 GCA_039194345.1 Planctomycetota bacterium
CATCCTGCAGTTTGCTGCGGGCGATCACACGCTCTTCGCCGACCGCCGCGGCGACACCCCCCGCCGCGGCTTCACCACCACGGCCCGCTGCGGGAGCCGTGTCTTCGGCGGGCGCAGATTCAACCACGGTCTGCACTTTCGCGCCTTCCATGAGATTGAAACCGCAGTTCATACAGATCACCGCGCCCTCACGTAGCGGCGAGTTGCAGGCGGGGCACTTTCCGCTCTTGGCCGATGCACCTTGTGGCGACCGAGCTGAAATCGGCGCGGCATGCCCGCGCGGCTCATCATCCGGCAGGTCCAGTTCGTACGGGTTGGGCTCGGGCGCAGAAGGCTCGGGCTGGGGATTGGCCTTGGGAGTATCGGGCTTGGGGGGATCAATCGGAGCCGCCGGCGCCGACGGCCCCGTGCCCACTAGCGGGCCCTCGGGCTCGGGGGCGCCGCCCGGCGTCATGGGCACACGGAACTTCTGCCCGCACGAACACTTCACCATTTTGCCAGCGATCTTGGTCTGCCAGCGGTAGCCCTTCCCGCAGTTGGGGCAATCGAACCTCTCGTCACTCATCTCGATGTCATCCCGGCGGAGGCGTGAACATGAAACCAACTCCATCAAGCCTCGCGGGGGCACAAAGCTTTGTCAAGACCCATGATTCACCCGTGTCGGCCTTACTTTCTCCCGCCGGGGTTCCGCATTATCCTTACACCTGTAAGCCAGCGGTCCACGGACGGATCGCCGACCCCGCCGCCTGCCCCGAGAAAGCCGACATGCCCGTTCCTCTGACCGACCTGACCCGTCAGCACCAGGCACTGATGCCCCAGTTGCGGGAGGCGTTTATCGAAGTCGCCGCGTCGGGTCAGCTGATCCTTGGGCCGTATGTCCGCGAGTTTGAAAAAGAGATCGCCGCGTACTGCGGCGTGAAGCACGCCATCGGCGTCAGCAGCGGCAACGACGCCATCATCCTCGCGCTGCTCGCCTTGGGCATCGGCGAAGGCGACGAAGTCATCACCACCCCGCTCGCCTACCTGCACATCGCCGAGTCGATCGCCCGGGTCGGCGCGACGCCGGTGTTCGCCGACATCGATCCGCGGACCTACAACCTCGACGTCGACCACCTGCCCGGCCGGATCACCTCCAAGACCAAAGCGATCCTGCCCACCCACCTCTTCGGCCTGCCCGCCGGGATGGACGGGATCAACGCCCTCGCCGCCGAGCACGGCATCAAGGTCATCGAAGACACAGACATGGCCATCGGGGCCAAGTACAACGGCAAGCCGGTCGGCAGCGTCGGCGACGTCGCGACCATGAGCTTCTACCCCACCAAGAACCTCGCCGCCCTCGGCGACGCCGGGGCCGTGCTCACCAACGACGACGACCTGGCCGAGCGACTCAAGACCCTGCGCGTCCACGGCATCGAGCCGGGCTTTGTCGTTTCGCAGCTCGGCGGCGCGTTCCGTCTCGACGGGCTCCAAGCCAAGCTGCTGTCGGTGAAGCTGCCCCACCTCGAAGAGTGGACCGCCAAGCGTCGCGAGTTGGCCAAGCGGTATCACAAGCTGCTCGAGCCGCTGGCGTTGACCACGCCGTTCGAAGCAGAGGCTCGGGAACACGTGTTCAACCAGTACGTGATCCGCGTTCGGGGCGAGGGGCGGGAGCCGCTGCGGATGCACCTGGACGCCCTGGGCATCGGCAACCGGGTCTATTATCCCAAGGCGGTTCACCGCTTGGCGTGTTTTGCCGACCTGGACTACGGCCCCGGCAGCCTACCCATTGCCGAGAAAGCTTCACAAGAACTGCTCGCCCTGCCGATGTTCCCTGAGATGACCCGCGAAGAGCAGGACGAGGTCGTCGGCGCGGTGCGGGACTTCTTCACCGGCGACTGACCCACTGGGCTTCGCCACCGGGACATTTTGAGGGGCAGCGTCGGTCAAGGGACGAGTGCAAGCAATCACGATCGGATCGTCATGGCAATGGATGCCGAAATCCGAAATCCGGAATCCGAAGCCAATGACGGCTGCGCTGAATCGCGGGCGGCCATGTCCGATGCCGAGCCCATCATCCGCATGCGCGGGGTACACAAACGCTTCGGCCCGCTGACCGTGCTCAACGGCCTGGACCTGGATTTCCGCCCCCACGAAACCACGGTCCTGCTCGGACCCTCCGGCACCGGCAAAAGCGTCACGCTCAAACACATCGTCGGCCTGCTCCAGCCCGACGCGGGCGAGGTCTACTTCCACGACCAACGCGTCGACCAACTCAAAGAACGCGAGCTCGTCCCGCTGCGCAAACGCATCGGATTCCTCTTCCAGATGGGCGCGATGTTTGACTCGATGACCGTCGGGCAGAACGTCGAATTCCCCCTCGTCGAACACACCAACCTAAACCGTCGCCAGCGGGCCGAGAAAGTCGATCGGCTGCTCAAGATGGTCGGCCTGGGCAAGACCCAGGACAAGATGCCCAACGACATGTCCGGCGGACAACGCAAACGCGCCGCCCTCGCCCGGGCCATCGCGCTCGAGCCCGAGGTCATGCTCTACGACGAGCCGACCACCGGCCTCGACCCGATCCGCTCCGACGTCATCAACGAGCTCATCCTCGCGCTCACCAAGCAGTTGGGCATGACCAGCATCGTCGTCACCCACGACATGAACTCGGCCAACAAAATCGCCGACCGCATGGTGCTGCTCTACGACGGCCAGGTCGCGGCCGACTCCGACCCCTGCACGTTCCGCAACAGCAAGAGCGAGTTGGTGCAGCGTTTCATCCGCGGCCAGGCTGACCAGCAAGACATCGAGCTGATCCGCATGGGCTTCGAGGAAGGCCAGGCCCCGAACATCGAATCGGCAGGCGAAGCGATCAACACACCCACGCCCCAACGCCGCAAGACCGACCGCCCCGACGCTTCGGCAGGCCCCGCTACGAACACCCCGACCCCGCCCGCCGCCGCACTGCAGAGCGAACCGACCAAACCCGACCCCACCGAACTGGACACCGAAGGCGAAGACACCCCGTCGGTCTTCCACGACGACTAACCCACCGCCCCGCCTCCCGCGAGCCACCCATGAACGAACGCAACCGCAACATCATCGTCGGCCTCACCACCGCCGCCGCCCTCATCGGCCTGATGTTCCTGCTGCTGATCTTCGGCTACGTGCCCTCCCTCATGAAGGGCGGCTACATTGTCAACATCGAACTCGACGACGCCCTGGGCCTCAACCCCGGTAGCCGGGTCGAGCTCTCGGGCATCGACATCGGTTCGGTCGAAACCGTTGACTTCAAACAGCCCCTCGGCACCGGCGTCACCGTCGAAGTCCGCATCACCGAAGACGACACGCTCGTCCCCGTCTCCGCCCGGGCGATCATCGAAAAACCCCTGCTCGGCGGCAGCCCGACCATCCGCTTTATCACGACCTCACAAAACGGGCCGCCCAAAGCCTTCCTCAAGAAAGACGGCAGCGCCGTAGTGCCAGGCAGCCTCGGCGCGTTGGCCGGCATCTTCGGTGAGCTCACCCGCGTGGCCGACAGCTTCGATCAGCTCAGTTCCGAGTGGCGCGATGTCGGACAGAAGCTCAACGGCATGCTCGACCCGCAAGACCTCGCCGCCGTGGAAGCGGGCGAAGCGCCGGGCAACGTCACGACCGTGATCGCCCGCGTTGACAAACGCCTGGCCGAGTTCCGCGAGGTGCTCGCCGGGATCGATTCTTTGGTCAACGACCCGCAGCTCCGCGATGACGTCACCGCCACCGCCAGCAACGCCCGTCAAGCCAGCGAAGACATCGCCAAGACTATGGCCAGCCTGGAGAAGCGCTACATCGCGTTGGCCGACGACGTCTCGGGGATGACCGAACAGGTCAACAAGCTCCTCGAAACCGCAAACTCGGACAAAGGCTCGTTTGGCAAAGTGATGCAGGACCCCGCCCTCTACAACAGCCTCGAAGACGCCGCCAAACGCATCGGCACCGCGGCGGACGAGCTCAAGCTGTTGATCGAGAAATGGAAGGCGGAAGGGGTGCCGGTCAGTTTGTGATGGGGCTTGGGTATTGGGGGCTTAGGGGCTTGGGCGAGCGGCGTGGAGTAGGGGCTAGCCGTTCGGCGCTAGGCGCTAGGTTCCGCTACTCTGGTGCGCGATAAACCGAAAGCCTTGGCCTGGGCCAATGGGTGAGAAAGTCTCTCCTAACGCCTAGCGCCTAACTCCTAGCGCCTACCGCAATGAAATACGTCCTCATCATCCCCGACGGCGCCGCCGACGAACGCCTCGCCGAGCTGGGCGACCAGACGCCCTTCGAAGCCGCCGACACACCTAATCTCGACAAGCTCGCGATGAGCGGCCGACAGGGCACCGCGGTGACCACCCCCGAGGGGATGCCCTGTGGCAGCGACGTCTGCACCATGTCACTGCTGGGCTACGACCCGCGCAGGTACCATAAGGGCCGAGCACCCCTCGAAGCCGCGGCGCTGGGCATCGAGATGGGCAAGTCGGACTGGATCTTCCGCGTGAACCTGGTCACGGTGATCGATGGCAAGATGCAGGACCACTCGGCCGGGCATATCTCCTCGACCGAAAGCAAACGTCTGCTCACCGAGTTCGCCCCGCGCCTGGACCTCGACGGCGTGGCGCTCTACCCCGGCGTGAGCTACCGCAACATCATGATCGACCGCTCCGGCCAGCGTGACTGGGGCGAGCTCGAAACGACCCCGCCGCACGACGTGCCCGGCGAACCGATTCGCAAGAACCTGCCCGTCGGCGGCGAACACGCCAAGCTGCTGCAACAACTCATCGCCGAGAGCGAAGTGTTCCTGGCCGACCACGAGATCAACCTGACCCGCGCCGAGATGGGCGAGCTGCCCGCGACGCACTTCTGGCCGTGGGGCCAGGGCCAACGTCCGACGATGCCGTCGTTCGAGTCGCGGTTTGGCTTGAAGGGCGCGATGATCACTGCCGTGGACCTGCTCGCGGGCATCAGCACTTTCATCGACTGGGACCGCCTCGACGTGCCCGGCCAAACCTCGTACCACGACAACGACTACGCCGCGACGGGCGAGTACGCCATCAAGGCGCTCGACAACTACGACATCGTCTGCGCCCACGTCGAAGCCCCCGACGAGGCGGGCCACGCCGCCGACCCCGCGACCAAGGTCGCCTCGGTCACATCCATCGACGAGCACGTCATCGGCCCCATCCACCAGGCCCTCGAAGCCCGCGAAGCCGAGACCGGAGAGCCGTGGCGCATCCTGCTATTGCCCGACCACTACACCCTGGTCAACACCCGCAAGCACGACCCGACCCCGGTCCCCTTCCTCATGGCGGGCCACAAAGTCCACAGCGTCCTGCAGCGTACCTTCAGCGAAGAAAACGCCGAGGCCAGCGACCTGCACATCGACCACGGGCATGAGTTGATGGAGTACTTCCTGAAGAGCGGATTGGGTTAAGGCATCGCTGTATTCAAGAAGACAGATAAGACATTTTGATCCACAGATTAAGACGATTGAAGGCCAGATTCCAAGGCAAGCTGAGGCGTAGACCTCGCTATTGGCTTGATGCCTTCAATCCTGCCTTTCATCGTCTTAATCTGTGGATCACCTGCCTTAGCGACCAACTCTTAATCCTTGATATTTGATTCACCCCGCGCTCTGCCGTTTCACTTCCTCGCCGCCCAGACGTTCCACTCCCGCACGCAACAGCTCGGGGATCTGCTCCGCAAAGGGCGATGCCTGCACCGCTTCGCGCAGCTGCGCATCGGTGATGTCCGCCAACTCCGCGACCTTCTGCCCGGGGAACCAGTGCTTGGCGTTGCCCATGAGGTTCATCCGACCCTTAGCGTAGTCGTCCATGTCCCAGCCGCGAGCGAGGTTGTACAGCCAGAGGATGATCGGCAGGTTGTGGCCGCCCGGCGCGTCGTGGTGCTCGGGCACGCCGGTCCAGCTCATCGCCTCGGGGTGGGTGACTCCGACGATCTCACGCATCGCCGCTTCGAGCTTGGCTTCGATGGGTGGTACCAGCTCATCGGTCTGATCGATCTTGTCGATCGCGCTGAGGTGCAGGTCGTAATCGCTGGGCTTGGCTGCGCCGAGGCTCAGCGTGTGGATCTCGGGATGCCGTAGGCACCACAGGTCGTTGAACTCGATCGGGTGCAGCGGGTCGCACAGCGAGGCGAACTTCTCCGACGGGGCGTAGAGCTTGCCGCCCTTGTCGCTGGGGCTGATGATGAACACGCCCATGTCGCGCTGATTGGCTTCCTGGATCGCTCGCCAGTTGCGTTGGTAGATGTAGTAGTAGTGCACGTTCATATAGTCGAACCCGCCGTGGGCGTCGCCGCCGCGGATGGCTTCGACGATCTCGTCGCATCCGCCGTGGGTCGAGAATCCGATGTAGCGCACCTTGCCCTGCTTCTGCAGCTCTTTGGCCACGGCGAGACAGCCGCCTTCGCGCACGGCCCAGTGGGTGGTTTCGGTGTTGTTCAGGCCGTGGATGCCCAGCAGGTCGACGTAGTCGAGCTGCAAGCGTTCGAGCGAGTCGAGCACATCGGCGCGGAATTGCTCGGCATCGGCGTTGGGGCCGACCTTGGTCTGCACGATGAGTTTTTCGCGCGGATACTTCGGCAGGATCACACCGAGCTGGCGTTCGCTGCAGCCGTAGCCGCGGGCGGTTTCGATGTGGTTGATGCCGACCTCGATCGAGCGGGCGATCGTGGCCTCCATGTTCTTGTGGACCTCGGGGTCGACCTCGGACAGCGGCTTGTCTTTCCAACCGTCCTGATAGCGCATGCCGCCGGTGGAGATCACGGGCATCTGGAGTTCGGTTCGGCCAAATCGTCGGTACTGCATGAGCTAGGGAATAGGGAGGTAGGGAGTTGGGAGTAGGAAACTGCGGTGTCATCATAGCTAGGCCGCTTGCGGCTTAGCGGGTGTCTCAAGGGACTAGCACCATTTTGCCGACGTGGGCTCCGCGTTGCATCGCTTCGTGGGCCTCGCGAACCTCGGTCAAGGCAAAGCTGGCCGCGAGCGTCTGACGATATACCCCCGAAGCAAACCCCTCGAACAGGTGCTCGACACCTCGCATCACTTCGTCACGGCCAGCCTTGAACACCTCATCGTTCACGTAGCCAACGATCGAAGCGTGCTTGCGGATGAGCGGGGTGACGTCCACGGTGCCGGGCACGCCGAGCAGGCCGTAGACGATCAGGCAGCCGTGCTGGGTGAGGCAGCGGATCTCGGTGTTGAGGTAAGCCCCCGCGGCCACGGGGTCAAAGAAGACATCGACGCCCTTGCCGCCGGTGTGTTGTTTCATGTCGCGGTGCCAGGGACGCATGACGTGCTGGTCGTCATTGCTCTCGTGGGTGACGACGACGTGGTCGTAGGCCGATTCGAGCGAATCAACTTTGTCGGGGCTGGTGGTCAGGCCGATGGTGGTGCAGCCGTGGTGCTTGGCGATCTGCGCAGCGGCGAGCGCGGTGCTGCTGCTGGCCGCGGGGCAGGCCACGATCTGGCCCGGCGCAACTTTCGCCTTCCACACCAACGCGCCCCACGCCGTGAGATACGGCAGCCAGACCGCGCCAAGTTGATCGTCCGGCAGCTCATCCGGCGCGAGCAACGCTTCGACATCGTCACACACATAGTGGCTGCTGTACGTCCCGGGCCGGCCTTTGGATAAGCGGGCCGCATCCGGTGCCAGACACACCCGCTGTCCGATGCGCGACGCGTCCACACCCTCACCCACCGCTTCGATCACGCCCCCACCTTCAAGCCCGGGCGTATACGGCGGGTCGCCGGTCGACAGCTTGTACTCGCCCCGCCTACCCATAAGATCGGCATGGTTCATCCCGATCGAAGTCAGCTTCACCAACACCTGCCCCGCACCCGGCGTGGGCGTGGGCACCTCACGCAGTTGCAACTCCTCAACCCCGCCAAACCGCTCGACCACGACCTGCTGCATCGCTTGCCTTTCCTCACGGCTTGTGATCTTCCGCGAACCTTGCGAACCCGTCACACGGCCCGTTACTCCCGCGCCTTCTCGATCTCTCGACGCAGGAAGTCGCCCAACAATCCGCCGAGGGCTTCCTCCAGCGATTCCTCTTGCTCGGGCTCTTCCGCGGGTGACGTTTCCTGCTCCGGCTGCTCCCCGGTCGACTTAGCCGGTTTCGGTTCATTTTCATCTCCGCCGAGTTCTTTCCGGAGCACACTCTCCAAGATGCCGCCGAGGGTTTGGGGCAGGCGTTCTTGCGAGAACGCGTTGAGCACCGACGCGAGGTTCACCTGCGGCCGCTTCACCGTCCCGCCGATCTGGATGCCCTGCCCCACCAAACGTTTGAGCAGCGGGTCGCGATCGATCTCTCGACCGCCGAGCGTCATGCCCATATCCACGGTCTGATCGACGAGGCTGATCGTCCCGCCAAACATTAGATCAACATCATCGATCTCAAACGACAACTCTTCGTAACCAAAAACACCATCTCGAATGGCCAAAGAGATCGGGGAAACGCGTGCTTCGTAGATGGATGATTTCTCCACCAGCCCCAACGTCTGCAACTGCGGCAGAATCTTGTCCACCGGCGAAACGTTCGGCACGATCGAGATCGTGCCCATCTGCACCCGCACATCCGCGTTGATCTTCGACAGATCGAACTCCCGTGTCGGAAGACGCAAGGTGTCGTCGTCGATGGTCACCGCCATCGGCACCGTCGCCGAGACGACCGCGGGCAGTAAGATCGGATTGAGGAAACGCAGGATCTTGTTCGACAGCTCAGGCGTCTGGTTAAGAAACAGCGTGATCGGCGCATCGGGCACAAAGTACCCGTCCTTGTCGACGCCACTGAACGACGCCAACGAGTTATTGGCGCTGCTCAACTCGAACTCGATCCGCCCTCCGCTGCCAAAGCTCCAATCGCTCAGATCGATGTTGGTTGAGACCGTCTCGCCGAACGCGGCCACGGCGTAGCCCTGCTGTCGGCTTAGCGCATCGAACACGACCGTGGGCACACGGTCGAGCTCGATCTCGCCGTCGAGTTTGCCGCGTTCGACCTGGATATAACCGTCGTCGAGCATCACGCCGGTGAGGCGGGCGTCGGCGACCAGCGTGCCGGTTTGTCCGTCTGCCGCATCGGTTTCGAACGCGAGCTTCGCGGTGATGGGTTCACGAAGGTCCGGCGCATCGATGCGGACCGTGCCGTTGCGCAGCGGGAAGCTGCGGTGATACCACTCATCCACCAGCTGCGTCTCGGGCAGATCGATGACCGCCACCGCCCGCGTCCGCTCGGGATCGAAACGCAGCCCCGGCCCGTCGGCCAAGGCAAACTCAAGGTCCAGGTCGGCCGTCACGTCAGCGGCTTGAGGCAGGCTCAAGCCCACCGATTCACCCATGTCCGCCGCCGCCGCCACGGGTTGCATCCACTGCTCGAACGCTTCGGGCGTCATCGTGAGACGGATCGGGATGTCGGTCTTCAGCGCCACCGCACCGTCGGCCGCGTATCGCCCGGTCATCGTTCCGCTCAGCCGCGACACGCCCGGCGAACCGGCACCCGGATCAAAGCCCGCCGTCAACGCATAGCCGCCTTGGCCATCCGCCTTGGCCATCAGATTCATGCCGACGGTCGGACCAAACGTGGTGGTCAAGCGTTGCCCCTGCCCCGTCAGCGCGTCGACCACCGCCATCGGCAGCGTCCGCAATACCGACTCGATCTCCAGCTCCTGCCAACCCGCTTCGCCGCGACGCACATCGACCACGCCGGACAGCTCGCCGGTGCTGCCGTAGGCATCGACATCAGCGTCCAGGGTGAACGAGACCCCATTGGCTGCCGATTCGCTGCCGAGGGCCGCGGTGAAGTTCTGCACCGTAATCTCGCCCTGCTCGGGCACCGCAAGACGCAGGGTTTGATCAGACTCTAAAGACACCGACGCCAAGAACTGCAAGGCATCCAGATCGATGCTTTGTCCTTTACGTGGCGCATCCAATCCGCGAAGGCCAAACGACAAGACGAACTGCTCAACGAGCTGAGGGCCCTGCTCTTCTTCATTCTCGCCGCCGGTGAGCATGGTCCACGCCTCGGGGGTGAACACCCAGGTCGATTGCGATTCATCCGACGCGTTGATGCGCTCGCTGCTGGCGATGAGGCCTTGGCGGATGTTGAGGTTTTCGCTGGTCACGGTGACCAAGGCGTCCAGCGTATCGGTCGGCCCCTGCATCGAGATGTGCGCATCAAGCATCGGGCCGATGAGCGTCTGGAGGCGGGGTTCGCCTTGCGAAGCGATGCGATCAATCGCGGACATCGGCACCTGTTGCACCAAACCTTCGATATCGAACTCGGCTGCGTAGGGCGACCACCGGCCGTCGGCGTAGAACAAATCCTTGGCGGTTCCGGCAACCTTCACTTGGCCGTTTTCTTGGCCCTGGGCAACCGTGGCGTCCAGCGTGAAGCCCAGATTCGCCGGGGTGTCGGCGGTTAGCGTGGCTTCGGGGACTTCGATCAACACGTCCGGCAGCGTCGGGCCGACGACATTAACCTTGATATCTCGCACCGCAAACGCCAAACGCAGGTCGGCGGGGAGCACCGGGCCGTCTTGAGCTTCGGGCTTAGGTTTGGGATCGGCACGCGGAGCGGGCTCGGGCTGCGGGTCGGGCGTCTCGGCAGGTTCCGCGTCGGAGTCACTGGACGGCGGAGACGCGCCGGGTGGCATCGGTTCTGACTTTGTGTTGGCGAACAACTGGGTGCCCAACGCCCGATCGAGGTTGGTGCTGCCGTCTTCGTCTTCGATCAGGCTGACCGCCCCGCCTTCGATGGCAACAATGCCCAGGTCACGGGTGCCCCGCGCCAAGGCGATCAGGCCCACGTCCTCGAGCCGGACCTCATCGATCGAGCCGACGACGTCGCCCGCGGGGTCGTAGAGACGGACGCCTTGCAGCGACTGGCCCTTGAGCCAGGCGAGTTTCATGTCGTCGATCTCGACGTGCCCGGGGATCTGTTGATTGATCTGCTCGACGATCTTGGTCGTGCCGGTACCGGTGCTGATTAGCGTCGGCAGGAACGCCACCACCAATGCGATCAGCAGCGCACCGCCGACGCCAAGCCGAACGCCCCAGCGTACCACGCGACGCAGACCGCCACGCCGCGGCTTCCCGCTGGCCGCCTCACGCACCGCGTCCATCTCTCTCGCATCCGGGATGTCTTCAGGCCTGATCGACACGATGTGATTGTATCCCGTGTTGTGGAAGAACAGGGTGTGAAATAGCCCGGCGGGTCAACGCCGAACAGTTGCGTCTATCAGACAGTCCAAAAGCTCCGGGTTTACAACTTGTCCGCGGCCAGCGACGCAAGCTCGCTGCGTTCGCTGCGGGCCAGCGTGACGTGGCCGACCTGGGCGCTGCCCTTGAGGCGTTCGATGAGGTAGCTCATGCCGTTGGACGACGCATCGAGATACGGGTTGTCGATCTGGGCGACGTCGCCGGTGAGGATGATCTTCGTGCCCTCGCCGACGCGGGAGACGATGGTCTTCACTTCGTGGGGCGTGAGGTTCTGGGCTTCGTCGACGATCATGAACTGCATCGGGATCGATCGGCCGCGGATGTAGGTGAGCGGCTCGAGCACCAGCTGGCCGCTGCTCTTGAACTGCTCGATACGCTGTTCGATCGGCTTGGAGTCGGCGACCTGCTGGCCGACACCGCGGGTGCTCAAAAGGTATTCGAGGTTATCGAAGATCGGCTGCATCCAAGCGCCGAGCTTTTCATCCTTGTCGCCGGGCAGGTAGCCGATATCGCGACCCATGGGCATGATCGGCCGAGCGACCAGCAGCTTGTCGTAGCGCTGCTCGGTGAAGACTTTGTTCATCCCCGCGGCGAGCGCGAGCAGGGTCTTGCCGGTGCCGGCGGTGCCGAGCAGGGTGATGAGCTTGATGTCGTCGTCGAGCAAGAGGTCCAGCGCCATCGTCTGCTGGACGTTGCGGGCCATGATGCCGAAGACGGGCTTGCGCGGCGCGTGGATCGGGATCAGGTGATCGGTGTCCGCCAAACGGCGGGCGAGACCCGTGTGCGAATCGTCCAGCGCGTTGCGCAGGTGGACGAACTGGTTGGGCAGGACTTCGATGTTCGCGGTGCTGCCGTCTTCGTATTCGATGGTGAGGTGCGGCTCGAGCGCTTCGAACTCGATCTGCTTCTCTTCGTAGAGGCGATCGATCAATTCGCCGGGCACGTCGAGCTCGGTGTAGCCTTTGTAGAGGCGATCGCTGTCGACTTTTTGTGCTTCAAAGTCTTCGGCGGGCAAACCAAGCGAGTCGGCCTTGATGCGGACGTTGATGTCTTTGGAGATCATCACCGCGTTCTTGCCCTGGTCCATTAGACGCAGCGCGACGGAGATGATGCGGTTGTCGGGCGCGTCTTCACGCAATGCCTGGGGGCGTTCTTTGGACGCGAAGGCAATACGCACGGTTCCGCCGTGGCCATTCCACTCGACACCCTCGGCCAGCGGGCCCTTGGCGCGGAGCTTGTCGAGTTGGCGGATGACTTCCCGGCAGTTGCGGCCGGTGTCGTCGTTGTTCTTCTTGAACTTGTCGAGTTCTTCGAGGACGGTGAAAGGGATGACGACGTGGTTGTCGTCAAACATGTAGAGGCTGCCGGGGTTATGAAGCAGGACGTTGGTGTCGAGCACGAAGTGCTTGGTTTGCGTGCCGGCGGGAGCCTTGGGGGCGTCCTGGGTTTGAGGCTCGGAAGGAGTGAGTTCCGGGGGGGCGGGGGCTTGAGTCAAAGCCGGGGTCTCCTGGATGTGAGCGCGGGCCGCTCGGGGGTCTTTCTCTCTTACCATAAATGATATCGGCTGGTTCGGTGATCGCCGATAAAATCCGGTATTTCAGGGTTAACGACGGGTTAATCGCGAGGTGACGGCGGTTCAGGATATGGCGTCGCAAGCCGCATCAGCCACTCATCATCGGTCCGGCCGTCGGCGTGACGGACAGCTGCGGTGAGTTTTCCAAACACCTCGAAACCCAATTTCTCGTAGAGCTGGTGCGCCACGACATTCTCCACGAATACACAAAGCTCGATCTGCTCGATCTCGGGGTGACGGCGGGCGAAGCGGATCAACTCTTGCATGAGATGCTTCCCCAAGCCGACGCCGCGCCACGGCGCACGGATCCCAATGCCCAGCGTCGAGCGGTGCCGGGTCTTGAACATCTTCATCCGGGTCACGCTCGCCGAAGCAACGATCTCGCCTCCGTGTTCTGCAACGATCCGTAGCGCATCCGGGCCAAAGCCAGAAGCCAGAAATTCACGCTCCTGTTGCAAGGTCGGCAGTTCGTCTTGCGGCGAGAACATGATGTGCGGCGCCTCGACGCGCAGCGCATCGAGGTAGTCTCGCATGCCCTGTGCGTCATCCAGCGTCGGCGTCCGGATCAACACGGTTCGGCCATCGCGCAGCTTGATCTTCATGGGTTCGAATGCACTCATGGTCGCGCCGCCTTCCATTCTTCAGCCAAAATCGCGTACAGCACCGAGTCGCGGTAGCCGATGCCCGGCATGTGCACGTCCTGTTTCATCTCGCCCTCGCGGCGCATGCCCAGCCGCTCGGCAACGGCGATGCTGCGTCGGTTGGCGGCGTCGGCCGTGAGGTAGACGCGGTGCAGGCCGTACTCGGCGAAAGCATGGTCGAGCAAGGCTTGGGCGCAGCGGGTCATCACACCCCTGCCCTGCGTCGATGCATCCAGCCAATACCCCAGTTCGGCTGAGCCGTGCGGATCGTCGAGGCCATAGAAGCCGATGCCGCCGATCACTCGATCTTCCTCGTAGATTTGGAGGGTCAACGCCGACCGGTCTTGATAGCTCTGGATCGATTTACGTCGAAACTCTGCAACATCTTCAACGCTCTGCGTCTGCGCGAACCAGCTCATCCACGGACTGATGTGCTGCCGGTTACGTTCGACCAGTTCGAAAATCGCGGGCGCTTCGTCGACCCCCGCTAGCCGCAGCGTGATGCGGTCATCGACTTGAATCGCAACCGGCGGAGGGGCTTCCGCAGCATCCTGCCGTACCCGGTCGGCACGGCTCATGGCGATTCCGCCTTCACGTCGGGATCATCTTCACCCATCGTCGTCGCGGCAACCTTGCGGGCCTCGGCGGTTTTGATGCGATTGATGGCGGCGACGTAGGCATTTGTGGCCGCTTCGATGACATCGGTGGACACGCCGCGGCCGCGGACCTTGCGGCCGTGGTGGTTGACCTGGACGGTGGCTTCGCCCTGGGCGTCCTTGCCGCCGGTGACCGCGCGGGTGTTGTAGTCTTCAAGTTTGACCGAGACGCCGGTGAGTTTTTGCACGGCCGAGAAGATCGCGTCGAGCGGGCCATCGCCCGTCTCGGTGTCTTCGCGCTGTTCGCCGGAGGAATCGCGCATGACCACCGTAGCCGAGGGCGCAACGCCCGAGCCGCTGTTGACCTGGAAGCTGACCAGCTCCCACAGCGGCGCAGCGCTCTCCAGCGTGGTGTCGATCATCGCTTCGATGTCTTCATCAAAAACATCTTTTTTCTTGTCGGCCAGGGCTTTGAACGCCTCGTACACGCGGTTGAGCGTGTCGTCGTCGATGGTGTAGCCCAGCTGTTTGATGCGATCGCCCAGCGCGTGTCGGCCCGAGTGCTTGCCCAAGACCAGCTTGGACTCGGGGACGCCGATGGTCTGCGGGTCCATGATTTCGTAGGTGTTTCGGTTCTTGAGCATGCCGTCCTGGTGGATGCCCGACTCGTGGGCGAAGGCGTTCTGCCCGACCAGCGCTTTGTTGCGCTGAACTTGCAGGCCGGTCAGCGTCGAGACCATGCGCGAGGTCGGGTAGAGCTTGCTGATGTCGATATTGGTGTTGTACTTCTCGTAGTAGTCCGCGCGGGTGCGCATGGCCATGACGATCTCTTCGAGCGCCGCGTTGCCCGCACGCTCGCCGATGCCGTTGATGGTGCACTCGATCTGGCGGGCGCCGTTCTGCATCGCGCTCAGCGAGTTGGCGACGGCCAAGCCCAGGTCGTTGTGGCAGTGGCTGGAGAGGTAGATTCCCTTCTCGTCGATGATGGGCAGCTGTTCACGGACATAGCTGAAAATATGGCCGTACTCTTCGGGGACCGCGTAGCCGACAGTGTCGGGGATGTTGATCGTCGTCGCGCCGGCCTCGATGACCGCCGCGGTGATGTCGACCAGGTAGTTCAGCTCGGTCCGGCTGCCGTCTTCAGGGGAGAACTC
>JBCCWB010000088.1:0-15129 GCA_039194345.1 Planctomycetota bacterium
CTTACGATCTAGAGTAAGCTAAAGCTATCTGTATAGTTTGCTGCAACTACGTGGTGCGAAACGAGATCTTCGGAGGCTCATGAAGATGAACGCTGTGGCAATCGCTGCGGTGCTGGTAGGTTCGGGGATGCTGCTTGCGGGGGCGACGTTGAGTTGCAAGTGAGCCCAGTCAAGCGGCCGGTCGTCGGAGAGCAGGACATTGAGCAGGCCGTCTTGCAGGTAGCTCACATCACCGACAAGTTCGAGGGCGACAACTTGGATGTCGTTATCGAACATCATTCCCCATGCTTGCTGGCTGCCAAATAGTATTTGGTGAGAGTCGCTCAGGCCGTCTAGGAATATGGTGTCGTTGTCGCTGTGGGAGCCCAGTCGGCGGGTCGCAAGGGTCAATACCGCTGAAACGACTTCTTCGTCGGATGCAAGCTCGTATTGGAAAGAAAACGGAACGAGACGATTAATACCTTCGTCGTCTGCGCCGACCAGAGGCATGCCGCTGCGCCAACCGGTAATATTTTCCACCGCGTTACGCCAATCCGCATCGACGTAGAGTTCGTCTTCGCTGCCCGGGCCGTCAACCTCGAATTCATCAAAATCGCCAAGCCAGTACTCGCGTTTTTCGATCTGTGGGGTTCGTTGTTGTTCGAGTAGCTGCTGGATATAAAGGCTGTCGAGCGGATTGTCCGGGTCGTTGAAGGCGATGCGTTGTCCGTGGGAATCGAGGGTGGCGCCATTTGCGGTGGTTCCGCTGGATAAATCGCCTTCGCTACCGATCAAGAAGTTACGAGCAAAGGGGGGATTAGCGATCTGGAATTCACTGGCGGCCGAATTCCACACCACGGTGTGTGCGCCACGCCAGCCGTGCACACTTGGGCTGGAGGCCTTTCGGGCTTCAAAGCCACCGTCGTCGCTAATGTTGTCGTATAGCGCTCCCGTGGAATAGCCCGCGTGAGGCCCGCTACGAACAAACGAGTTGGTTCCTTGGCCGTTAAGGAAGACATTGGGGCCACGGTTGAAGCCGTTAAACGTCGAGTTATTGATGAACGCCCGCCGGGCTGAGTCGGCCTCAAGGTCTCTCATCAACACCAGGCCGCCCTGTGTGTTAAAGGCATAACGTCGGCCGCCTGTGACTTGCGATACGGGGTCGATATAGGTGGCATCTTCCACGGTGATCGAGCGAGAGACTACGCCGACCGAAACCGCTGACGAGATCAGGTGCTGTCCCGTGACGCCTTTGGCCCAGCTCTCCTCGGCGTGGTTGAAGGCAATGAAAGTTCGAGCGTGATCTTCGTCGGTGAAGATCGGCCTGCCGCTGGCGGTGCCGGTTTCGGACGCGTTATAGATCGAGGTCCCACGGATGTTGGCAATGCCTACATGGTCGACACGGTCGTCGGTAAAAAACTCCACCGTGCCCTGGGCGAGCCGGCTGTCGATACTGTGTGAGATCGGGGCGTGAAAGAAGACGCGGTCGCCTTCCACGCGGGTGATCCGCCGCTCATGTTGAGTTGTGAAGCGATCGTTCGAGGGGGTCCACTCGGGCGAATTCACATCAACCGCGTCGAACCAGGCCTGCGTTGGAGTGTGCTTGACATTGACCCAATCGCCTGCGGTGAAACGTGAAGGGTTGGACACGCGGAGGCTGGTTGCGCCAGCGGGTACGACTTTGTCGAGGATATTGGTTGGCGAGCCCACACGACTGAGGTCGTTGGACGCGTTGCGGTGGCCAACGTCGATGATGTCGATATCGCTAGTCGATGTTGACCGGAGAATAGTGTTACTGGCGGGGCTCGCCCCGTCGCCCGCGCCTAACAAGATGACTCCGCTGCTTTCGATCCTTACGGAGTTAGAGATGTTGTACTGACCCGGCGCGAAGCGGACGATCCCTCGGTAGCCATTGGTCTGTTGCGACATCTCCGACACTTGCTGAATCGCGGCACGGATCTGAGTGAGGTTATCGCCACTGATCGGCGTGAGGTCGATAATGCGCGAGGTGTCGACGAGTGACAGTGGATCGGGAAGCTCAAGCCCGCCTTTGTATCCAGCAGCGCTGTAGTCGAGGACGCGGTCGCCTCGGCTATCCATCTGGTAAACAAGCCCGGTCTGCCCTTTCGAGACCCATTGCGACTGACCTAACGCAGTAAGCGATACACAGCAGGTCAGCAGGCCGCAGACCATTGACTCAAGCTCGAACATATGAATCCTTACTGTTTAATGAAACCTAGCCCCCACTAGCCGTGGGTTTCGGGCTACTCATCGAGGTGGACCCAGCAAGCGGATGGAGTTGTCAATTAAATTGAACCCGACAAAACTGAGTGGTAAAATCAGATTTTAAAAAGAATGTAAAAACAGCAGAAGTACAATAATTGCAAATGTATGTGTAGATTTGTTTGTTTTGGCAATATACTCAATTTATTATCATCACTCATTCTATGAGGTTCAGTTTTTTGTTCAAGACCTTTGTTTGTAGTTTCCAGCTATGAATCCTCTTGGCGAAGATTTGGGGCTGGCGTATTTCTGGTGAGTACAGTCTGGCGAGTATGAATTGATGCAGATTGGAGTGTATGCTTGGCCTTGATTATGAATGATGACCGTGCCGAGTCGCAGCGTCCTGTAGATCCTGAGCAGGCAATACGTAAGACCGTCCGTTCAGTCCCTGTGGGCGGGAGGCTGCCCTCGATCCGCGAGTTCCGCGATCGCTTTAGTTTGGGGCAGGCGACTGTCGTGCGCATCCTCACCAAGCTCCGTGATGAAGGCTTGATCGTGGTGAAGCCCAAGTCCGGAAGCTACCGGTCTGAGCCGCATGAACTACCTATTTATGTTGTTTACCGGCACCAGACGAAAGACCTTCGGGGGCGTGGTTTTTATGGTGAGTTCATTAGTCAGCTGATCCTTGGGCTGACTGAACACGGGCACGCTGTGCGGCTTCACGCCGTATCGGGCCGTGATGAGTTTGTTGATCTGCTGGGTAATATCGGCAGCACGAATTCACGCATTCTCACCTTTGGGATCAAATCCAGCGACTTGGAATACACGCAGAATCGTGACAAGGTGAACTATACCGTGATCCACGTGCTGCCCGACTTGATTGGGCAGATCCCGGCTTCGGTGAATATCGACGACCGACAGATTATCCGCCTGCAGCTCGAGCATCTAGTGGCCAAAGGGCATAAGCGCATTTCGTACCTGCACCGCTATAACGAAGAGAAATGGGTGCGTGCTGAGCATATGCGATGGACGGCGTTTCACGAAGAGGCGGTTCGGCTCGGTATCAGTCTGCGGCCGGAATGGCTGCGTTTCGTTGGTCACGATACGGGGTTGATTGCGGGTGCGGTTGATGGTGTTTTGGGGCTCGATGATAAGCCTACGGCTATGGTGTTATCCGGTGATCGGCAAGCTCAGCATGTCTACCCGGCGGTCAAGAAGCACGGAATTCAGATCGGTAAAGATCTTGCGGTGGTCAGCGTGAATGACATGGTTTGGTGTGAATACACGGATCCACCACTTACGAGTGTGAGGCTGTCGGTGCCTGTTGGCGTGCAGTTGGTTACGAAGATTCTTGACCAGCTTGAAGCCGGTGACGACCCGACGACGGAGTTCATATCACCAGAGCTTATCGAGCGCGGATCCAGTGCTGGTGAGGCGGGGGCGTGATGTCTGGCGTTGGTGTCCTGATTACCTGGCCGGCTGGGCAATGCCTTTCATGCGCTTGGTTTTCACCTTGAGTGGCGGCGTTTTAGGTTGTTCTGCGACGTATTTTGGCTTCCAGCCTAGTGCCTCCCAGGTCGGCTCTACCTCGAACTTTCCATTGTTTTGTATGCCTAGGACGTAGAAGACCTCGTAGCCGGAGGACTTGCGCTGCAAGAAGCGGACGCAGGCCTCGGCGACGTCGAGACGGTCGATCATATTGACCGCAAAAGAATCTTCGACCGCGTCATATTTGTTCGTTAAAGTGGCTGCGTCGATGACGTAGCCGATGCGTAGCACCGTAACGTCCATGTCATGATTGCGTGCGTAGTACTCGGCCACGTGTTCTTGTGACGCCTTGCCGAGCCCGTAGAGCTCATTGGCTTTCGGGGCAAAGTCTCGCATGCGTCGCATGTCCGGGGCGTAGCCGCGTACTGCATCGACGCTCGAGATCAGGCAAACCTTACGGATACCTGCTTGAAGGGCAGCCTCGAATAGATTGATTGTTCCTACGCCCATCGTGTTGAGTACAAGTGCAGGGTTTGTCTCTCGCTTGGGACTCATGTGTGCGATAACAAGCGTATCGATGTCCTTTACCAATTCTTTTGCCGCAGCAGGGTTGGCGAGATCAGCCTGGATGAATGGCTCTGGGCATGTCAGCGGCACAATGTCGGTGCGGACAACCTCGTGTCCTCGCTCAAGGAACGGCAGGTGGAGTTTTTGGCCGAGGAAGCCGGCGGCTCCTGTTAATAAAACCTTCATACGTTCTCGCTTTCACCCTGCCGCAAAGTTGCTGCGGCGGGTACTGGGCTGGTGGGGGTTAGGGGGGTGGGAATTGGCTCGGCCGGGCGTTTGCGTTGGCGCTGCCACAGCAATGCAGTGCCGATCATTACGATGAGGCCCCCGGAGATTGCGAATAGCAGGCGGTCGCTTATATCGTTGGGAATCACAATGCCCGCGAAGATGATGGCTCCGTATCCAACGGTCATCCATCCGATCAGTGTGTATTGCTCGCGGTCGCGTTTGTCGACATAGGGCTGCGGTTCGGGGCTGAGTGCATCTGCTTCCCCGGCGTTCTCGGTGATATCGTCAGGGTGCTTTCCGATCGGGATATTCATATCCGTAAAGAAGCGTTCGACTTCGAGCTTGAACTCGGCTGTGGTTGCGTTCCAGAACAGTCGAGTTGCAACGAACCAAATAAAAGTGCTGGCAATGACGGAGGTGTAGGCGACAATGAATCGGAAGTCTGCGGCCTCGATCCGAGACAGCGGGGTTTCCAGTCCGATGGCGGCGGCAAAGGCTGAGACGCTCTGATCGTCGTTTAGCCAGATCAGGTTCACGACCACGCCCATGAAGATCCCGACCAAGGCGCTGCTCCAGGCGCTCCAGCCCGGGGTCTTCTTCATGACCACGGCCATGATCATTGGGATGACCATGGGTAGTTGTAGGATGGGTGCGAGCAGCAGGGTAAATTCAAAAATATTTGCGTCGCGTTGCGAGGTGACGAGTAGAGCGATCGCAATAATGAGTATCCCGAAAAAGCATGTGAAGATCATGCCGGCCCAGAGCAGTTCCTTTTCTGACGCTTTGGGGCGGATGATATCGCGATAGAAGTTGCACACCACAAAGCCCGCGCTCTTGTTGAGGCCGGTGTCGAGGCTGGACATCTGTACGGCGAAGATGGTGCAAACCAGCAAGCCGATCATGCCCTGGGGGAGGACTTTGGCCGCGATGGCGACATATGCGCCTTCCTCGGCCCGATTCAATGTCGGGAATAAGGCTTCCATGTCGGAGATGACCCATGCCGATGCCATGATCGGAAGAAAGACCAGTAGCGGAAGTAGGGGGGTGAAGGCGTAGAGGATGACTTGCCATTGCGCGTGGCGGTCGTTCTTTACTTTCAAGAAATAGGAGCCCGTATCGTTGATGTTGGCGACACGGAAGATTGTGGTGATCGCCTGGGTAATAAGCCAGGGCACCCAAATGATCTCTCGGCTCCATAGGTTGAAGTTCACAAATTCCTCGGGCAGCTTGTCGGCGAACCCCCCAAGGCCGCCGACTTCTGGCAAGAGCATGGTCTTGATGCATACCAGTGTGGCAACGACCATCGTGACCAGGCCCTGGATGAAATCGCTAGCCGAGACGGCCCAGGCGCCGCCAAGGATTGCCATGAATGTGATCACTACACCAAGGCCAATGGCCGTGTGGTGAACCTCGATGTTTAAGGCGGCCGCCACGAAAAGCGCGATGATGTGTAGGCCCACGCCGGAGTAGAAGACGTTGATGGGTACGGTGATCCACACCCAGACTTGTTCTGAGGCACGTCCATAGCGTCGGCGGACCGCATCGGCTGAGGTAATAACGCGCATCCGCCGGAACCGCTTGGCGAAATAGAAGTACAGCGGTGGGATGCCTAGGACCGCGGCCATATACACGATGACCTGATAGAAGCCTGTTTCGTAGACGCGGACCCCGGCTGCGGAAAAAGTCCACAGCGAAATGCTGGAGATGCACATCGAGGTCCCGCTCATCCACCACAGCATCTGCCCGCCACCTCGGAAATAGTCGCTACTGTTGCTGTTGAGCCTCTTGCATGCGATGCCAATCGCGATCATGAACGCGAAGTAGACCCCGATGACAGTCCAGTCCCAGTGATTGACCATGTGGAGAGCCGAGAGTGAGCGGGGAGTTGGCCCAGGGGCCTAGGGAAACGATCGAGATCCGGGGCCGCCGGTGCGAGTGGTCGGCAATTCCAAGATGCTCAAGCAACAGATCAAACTATACCTCACAAAAAATCTCCGTCAACACAAATATCCCTCGCGGCAGGGATCAATTTGGCGTGTAAGTGATTTCAAAAACTGACCGTCAAATGGTTTGCGTAAAATATACGCCTTGATTCTGCTTAATCATTAAGTGTCTGGCTGGAAAAAAATGTTCGATAAAGGCCTTGCGTTAGGGGCAAGCTGTGTGTAGTATTAAACTGTGAGGTTCACATTGCCTTTGTTTTGCGAGGTAAGTGAAACCGTAGAATCGGCTGTCTCGATTTTCTTCTCTCATCTCTACTGATTTTTGAAAGCTTGTTTTCAAATGAATAATTCCCCTTTATCTTCGAGAGTCCGTTTCGTCCGACCCGCATATTTTTATGGTTTTACGCTGATTGAGCTGCTTGTGGTTATCAGCATAATTGCATTGCTCATCGGTATTCTGCTGCCTGCGCTTGGTGGGGCCCGCAAGGCTGCTCGGACCCTTCAATGCGCCACGCAGTTGCAGCAATTGACGCGTGCTGAGGCGACATATCGTGCCGACTACGACGGATATCATGTGGTGCCAACATCACGGCCTGGTCCGGGTAACTCTCTGCCCGGCGTATACACCAGTTTCGATGACCTGTTTATGATCGGTGGTTATGACGGCAGATCATTGCGGGGTGATCAGACGGCGCGTGGATTGGCTTTCTCTGGTCAAGGCATCCCAAGCGATTTGGCTTCGGGGGCCGAGGTTTATGCTTGTCCTTTGGATGAATACGAGCGGTTAACTTTGACCGGTGGCCCGTCTGCAGGCGAAGAGTTTGCGATCCGTTCCTACGGAGTTACGCAATGGCAGACGTCCGGAGGAGGAGATCACTCGCCGAACCGCGTGGGAATTAGTGGCCTGGACCGAGATACCGGTAACCATATCAGTCGTCGGGATACGGATGTCTTAACAAGTGCGTCTACTTTACTATTCGTCGAGAACGTTGCATTGAACGGGGCTGGAACCTTATCAGGAAACGGGCTAGGGCATAACGGCGGGGCAACCGTGTTTAATACAGCGCATCACCCTCTTCGGGCAGATCTGCAAGAACGCAATATTCCGCACCATGCAGTTGGTGAGAATGGCGAATACCGTCCAAACTATTCCTATGCCGACGGTCACGTAGTCAATCTTGATCCGCAAGAAACGTATCGGAAGTCTGATGGTACGTTCAGTTCTGCGAATCAATACACCACGCAATGGGATGCGGGTAAGTGGTAAAGAAACGTACGACTTAGTGGCTGGTGGCTCACGGGCTTCTTGTCCGTCGGCCACCAGCTTGCTGCTTCTATTTATCCCGAAGCTTGGGTGAGGCAATGCAGATTAAACAGCTGATTAATGACAATCCTGCGGTGATCGTGGTGGTGTCTATCGTCCTTCTGTTGTTGGCAGGGCTCCGATTCACGATGGCCTTGGGGGGCTCGACGTTATCTGAAGATAAGTGGATGTTTGATTTGAATGCTGGGGCTTTGGTCCTGGCTTCCAGAGGCACGGTTGCGCCGGTCGAGATCGATACTGGGGTGTTTCAGTATCCCGGCATGGGGCCGGCGGGTTCGGTGGTTGATGTTGCGCTCTATAGCTGTGAGGGGTCCGTGAAACTCGCTCCGGGGATGACGGTGTCCGAGCTTGATGCAAAAGGGGTTCGCGTGGGGTTTCTATCGCGCTATCCCGACGAGGTTTTGTCTGTATTGATGTCCGAGCAGGGGAATGCGATGACGGAGGCTCCCGTTTTGATTTCGGATGTATCAGGTCAGAAATGGGTCGGGCAGGAATCCAGGCCGGGGGCGGAAATCATGGACAAGGTGGGCGGCATGTGTGGTGGGGACCTTCCCAAGATGCTGCGTCGTTAAGTTCTTACGCTGATTTTGGGTGGGCGGAAATCGGCGGTGCCATCGCAATGGCGCCGCCTTTTTTATGTGTGAGAGGCTTGGTCGGGCGGCCGCGCATGGGGCTGAGCGGCTGGCTTGGCCGCAGCAATGGTAAGGGTGTGGCTGTTGGGCTGTGCAGCGCGTTACGTGGTTCGGCGGCTTGATCGATGTCTATCGGTGAGCGAATGCTGCTTCCGCGTTTACTCTGCTCTGCGCCTTGAGCACCTGTGCGTGAAGGCGGGTTTGGATCGAGTGGTTGGCATCAGGTCGGGAGGCGTGCCTTGCAAGAATCTTGACGGAAAAGGCCGGCGGTTTAAATCACTAGGCACTCGCTCTTGGGGGGGCGCAACAAGAAATCGCGGCCCACGAGGGGCCGCGATTTCTGGAGGTAATAGCGTTGGATGGAAAGGGCTTAGGCTTCGCGACGCTTTCGGCCAAGCAGCAGGCCTAGGCCACAAGCGGCGAGTCCCAGGGACCCGGGTTCGGGGATCACGCTGATGGAGACCGCGTCGATACCCAGTTGGCGTTGCGGGTTGCTGCTGACGAAGGCCCGGCCGGCGAATTGGGCGGTCTTGCCGACGTCGCCCGCTTCGACGGTGTACGACAGGCTGCTGCCGGTGAGGGTCGAGAACAAGCCGGTGTCGTTGAAGCCGACCGCAACCTCAGCGACGGCGCTCTCGAGGGTGGTGTCGGGGTTGACCAGCTGCAGCATGTAGAACGAGTTCACGCCGCTGTTGCCGGGCTTGAGGATGTCGAAGTCGATGGTGATGGTCTTGCCGACGTCGCCCGCTTCGATGGTGCCCAGGTCGCGGGTGAAGCCGGAGGTGGAGCTGCCGTCCCGCACGATGAGCAGGTAGCCGTCGTTGGCGGCGTCGAGGCTGTCGCCGTCGCTGCCGGGGTTAACCAGGGACTGCACGCTGGTGAAAGCGGCCGAGGTGGTTTCGTTGCGTTGCACGGTGCCGCTGGCGGAGTAGGCCGCCGGGACCACACCGGTGGTGCCGTCGTTGCTGAACGTATCGACGGTGGAGTCGATCAGGGCGGCGTGGGTGGTGGGTGCGGCGCAGAGCGCGGCGAGCAGGGCGGCGGTTCCGAATCGGGATGAGATGCGTTTCATAGCGGCGGGTGTTCCTTGATGAGATGCGGTTCTGAATTTCAAAAACATGGGTTCCTCCTTATGGACATGACGTGGATTCGGCCGCTGCTTGGTTGGGCCAGGATTCGAGCGTCTCGGGTTCAGGTGTGGACGCGGGTGGCCTGAAGCAGCGGTGCAGGCTGAAGATGAGATAGGGCCTGTCTGTCGCGAATCGTATGGCGGACGCCCCGCCAAACTATACCTCACAGTATAGATCGCGGGTTGGGGTGCGCCAAGTGAAAATTTATGTGGGGAGGGGGTGTTTTTTGATGTTCGGAGATAATAATTAGATTTAAGTGGCTTAAATTGATTTGTTTACAATCTAGTTGCGATTGAGTTGTTCATGTGAGATCGGTTTTAATTGGATTTTCAAACGGAGTTGCATGCAATATTATTTTGTGAGGTTCAATAAATTTTATGGATATTGCGTCCCGCTCCGTGTCATGTGGAAGGATGAGGCGTGAGACAGCGACCGCCTGCCGATGTGGCGAAACGGGGGCCTGTCTTTCGTGATGCTTCTGGGGCTTAGTTGTCCGCGGTCAGGACCGAGACTTTGAAATCCTGGTACCGCGAGGACCGGGTCCACATGTGCCGGAGGCCGATGCGGCCGGCCGTGATGGGGGGGTAGATCGAGGTGTCCCAGCGGAACGTCTGCTCCTGCTCCGCGTTTGTGACGTGCATGATCAGCTCGTGCCCGTGTTTGATGAGCGTGATCTGATGGGGCACGCCGGTCTGGAAGAGGCCGGTTGAGAAGTGGTCGGGGGGCAGGTCGGTGCCTTTGAGTCCTTCAGGGCGTTCGGGCAGGTAGCGGCGAGCGCGGACGTAGTCCTGACTTCGGTCGTCGTTGTCCAGATTAAAGGCGGCGTAGCTGACGTGGTACGTGTGCATGTGGTTGAAGTACAACCGCATGCTTGGCACATCGCGTTCGTCCGCCCACTCGGCGATGTCTTCGTCGTGAGAGCCCACTCCGCTTCCGCTGGCCAGGAGGTAGATGATGTTGACCGCAGAGACGGCGTCGTCGAGCCGGGTGTATTCGTACTCGACTTTGATGCTGCCCTCGAAGCTGGGCTTGGTCCAAAGCACCGCGTGGCTGGCGTCTTCACCCTCCGCCGGCCCAGCCGAAAACGACATGCCTTCCGCGCCATTCGTGACCGTGGCTTTCAGGCCATCAAGGAGCCACCGCTCGTTCCAGTCTTCGGTACAGGGGTCAAAGAACGTGGGACGCCAATCCAAAGTGGCGAGCTCTTCAAAAAATTCCATATCAGATTCTTGGGCCTGGGGCGGAGTGCAGTGTACGGGGTGTCCGCCGAGAAGGGCGGTGGTGACGCTTGCTGCAATCGCCATGTTGCTCGGGTTGGGGATGAACGGCATGGTCAAAATTCTCGGGGAGCGGAGCCGATTGAAGGGTTTACTCTTTTGGGGCGAGCACGAGTTCAGCACTCAACCCATCTCGACAAGTAAACTCAACGATCGTTTTTCCTTGATCTGCAAATACAATTCGAGGTTGTACTGAAGCGGTTTCCATCGGCTGATCCAAGCTCAGGATGTCCCACTCCCCTCGGAGGGTGACCCGAACCGTACTCGGCCGGCTGGGCCAGAAGAACCACTCGCGCTCGTAGACCGAAAGCTCGATGCGAGATCCGTCGGGCAGTCGGTCTTCTTGGCCGTCGTAGATATTCAAGTCGGGGTCAGCCAGAGAGAGTCGGAGCTGTTGGCCCTCGACCTTGGTCATGAGAGTGGCTTGTTTGTTGACTTGGCTGATCAAACCGTGGTCGAACTTCCCACCGCCGGTGGCGTAGACCGCATAGGCCGTGGCTTGGGTATGCGGGAACGCTACGACGTGGGCGTCTTCGTCTGCTTGAAGTGTTTGGATGGTCGGGGAGTCTGAGGCCATACCTTCAGAAAAGCGCTCCATCGCTTGGGCATCGGTGTCGGCGAGCATGATGAAGTGGTAGCCAGCGAGCGAGGGTGCTTCGCCGTGGTTGAACCAAGCGGTAGCGAAGCGGCCCGAGGTCATCTTCTCTCCGTGTGGCCCGGGATTGCTCTGCTCGTCGAGGCTGAGTTGCAACGAGGCGCCGCCGCTGCTTGGCGGAGCCCAAAAGCCTGTGCCGCGTGCGTCGATGAGCCAGTTGGCTTGGCCGGTGTTGAGGCTTTCGTGATGCGGGAAGGCCGTTATGGCTTGCCCGTTGAGAACCACTGGGCTGCTGCCCTCGGTGATCGCGTTTTGAAACAGCGTGGTTTCGACGGGGTGGCCGGAGATGCCGCTTGTGATCTCGGAGCCGATGCTGACGACCATGTTGTCCATGAAGAAGTACGTCTTTTTGCCGGTAAACGACTCGAGGCCGTACTTGTCGTGGCCGCGGAAAGGAAACACAAAAACGCCTGCACCGTACGAGGTTTCGACGCCGCCGACGAATGGCTGGTCGCTGAAAAGATACTCGCCGCCTTCATCGCGGACCTGGTTGAGCCGGCATTTGATCTGCTCGTAGTCGAGGCGGACCGCAGTGGTGCCTGGGTAGCGTCGCCAGTCGAGCCCGGGGTGCCAGATGCCTTTCTCGGGAGTGAGGCTGTCGATGCTATTGGGGTAGGACACGTCGAGGTAGCCGTTGGCGATGAACAAGGGGTACGCAAAGAAGTGGGTTCCCCAGCTCTCGTAGGGGTAGACATACTTGCCGTGGCCGCGCACTGTGGTGATCCACTGGTCTTTGCTCCGCTTCAGGCCGACGCTGTTGTACGACATCATCCGGAAGCCTTCGTAGCTTTGGCCGCGGACCACGTCGCCGCCCACTACAGCCTCCATCATGTCGACCATGTTCGCGAAGTTCTTTGGCATTTCGTAGTTGCTAAAGCGGCAGGTCGCGAAGGCCTTCGAAGAGATCTTGGTGGGGCCGAACAGGGTTTGTTCATAGGAATCAACACATTTCTTAATCCGCGCGACCGACTCCGGCGACGCGGCAAATGACGTATCACGGAGGATGTAGAGCGTGCGGACCGTGGAATACAGGGCTCGTCCGCCGTAGCCGAAGGCGTGCCCCGCATGGTGGAACAGGCTGCCGTCGGGCTTGAAGGTTTCGTCGAGCGCGTTGGTGTAGCCCGTGCTGATGTTGGACAGGTAGGAGCTGTAGTGACGTAGATCGCGTAGCTTTTCGGGCGAGTCGTCCATGAGCAAGGCGCAGAGCAGGCGTTGCGTGAGCAGGCCCTGCAGGTCGTCGGCGTTGGCCGAGACCCTGCCAGGGACGTCATAGACCACATCTTCGCGGTAGATACGATTAAATCCGTGCAGGTATTTCGAGACGGCGATCGCTTCATCGAGCCGATCGTGTTTCTTTAGCACATCCCGCATGAAAAACATTGATGGGGCGTACTCGCGGATCACGTAGGAGTAGTGGTGGATCCATCCAAGCCCCGCGCCCTCGGCAAACCCCTGGTCGACGCCATAGTCGAACAGGTCGATGAACATCTGCTCCAGTTCCAGGCGGACTTCTTCATCCTGGCTGAAATGCCAGGCCCGGGCGACGCGTAGCAGCATCGCGTTGAAGTCCCAACGCCAGGTTTGCACGTCCTCGCGCCATTGGTCTAAAGATAAGCCGAGTTCAGAGAAGTGGTCACCGAACACGTTTTTATTCATCAGCGGTCGGCCGTAGATATCGTCGCCTTCGCGTCGAATTTCAAACTTGGCGAACGCTTTTCGGATCCCTTCGATCTTTGAGGGCTGCCAAGAATTGCGTGATGATTCGGGCATCCACATCGATTCCACGCGTTGTTCGATCGTGCGGATGTCGCGGAGTGATTCTTCATCGAGGGGAAATAGGTCAAACGTCGGCGATTGCTTGCTGAACTCAAAGAGCAGGTGCGGGTATTGGCCGACCAGGCGCGGGTGGCGATCGATCTCGGGGAGTTGCGGATTGGCATTGACGGTGCGGGGGTTGGAGGGCACCGACGTGCCGAGCATGTCGAGGAAGAATGTGCCGGAACCGGTGGCGGGCGCGTTGATGGTCATGCGGTCCATGTCGGGGTGGGGTGTGCCGCGCATGTCTCCGCGGTCGTACCCCACGACGATGGTCCGCCAACCCTTGAAGTTTAAGTTGTAGTCGAACTCGCAATCGACTTTCTCGCCCCGGCCGAACTGGATGCGTAGGCGTTGTTGACGTGGTTGATCGTTATAAATCCAGGCAAAAAACGCGCGAGGCGGTTCGAGTACACCCTGGCTGGGGTCGGCTCGCGACATCAGGATTTCCGGGTCGTCGCCGGCTTTCATGGGCTGTTGTTTGCGGTATCCGAGGTGGCCGTCGTACACCAAGGTGGCGTTGCCTTGCCAATCCCATTTCAGGGATTGAGTGCCGTGCTTCATGCGATTGGGGTCGATGGAGAGGGTGCCGCCCGCGCTATGGATGTGTGCGGGGATGCCGTCCTCGAAGCTCTCCATGATCTTCCGATCAGGCGAATCGGGTGCAGAAGCGTCAGCGTGTGCGTTTAGAGTGCTCATGGCGAGAAGCAGGGCGGGTGTTTTCAGGGAGAGGATGCGCATGCGAAGGGTCCATGGTAAGCGACCCCATCGGCCCGTCCGTCAGTTCGGAGGGTGTGGGGCGCGGGGTTACAGCAATCGATTCGCTTGGGCTAAACGGGGTAGTGGATAAGCTCGGGGCATTTCTTTGTTTCGGCCCATGCATCCATAGCCCGCACCAGCCAGCGGCCGAGTTCGTTCTGAAGTATGTCGAGGTCTGAGTGTTCGATCGCATCGAGCGGGATCGACGTCATCTGATACGGATCGGTGGTGTTGTCGTATAGCTCGGGCGGATCGTTCTCGTGCACGAGATATGTGTAGCGGTTGGTGCGGACACCTTTTTTGGTGCGTCCGTTGAGATACAGTGCCGACTGAGGCTTAGGTGCTTCGAGGTAGACGCCGTCACGCAGCCCGCTGGCATAGTCAAAGCCCTGGACCGTGCTGGGGATCGATTGGCTGAGGCCCAAAAGGCTGAGCATGGTGGGCATGATGTCCACAGATCCGAACAGGAGATCATCGACGCGTGGCTCAAGTACCCCGGGGAAGCGGATGAGGTAGGGCACAAGGAACGACTCGTCGTAGATGAGGTTTTTGCCCATATACCCGTGGCTACCGAGCAATTCGCCGTGGTCGGAGGTGAAAACGACCAGTGTGTTGTCGGCTTGCCCAGATTCTTCGAGGGCCTGTAACACGCGCCCGACTTGCTGATCAATGCTGGTTACGAGGGCGAAATAGATCCGCGCTGCCCGTTCGGCGATGTTGTCTTTGGTGGGTTCGATGTTCGGGCGGTTGAGCGCTTCTTCCAACGGCATGTCGGCGTAAAACGCCTCGTAAACCGCACGGTCGCAGTCGCGATCGACATCGGTGTAGGGGTTGTGCGGCGGGTTGGGTGACCAGATCAGGCTGAACGGCTTGCTGGCATCGCGCTGGCCTGACTCGTTTTTCAGATAGTCGACGACGATGTCGGCTTCCAGCTCGGGGGTAAATCGGCGGTGACGGTGGGGATGGCCGTCCGGCTTGCCGTCGACCAGCTCCGGACGGTTAGAGTAAGAGAGCGGGTTTTTGTGATTATCTCCAATATTCTGGAACCAATAGCGATTGCCTCGCCGCCCGGGGCCCGGCGGGATGTACGTGTCGAAAGGATTGGCGTA
>JBCCWB010000089.1:0-15003 GCA_039194345.1 Planctomycetota bacterium
CGGCCCATTTCCTTGAGCAGGTTGTTGCCGTCGACGTTACGGCTTGATGTGATATCGACCTTCATCGGCACCACCTCGTCCTCTCGGAGCATGCCTGTGATCCGCTCACTCTCAAGCACCGCTTTCTCAAGGGCTTTGCAGTTCAGACACCAGTCGGCGGTAAAATCCAAGACGATGACCTGCCCCAATGCCTGCTGTTCGGCAAGGCGATCAGGCGTGTAGTAAACCCAAGGGATACCAACGCTTTCACCTTCGAGAGTTGCAATCTTTGCTTCGGCCTGAGACATCTCTATGCCGACCCATCCGCCCGACATAATTAACAGCAAGCCACACGTGGCGACCCAACCGCGACCTTTGGCGGTCGAGCAAACCTTGCCCACCCCACGGATCAACAGCCACAGCCCCGCAACTGCAACCAACGCACCAACCGCCCACCAATACATTTTGCTATTCGCGGCTGTGCCATCGGAAGTCAGAGATACCACGCCAACACCGATGAAAAACGCAGCCGCAGCCAACATGAGGATGCCCATGGTTTGTTTGAGCAACTCGCTACCCGCACCCGCTCGTGGCAACTTGCTTACCAATTCAGGGAACAGGGTGAGTACGAGGTACGGTAAGGCCATGCCGAGTCCCAGCGTCAGAAACACCAATAGCACCGTACCCACCCCCTGCTGCGTCGCCCAGAACACCGCCCCGCCCATGAGCGGCCCAGCACAGGGCGTCGCCAACACCGCGGTCATGATGCCGAAGCCAAACGAGCCCGTCACCGTGTCGCCGGTGGGGTTGATCTGATAAACCGCCCTCGGCAGGTTGATCGTGAATACGCCGAGCATCGAAACCGCCAGAACCGCGATGACCACCCCCACCGCAAGGTTGAACGCGGGGTATTGAAACAACTGATTGACCGCGCCGAACTGCTTGAGCCCGACAATCGCCGCCGCGATCGCCAACCAGAATCCGATGATCCCCGCGGCCATCACTAACGCCAGCACGACCGTTCGTTGTCGTCCCCCGCCGCTTTCACCGTGCTGAGCGAGGCTCATAACCTTCAGCGGAACGACGGGCAGCACGCAAGGCGTAAAGTTCAACAAAAACCCTGCTCCAAGAGCTAGGGCCAACTTCGTCAGCAGCACCGCCACGCCAGAGTCGGCTACCACTAAAGCCTCGGATTCCGACTGGTAGCCTGTCTCGTCCGCTGAGCCCTCAGCTACGAGAGCCTCTCCAACCTTCGACCACCCCGCCGGGTCAAACCCCGTGAAAAAATCTTGCGTGGCCTGATCCGGCTCAGCAATCTCGGTCCCGACGGGCACCACCTCCATCGATGCCGACAGCTCGATCACTTCGGGCATCAAACAAACTTTCGGGTCACATGCCTGGATCTCAAGCTCGAGCTTCAAATCCAACGGCCCCGCCGCGATCTCCGGGCTCAGCAGCAGCGGCACGTAGAGCACCACCTGCCCCTCGTAGACCAGGATGTCCTGATCGGCGTATTCCACCGCGTAAGGCTTGGGCTCGGGGTACTGCACCTCGCCGACCTGAACACCGGCCAGGAGATCGATCAGCTTCAGCGTCGTGGGGTATTGGCCGGGGAACCACTCGGGGCCGCTCCGCGGCGGGTCGGGGTTGATGTGGTAGGTGTCGGCGATGTCGATCACCACCGCGATGGCGGTCGGGCTGCCGGTGTGGGCTTGATCCGACAACAACACGGCTTCAGCGGTCACGGGCTTCTTGAGATCGAGCAGCCCCAGGTCCAGCGATTGGCTCGACACGGGGGCGCGACTAATGCTGAGCCACAGCAGCGTGAGCAACAAGCAGAAGATGAATCGGGAGTGATATTTCATGGCAAGCCGTCTTCCCATCCTAGCCACCCCCAACCGGCGTTGTAGTTGCAGGTCCGCCTAAAACGCACCGCCGGGTTTTACCCCGACGGGCGAGATCGATGCTGTGTTGCCTTACGCAGAGGGCATGGCCTCGCTGATGGCCTTGACCATGTCCTTGAAGCCCATGTCTTTGGTGAGCTTGGCCGCGACGCTCATGTCGTCGGGGTTGATGACGAGGATGAAGCCGGTCTTGCCGCCGAACTCATCCCAGACTTCGCCGCCGCCCATGGCGTTCATGAGGTAACCCGCCTGCTCACGGCCGGGCGTGGTCGTTTGGTCGAGGTTCACAAATAACACCGGCGCGCTGTCGAGCTTGGCGGTCAGGTCCTCGAAGGTGTCGCCCATCGCCTTGCATGAGCCACACCAGTCCGCGTGGAACTTCACCACGACCAGCTCGGCCTTGGCGCTCTTCTTCTCGGCCGCATCGCCCGCCACCGCGGTCGACACGCTCATCGCGCCCACCATCACCATCGCCAAGGCCAACATCCCGATTGCACTGATCTGCTTCATTTTGAATCTCCAGGAAAAAGGTTGAAAAACAACGAGTCGAAAAAGTTCATCGCGAGCGGGCCAGACCCATGACCAGCCCCGCTTCGGTCCAAAGCTCGACATCGACGCCGTCGACCGTGGCGGTCGCGGGATCGAGTTGGGCCAGCCGCTCGTTGGGGCTGACTTGGTAGAGCGTGTAGGCCCCGCCCTCGGCATCCACCACGCGGAGCTGCGCCGCCATGCAGCCCTGCACCGAGCAGTAGCGTCCGCCTTGAAGGCTCAGGCCGCGTTCGGCGAGCGAGGCGGGCTCGATCGGGGTGAAGCCGAGCTTGTCACTCATGAGCGACAGATCGGAGAAGACCACGGCCTCGTAATCGGGCTTGAGCGTCTTGTTGTGATTGAGCGCGATCTCCTGCGCGACAACGCGGGTCAGCCCCTCGCCGCTGGGCCAAGCGAAGATCCCGCCCAGGACCAGCGCCAGCAGCAAGCCCGCCGCCAGGGCGATGCCTTTGGGTGACCCCATCCCAAAAACCAAGCCACGGGCAGCCCCCCCCGGCCGCCCGCTGCGAGGCGATGTGGCTTGGATATCGCGCAGGATCGCGTCCATCTTCTCGGGACGCAGCGTCTGCGATTCGTAGTAGGCACGGACCTCGTCGCGGACATCGGATTGGCGTTCATGCTGGCTCATTGCTCCGCCTTTCTTTTGCTGGAGGTCTGAAGATGTGGTGCGTTCGGATCGGCCAGCCGATCACGGAGTTTTTTGCGGGCCCGGTGAAGCAGGCTGAGGACCGTGCCGCGGGGTCGACCGAGTTGCTTGGCCGTCTCCCGGGCGGTGTACCCCTCGACCCAGGCCAGTAGGACCGCTTCGCGTTCGTCATCGCTGAGGCAACGCAGCGCCGCCTCAACCGAATCGTTCTGCACCAGCGTCGCCAGCACCCCGTCCTCGGTGTCGTCGGCGAGTTGATACTCCTCGTCCGCGGATTGCGTCTGGGGGCGTCGTTGTTGCTGGCGGTAGGCGTCGATGAACCGGTGCTTGATCGCCCGAAACAGCAGCCGACGCTTCCAAGGCCCATCCGTCTTGGCCAGCGACAAACACGCCTCGTGGAGCAGGTCCTCGGCTGCCTCCCGTTGGCGGGTCAACGCCAAGGCGTAGCGGAACCCGCTTTGGAGCAGGTCTTGGAGGTCTTCGGTTTCGTGCGACACGCCGTTCACACCTATACAAACGCCGTTCGGGACCGATTTGATTGCACGAATCCGAAATAATCCGGATTTGCAGACCGCAGGGCCCGTTGCCCGATAAAGCCGTGTGGAGCCAGCGCTTGCGCGATGCCTTCCAGGTAGGGCAAGCAGCGACGATTTGAGACCGAATAAATGGCAGAAGTCCTTGACCAGAATGAAGTTGACGCCCTGCTTGCCGCAGTGGACGCCGAGGAGAGCGCCTCGGAAGGGTCTGGCGAGTCGATGGTCTTCTCCACCCGCCGCCGCCCCGGCGACGAAGAACTCGAGATCCGCAGCTACGACTTCAAACGCCCCGAACGCGTCTCCAAGGACCAGATGCGGGCCCTGGAAAACCTCCACGAGGCGTTCAGCCGGAACTTCGGCGCCGCCCTCTCGGGCTTCCTCCGCACGATCATGGAGGTCAAGGTCGCCAACATCGAGCAGATGACCTTCAGCGAGTTCACCCACTCGCTGCCCAACCCGACCTGCTTCAACCTGCTGTCTTGCGCCCCGCTCGAGGGCAACATCTGCTTCGAGATCAGCCCGCTGATCATCTACCCCGTGATCGACCGCCTGCTGGGCGGGTCCAACGCCGAGTTGTTCATCCCACAGCGCCCGCTGACCGCGATCGAGAACCGCCTGGTCAGCCAGATCCTCGCCCGGGCGATGACCGCGTTGCACGAGGCCTGGGCCAACATCGTCGAGGCCGACTTCAAGCTCGAAGAAACCGAGTCCAACCCCGCGCTGGTGCAGATCGTCCCGCCCAACGAGGTCGTCGTCGTGGTGGGATTCGAACTGAAGATGGGCAGCCGGGCCGGCACGATGAGCCTGTGCATCCCGTATGCGGTGATCGAGCCGGTCGTGGACAAGCTCAGCAGCCAGTCCTGGTCGAGCTACAAGAAACTCACCCGCGACAATCAGCTCCGCGAACGTATGGCCGGGTCGCTCGACTCAGCCCAAGTCGATGTCTCTGCCGTCATGGCCAATACCACCATGACCCTCAACGACCTAGTCAACCTCCAGGTCGGCGACCTCATCCTCACCGACAAGCCCGCCTCAGCCCCGCTTGCTCTGACCGTCGAGGGCAAACGCAAGTTCATCGGCCAGCTCGGCCAACACCGCGGCAACCGGGCGTACAAAGTGACCCGACCGATCCAGCCGAAGGATCGGGTGTGAGGGAGTAGGGAGTAGGGAGTAGGGAGTAGGGAGTAGGGAGTAGGGAATCGTATTTTGATGTAGCGGGGTCAGCGTTCAATCGGCGTGGCTACTACCATCACGTATGTCTCCAACGTTTGCGATTGACCTGGGTAGTAAGCTCGCGGGGACCACGGTCGTGGTTCAGGGCGATCTCGAAATGAACTCGCCCCTCTCGTTTCACGCCTCGGCCAAGAAGCAAGACGCCGATGCGATGATCGTCTCTTTGCTCACCCCGCCCCCTGCCGCCACGGTGTACCTCGACGCCCCGCTCTCGCTGCCGGGCGTCTACCGCCAGCTCGACGGCTTCGACGACTTCCACCTCCGTCGAGGTGACCGCGAACTCGCCGCGATGTCGCCGATGTTCCTTGGCGGACTCACCGCCCGAGCCATGAGGCTTGCTGCGAATCACCCGCACTGCGTCTGGCACGAGGTCTACCCCGCCGCACAAGCCAAACGGATCGAATTGCCCAAGGATCAGTACAAGAAATCTACCGACGCTTTACCCGCGATGGCTGAAGAACTCGCTTCGAAAATCCAATCCCCATTCGATCCCGAAGCGGTAACAAGTTGGCACCACTTCGACGCGTTACTCGCCTGGCTCACCGCGGAACGCCACGCCTTAGGACAAGCTACCTCCCACGGCCATCCTGCCGAAGGGGTTATAATCGTGTGATGCGTTGCCCGTCGCACTGCAACTAATCGGTTTAAGCCGATTTCAATGACCGTAAGTGTTGAGTCAGCTGAGAGGGGCGATCAAAACGCAAAACCGGTAGGTCTGGGTGAGCTTCCAAATAGCGCAGGATACGCGGCTGGGCTTCGCGGTGAAACCGCCAGACATATCGAATGAATTCGATGTCAAAACGCTCGGGACAGCCTTCCGTCTTGTCGGGTGGCGTTCTGCCGTATCCGGTTAATACGCGTTTAATGACCCGCCACCGGTAGATACGCCGCGGGAAGTCTAAGAAATAAATCGCGTCGGCCAAAGGTAAACGCTGGTCGAAAGTACCGCTGTAGTTGCCTTCGATCAACCACCGCGGCTGGGCGGTCACTTCATTCAGCTTCTCGATCAGCTCTTCCCGCGTCGACTCGACCCAACCCGGTTTCCAATGCAGCCGGTCCATGTGATACAGCGGCAGCTTGAATTGCTCGGCCAGCTTGAAGCTCAAAGTACTCTTACCCGCTCCGCAGGGCCCGATGATACAGACCCGCTGTGGCAAGTCCGCCCCGTTAGGTGCTGCGGCGGCGTTCACGCTTGCCCCGCCGCCACCAACGCGTCGGCCCGCTCTCGGATCGGGCTCACCCGTCCGTGACTCACCAGCAGGATCGGGTTCATCACGATCGTGCCGATCGCGTACGAATCCGCCCCCGCGGCGTGGTATTCGTCGAGCTCCGCCGCGCTGCGGATCCCCCCGCCGCCGATGATCGCCACGTCTTGGCCCCACGGCAGGTCGCGGATCGCGCGGATGCACTGCAGCGCCACCGGCTTAAGCGGATACCCGCTCATCCCCCCCGCGGGGACCGGCAGCGTGTTGCAGCAGTGGAACGCCCGCACGCCCTGGTCGTAGGCCATCTGCGCCATCGCCTCGTAATTCACCGGAGGCAGCTTCACGATCACCGGCACGCCCGTCGCCACCGCCCGCGTAAACAAATCCTCGGGCCAGTCGATGTGCCCGACGTTCGGGCAGCTCATGTTCATCTCCATCGCCAGGGGCTTGAGCGCCGCGAGGCGATCGACCAAGTCGTACCACTGCGCATCATCGAAGCCGTGGATGGACACGGGCTTGTCGGATAAGTCGAGCTTGCCCGCGGCGACTTTCTTCTCGACCCAGCCGAGGCCAGGGTTGCGCAAGCCGATCTTGTTAACCCAGCCGCGGACGCGGGGGTAGTAGCGCACTGTCTTAATGATCTGCTTAACCCGGCCCGGGCGCGCCTCGGCGGTAAACGTGCCCAGCGTGGCCGTACAGCCCTCGGGCTGGATGTAGTTGCCAAACGGAGCCGAGACCGACAACGGCTTGATCCCGGGGACGACGGCTTGCAGACGAGAAACTTGATCGGGGGTATCGCTCATGATCGGCTGGCGAGTATAACGGGACGTATGCAACGGGTGTCCGGGTACCTGAAAAGCGTGTTGGACGAGGTGATGCCCCGCGGGGTGGCGGTCGCGTTGGCGCAAGCCGAGGGCTGGTCTGCCGACGTTGCCGAGCGGTATTGCCCGCGGTGTGGGGCCTCGGCCGGGCCGGGCGCGGTGACCGCCCGGGGGTGTCCGTTCTGCCTCGACCAGACGATCCACTGGCACCGCCTTACCCGTCTCTCGGCCTACGTCGACCCGGTAGACGACTGGATCAAAGCCATGAAGTTCGGCAAGCAGTGGAGCTGGGCCCGGTGGTGCGGCGGGCAGCTCGCCCAGCAGATTGGCACGCCGTTGGATGAAGCGGCGGTCGTGGTCTGCCCGGTGCCGATGCCGTGGATGCGGCGGTGGTCGCGCGGGTTCAACCAGTCCCGTCTGATGGCCGAGGCGTTGGCCAAAGTGCGTGGCTATCCCTGCCTCGAAGCCCTCAAACGCACCCGCCACACCGCGCCGCAGACCACCGTTGCGGCCTCCCAGCGCCCCGCGAACGTGCGCGGCTCCTTGGCGATGCGGCCCATCGACCTCACGGGATACGACGTGATCCTCGTCGACGACATCAAAACCACGGGATCTACGCTCAACGCCTGTGCGCGGCTACTCAAACAGGCCGGGGCCCGAAGCGTGCACGCCGCCGTCGCCGCGGTGGCGGACCCGAAGGGGCAGAACTTCAGAGCGAAGTAGGGTGGGCACCGCACACCACCGGACTTCGCGATCATCGAAGGTGGGCGATGCCCACGCTACCTCACCACATCCACCTTGCGCCCCGCGTCGGCACTCTCCACCGCCGCAAGCACCATCGCCAGGCTCTTGATGTTGTCCTCGTACGGACACTCCACCGGCACCGCCCCGTCCGACAACACGTGCTCAGCGAACTGGCGAATCAGATAGCCATGCCCCTCGTCCTTTATCTCTACCAGCGGAATCTCGACCTGCGCCTTCTCGCGGATGAATCCTTCGGTCTGGCCTGGCTTCACAACCTCGCATTTCATCGCCTCTGCCCCGTCCCAAGTGATCGTGCCCCGACTCCCGACGATCCGCCAGTCGGCTTCCCATGTCGTGTCGCAGCCCTCGTTACACCACGAGCCGCGGTAGGTGTAGACGATACCGTCGGTCATCTCGAAGATCGCCGTGGCACACGCGTGGCCGTCGTACCACGAGTGCTTGGGATTCCAACTGTGACAATACACGCTCACCGGGTCGGCCCCCGATATCTGGCGGGCGTTGTCGAAGGTGTGGATCGCCATGTCCAGCACCAGCGGATGGGCCATCGCGTCGCGGAAGCCGCCGAAGTGGGCGCCGATGGTGAAATCGCTGTGCAGCTCGGCGAGTTCTCCGATGCCTTTAGCCGCAACAAACTTCTCGAGCGATTTGAACCCTGCCAAAGGCCGACGCGTCTGCGTCACCGCGTAGGTCTTGCCCGAGGCCTGTGCCGCAGCAGCCATGGCCCGGGCTTTGTCCAGCGTGTCGCTCATCGGCTTCTCGCCCAGCACATGACAACCTAACCCCAGCGCATCAATCGTCACCTTGTCGTGCGCCACCGGCACCGTCACGTCGAACACAGCGTCCGCGCCGGTCGCCTCGACCGCAGCCTTGAGCGAGTCGAATACCAGCTCGTGTGATAGCTCAAACCGGTCCGCCATCGCCACCGCCGCATCGCGGCTCAGGTCAACGAGGCCGACCAATTCGATCGTGTCGAGTTCCACCGCGTGCTTGACCCACTCGCGGGCCATGCCGCCGCAGCCGACCACCACCGTCTCCATCTTCGACGCCATTGCAACTCCTGGGCGGGAATATTCAACGTAGGGTGGGCACCGCCCACCACCAAGCATTTCGAAACTCTGCGGTGGGCGGTGCCCACCCTACCGCAACGGCCCGAAGCTCAGCCGCGCAGCTCGGCCCCGACCGCTTCGGTCAGCGACTTGAGCACCGCCGCGACCTGCGGGTCGACCTGATCGTGACGCAGCGTGGCGGCGGGATCACGGAACGCCATCCGCAGACTCACGCTCTTCTTGCCCTTGGCGATCGGCTTGCCGCGGTACACGCCGATGAAGGCGAGGTCTTCCATCATCTCCGGCTTCGCCGCGACCACAGCCGACTCGACCTGCGACCACGACACGCCCTCGTCGACAATCACCGACAAGTCACGCTCGATCCCCGGGAATTTCGGCAACGCCCCGACCTCACGCACCGGCGGGAACAACGCCAGCAGCTTCGCGAGGTCCAGCTCCGCCGCAACCTGAGCGGTCTGCACATCGAATCGATCGCGTGTCTTGTCGCTAATCAAGCCCATGACGCCCACGGCGGTATCGCCGACAAACAGCGTACCCGCCGCGGCGAACTCGCCCGCTTTTTCAATGGGCTCGACGCGGACCGCGCCCAAAGCTTTCGCCCCGCCCAGCGCTTCGACGACTTCGTCGATCCCGCCGCGCAGCTCGCGCAACGCCTCATCGACATCTTCGGCATCGCGCAGCATCGCCAGTGTCACGGTCTCGACGGTTTGGCCGTCTACGACCTTCCACGTTGAAGCGGTTTCAAACAGGCGGACGCCGTGGTTGCCCGCGTCCTGGTTCAGCTTCCGGCACGACAACAAACTCGGCAGCACCGACGGCCGGAGCATCGGCTCGTCTTTCTTGTGATCGCCTTCGAGCATCAGCGGCTCGGCCCCCTCGGGCAGGAACGGCTTGGCGAGCTTCGGGCGGATGAAGCTGAAGGTGATCGTCTCGTGGTAGCCGTGGGCGACCATGACGTCGCCGATGGCCCGCTTCGCCTGCACAGTCGCTTGCGGCGGCTTGGCGATCAGCTCGAGCTTAGGCTTGATCGGGATCGCGTCCATCCCGTGGAGGCGGGCGATCTCTTCGATCAGATCCACCTCACGCAAGAGATCCAGCCGGAAGGTCGGGATCATCGCGGTGACGGTCTCGCCGTCCGCCGCGGCGTTGAGCCCGATGCGGTTGAGATAATCCGCCTGCTGCTCGGCCGAGAGTTCCAGCCCCAGCAGCTGCCGGCAACGCTCGGCCCGCAGCGACAGCGTGGCGGGCTCATTCTCCTGGTCCGCTATCGGCCCGACGCGGATCACGCCTTCCGCCAGCGTGCCGCCCGCGAGTTCGACAATGAGAGCTGCTGCGCGTCGACTGGCTGTACCCACGCCGACCGGATCCACGCCACGCTCGAAGCGGAAGCTTGAATCACTGGCGAGCTTGAGCGCCCGGCTGGTCTTGCGGACCTGAAGCGGCTCGAAGATCGCCGACTCGAGCAAGATGTCGGTCGTCTCTTCGCCGACCTCCGAGTCCAGCCCGCCCATCACGCCCGCCACGGCCTGGGGCTTCTCTTCATCCGCAATCACCAGCATGCCTTCGCGCAGCTCGTGCTTGGTCCCATCGATCGCGTTGAACTTCTCGCCCTTGGCCGCGCCACGGACGACGACCTTCCGCCCGGCCAGCTTGCCCATGTCGAAGGCGTGCAGCGGCTGGCCAAGTTCGAGCAGCACGAGGTTGGTGACGTCCACCACGTTGTTGACGCTGCGCAGCCCGACCGCTTCGAGCTTGGCGACCAGCCAATCCGGGCTCGGGCCGACCTTCACGCCGGTGATCACGCGGGCGGTGTACAGCGGGCAGGCCTCGGGCTGGGTGCTGTGGTCCACACTGGTCAACGACTCAATCGATTCGCTGCCCGCGTCCGGCAACTCGGCCGGGGGACGCTTAAGCTCGGCCCCGGTCGCCGCCGCGACCTCGCGGGCCACGCCGACGTGGCTGAGGCAGTCGCCACGGTTGGAGGTGACCTCAACATCGAACATGACATCGCCCTTGGCCGGGCCCTCTTCGATCTCGATGGTGTCTTCGATCGGGAAGCCGTGGCCAGTCAGCAGATCGTCTACCGCGTCCTGGGCGACGGGTGTGCTGAGGTAGTCATTGAGCCAGTTCAGACTGATTTTCATAGGGCCGAGAGTTTACCCGCCCCCGCCCGGCATCGCAGGGCAACCCACTTTCACACGCTTCACCGCTAACATGCCGAATCATGACCCGTCGCCGCCCCTTTGCCCTTCCGCCCGCTTGGCTTGCCGCGTTGCTGCTCTGCGCGGGCGTGCTGGGTTTGCTCGGCTGTGAATCGGCCAATCGGCAGGCCGTGATCGATGCAACCGCCTACCCGCCGGACTTCACCCTTGAGTTCTTCGTGCAGTCCCAGCCCTGGCCCGGCGAAACGCCCACCCCCGACCAGCGCCCCGCCCAGCACACCGTGACCCCCGACCGCACGCTCCGTGCCGCTCTGGGCCCGGGCGTCTCCCCGAGGTTCCACCCGCCCGCCACCGCCACGCTCGCCCCCGCCGACATGGCCGAACTCTTCCAACTGGCCGAGGCCGCGGTCGCCCACGAGGCCAACCTCAGACCGATGTCGCCCGCCTCCCACCCCGAGATCGTCTACCGCCTGTCGGTCACCGCCCACGACCTCACCCGCGACCTCCGCACCACTCCCGACCGCAATGCCCCCGCCAAGCAGCTCCTGGACCGCCTGATCGAGCTCCGCGGCGGCCGTTGACGGTTTTCCGGGATTTGCCTACAATCATAGATTCTCTAAACCCCCACCCGGCCCCGGCCCCGGAGTTCCCCATGATCGAAGCTCTCAAAGACGACACCGTGATCAACGCCCTCGGCGGACGCTTCAAGTTCACCTCGCTGGTTCAGCACCGCGTCCGTGAGCTCATGGACGGCGACCGCCCGCTGGTCGAACGCAACGGCCGCACCGACTTCGAAGTCGCCGTGCAGGAAGTCGTCGAAGGCAAGATCACCCTCGAGCTGCCCGCCGAAGACGAAGAGTAAACTCTTTCCCCAAACCGAATCTCACGAAGCCCACCGGTGAAATCATCGGTGGGCTTTTTTGTTGCTCTACAATGGTGGCATGCCCGAAGACGCCTCCAACCTCGCTGGCCGCAAGTTCCTCGTCGCCCTCACCGGCGGGATCGCCGCGTACAAGACCGCCACGCTCGTCAGCCGCCTCGCCCAGGCCGGGGCTGAGGTCCGCGTGATCATGACCGAGGCCGCCACCAAGTTCATCACCCCGCTGACTCTGCAATCCCTATCCGGCCACCCCGTGCTCACCAGCATGTGGCAACACGACGACCGCCCCGACTCCCAACACGTCGGCCTCGCCCGCTGGTGCGACCAAATGGTCATCGCCCCCTGCTCCGCCGACATGCTCGCCAAACTCGCCGCCGGGCTGACGCCCGACCTCGTGAGCCTCACCGTGTGTGCCCTGCCCAGCAAGACCCCACTGCTCGTCGCCCCCGCGATGAACGCCGACATGTGGGCCTCGCCGATCGTGCAACGCAACCTGCAAACGCTGCGTGATCTCCTCCCCAACTTCAACGAAGTCGGCCCCGCCGACGGCTGGCAGGCCTGCCGCACGAGCGGGAGTGGGCGGATGAGTGAAGCCGAAGCGATTCTCGACGCTTTGGTCGGAATTAGTGGTTGAATGCCAAGTTGCCAAGTTGCCAAGAATGTGCTGATCTTTGCTTATTGGCTCGCGCTGGATTCAGCCAGCTCTCTTCGGATATCCATCAGAATCCGGCCGAGCATATTTTTACCGCTCCCATCACCTCCGTCGCCCCAGTACGCATCACGCTCGGTATGTTCAACGAGTTTCCGCTCGCCGGTAGCGAGAAGTAGCTGACCAAGCTCTGCATGCTGAGTAAATTTCGCTCGCACCGCGTCACGCATCACACCCACTTTTCGAGATTCCCAATCCCGTCGTAGTTTCTGTTTACGGTCTCGCCCCAATCTTGCGGCCATCATCGGCGAACCTGACTTGCGAATCTTCTCGCGTGCCTTTGGGTCTTCGAATTTTTGCGCTTGGAAATAATGCTCGCTGGTAGGCCAACGTTTCTTTCCTAATAAGATGGGATAAGGGGCGAAATTGGAAAATTCGCCATACTCGTCATTAAAGCTGTAGAACAGAATCGGCTCAGCCATGGTGCTCAATCATACACCTTGGCCCCTTGGCCCCTTGGCGTTCAACTTCACCGCCGCAACCTCAACTCCCCCTCCTCATCAAACGGGTCGGACCACTTCTCATCGGTGTAGACATTGCTGCCGGTCAGGGTCTCGAGGAAGGCGATGAGGTCGCGGCGTTCCTGGCGGGTGGCGTCGAGGAATTGGGGCAGGCCGTCTTTGGTCATGCGGGGGTCGAGGTTCGAATTGTCGTCGTTGGGTTGGCGGAAGTCGTAGTGGGCGAAGAGGGCATTGATGTTCGTCGCAGCACCGGCGTGGAACATGCCGCCGTTCAAATCCCCGTCGGGATGGACGAGGTCACGCAGGGTGGGCGAACGGGTCACGTTCACGTCCACGGGATTGCCTCGGCCCGGCGGTGAGGGGCGGACGAAGCCGTTGTTCAGCGAGTCCGGCACGATCGCGAATTCGGGCGGGACATGACATTCGGCACAATTGAACCCGCCGTTGATCCGGCGGGCCACGATGTATGAGTCATCTCGCGCAATGCGGGCATTCGGGCGCTGCCGCGGCGTGTGCTCATCCTCGACCCACTCGTAATCCTCGAAGAACAGCCGCTTGCCGTTGTTCTCCGCACTCGTGAAGTTCGGGAAGTCGTCCAGTTCAGAATCCACGCGGGCTCGGCCCTTGTCGTACTTCGAGTCGAACGACTGGATACTCCGGACGAACTGCGCCAAGGCCAATTGCATCCGCTCTTCGGTGATCTGATCGTCGCCAAACGCCATCTTGAACAGCTTGGGGTAGTAGCGGGTGCCTTCCATCTTCTCGATGAGTTCGTCAATGCCGAGGTCGCCGTCTTCGCCACTGAAGCCCATCTCGGCCTTGTTTTTGATGGGCAAAGTCATCTGCGCTTCAAGCGAGTCGGCCGACTCGTCCCAGCGGAATTTGGTCTCGTCCCCGAAGCGGACGTTGACGAGCCGCATCGAGTGGCGGTTGGTGAGTTGGCCATCGATCCCCTCGCTACGCTCAGCCGTGTCGGAGAACGCATGCTCCTGCTGGTGGCAGCTCGCGCACGACACCGAGTTGTCCGCCGAGAGGCGTTTGTCGTAGAACAAGACACGGCCGAGGGTCGCGCCCTCATCAGTGATCGGGTTGTGCAACGGGGTGTTGTCTTGCGTGATGTAGGACGGGATGTCCTGGTCGGCGTAGTTGAGCAGCCGCGTGATCTTGAGCACGCCCGCCACCTTCGACATGGCCGGGCTCGCCGCGAACACCATCACCAACAGAACCACAAGCAGAGCAACCGGCGGGTATCTCATGGCCATACAACGGCCAACCCGCGACGCTATTGCACCTCAGACAGCATCTTCTCCACCTTCCATCCGAACCCCTTGCGGTTGTCGATCCAGCGCAGCCAGGTCGGGCGGAAGCGGTAGAAGCTCTGCTTCTCGGCGGCGGAGCGGAGCTGGGGGACGGAGTTCACGAACTCGAATTTGCCGGTATAGAGCTCCCAGACGCGGTTCCATTCTTCCTGGCCGTGGGAGATGGAGAGGTCGACGGTGCCGTGAATTTGGAGGCCGTGGATGAGTTCGGGAACGTCCTGGTGGGCGTAGATGGTGACCGCGGCGCGGGGGTTGTCGACGAGGTGTTGGCTGTGCTCGGAGTCGGGCGAGCTGATCCAGTGCAGGCACCAGTTGGCGTCGTGGGCGTATTGGAGGTTGGCGGCGTGGGGCTGACCATCCGAGCCGACCGTCGCGAGGCTGGCGGTCCGGCAGGTGGCGAGGAAGAGTTCGATTTCTTGGTTGAAGGCGAGGTCGTCGGTCATAGGGGCAGTATAAAGCCGCGGCAGGCCGCGGGGTGCGGTCGGCCGGGAGGTTAAAGCAGTTTGTAATCACAGGCACCCCGGGTCAATGACCCGGGTCTAAAGGTTTAGACCGCGAGTTTGGCGCCGATGCGCTGGAGCGCTTCTTCGACGTTCTCCCGACTGTTGAAGGCGCTGATACGGAAGTAGCCTTCACCCGAGGCACCGAAGCCGCTGCCGGGGGTGCCGACGACGTGGGCTTCGTTGAGCAGCTGGTCGAAGAAGTCCCACGAGCTCACCCCCTCGGGCGTCTTGATCCACACGTACGGGGCGTTCACGCCGCCGAAC
>JBCCWB010000090.1:0-14812 GCA_039194345.1 Planctomycetota bacterium
GATCACGAGCTTGACCTCACCGTGGCGGTCTTTCATCTTGGTGCGGTCGATCAATAGGTTGCCCGTGCGGGCCATCGACTCGTAAGCCGCGATGCGGACGGAGCGGATGGGATCATTCAACAAGGTGAGTAACGCCGCGCCTGGTGATTTTCAATCCCCGGCTGGGGTTCGACCCCCCGACGCTGGCGCGGATTTGGGGCGACCGGCTTATGGTTCGCCGGACTGAGTCCAATGATCCCGCCGAGGTCTTTTATCAATACCACGACCGTAAGCAGGGCAATAAGCTGGTTTCCAACCAGCACAAGATCGATCCCACTATTGCAACGCTTGCTTACCTCCTCGCCCACCGTCCGACGCTTGAAGCCCCCGATCCCGGCTACGACCTTACCTACGGCGAAGTGGTCGATGCGGTCTATCAATTGGCCAAAGTTGGCGCGATCGATACCGAAGTGGAGGTCGATCGTAGCTTGTTGACCCGTTTGCTCGACCGCACCCGCGACGAACGCGGCGCACCCGGCCCCGAACGCCCCGAAACCTCGCCTGATAGCAGTGCGGCGTCTGATGTGAGCCCAGGCTTCGGATCAACGGAGACTTCCGCCTCGCGCTGAGCGCAAGTGTTTTTCCACAAGCGAGTTCCCCCAGGATCGGGAAACCCCAGGTCTAGGCCCAGGCCCTACCGGGTTCAGCAGTTTTGAACTCGATTCGTTATCATGCCCGATAATGAATTGGGAGAAACGTATCGCCCCGGATTCCATCCGCGACACGATGAGCGTGCCGCCGGGTCCGGATCAACTTCACCAGCACCCGGTCCGACACGGAGGTCGACCTGCATGCGTCTAGCGAAACTCACCCTCGCCGGCTTTAAGTCGTTCGCCGACAAGACCGAGATCCCCTTCGACGAGCCCGTCGTGGGCATCGTCGGCCCCAACGGCTGCGGCAAGTCCAACGTCGTCGACGCCATCAAATGGGTCCTCGGCGATCAATCGCCCAAGAGCCTCCGCGGCGGCGCGATGATGGACGTCATCTTCAACGGCAGCGCCAAACGTAAGCCCGCGGGTATGGCGTCGGTGACGCTGACATTCGACAACCCGATCATCGAAGAAGAGAGCAGTGGGCAGTCGGGTGTGGGCAGTGGGGAAGAAACCCACGCCGACGCTGAGCAAAGCGAAGCGTCTGGTACCGCCACCGCAACCACCCCACAACGCCGCGCCCTGCCCCTCGACACCGACCAGGTCGCCGTGACCCGTCAGCTCTACCGCGACGGCACCAGCGAATACCTGGTCAACAACAAACGCGCCCGCCTCCGCGACATCAAAGAACTCTTCATGGACACCGGCATCGGCACCGACGCCTACTCCATCATCGAGCAGGGCAAGGTCGCCCGCATGCTCGAAGCCAACGCCGCTGAGCGTCGCCAGATCTTCGAAGAAGCCGCGGGCGTCTCCCGGTTCAAGGCCCGCAAGAAAGAAGCCCTCCGCAAACTCGACCGCACGGAGCAGAACCTCGCGCTCGTGCGTCAACGCCTGGAAGACACCGAGAAGCGCCTGCGTTCGGTGAAGATGCAGGCCGCCCGGGCCCGCTCGTTCCAGGAACACTCCGCGAAGCTGCGCGACCTGCAGCTGACCTTCAGCCTGGCGGAGTATCACCGCCTGCAGAAGCAGCTCGGCGAAGTGCAGGAACAACTCGAACAGGCCGAGGCCGACCGCGTCGCAGCGCAGCGTGACCTCGCCAAGCACGAGTCCGCCGTGTCCGACGCCGAGACCGAGCGCGAGGCCGTCGCCCAACGCAGCCAACAGCTCAACCAGGCCCGCGTCCAACAAGCCTCCGCCAAAGAACAGGCCGAGCAGCAACGCACCTTCGCCGAGTCGACCCTGGCCGATGTGAAGAAGCAGATCGAGCGCGACCAGTCGCGTCTCAACGAACTCGACGCACGTCAGACCCAGCTCGCCGAGGAAGCCGCCCAGCACACCGAGCAGGTCGAAGAACTCACCACCGCCCAGACCGACGCCAAGCAGCGTCTCGAAGCGGCCCAGTCCGAGCACCGCGAACTCCAGCACACGCTCAACGAAAAACGCGCCCGCCTCGAAGACGAGAAGAACGGCCTAACCGACCTGCTCCGCAGCGTCTCCAAACTCCACAACGAGATCACCTCGATCGACGCCTTCGAGAAATCCCTCGTGGGCACCCGTGAAAAACTCGACCAGCGCACCGGCCAGATCGCCGAGCAGCTTGAAGGTTTGCTCACCCAGCGCGACGAAGCCGAGCGCCAACTCGCCGAGTCGGTCTCGCTGATCGATGCCGAGAAGACCAAGCTCGAAGAACAGAAAGACCTCGCCGGCAAGTTCGGCGAGCAGCAGAAGCAGCTCTCCGCCCGCCTCGCCGAGTCGCGTGAGAAGCGGGCCGACGTCGATTCGCGTCGTCGCCTCCTACAGGAGATGGAAGACAACCTCGAAGGCATCGCGGACCCCGTGAAGGCTGTGCTCTCGCAGGCCGCTTGCGGCTTAGCCCCCGAGGATCGCGACGCCGCCGATCCTGCGTTCGACCTTGTCCGTGGCCTCGTTGCGGAGCTGATCGACTGCGGCGTGCAGCACGCCGCGATCGTTGAAGCTGCGCTGGGTGAACACCAGCAAGCGTTGGTCGTAGACCGCCTCGCCGAGCTCTGCGACCCCGCCACCGGCCAAGCCGCGATCGACGTCCTCGCCGGCCGCGTGACGTTCCTCTCGATCGATCAGCCGCCCCTGCCCCCGCTTCCGCAAGCGGCTGATGGCGTGGCGGCGGCGCTGCGTCCGGTCATCGATCTGGTCCGCTACCCCGAATGGATGGGCCCCGTCGCTTGGCGTCTCCTGGGCCGCACCCTCGTGGTCCGCGACCTCGACACCGCGATGATGCTCCGGGCGACGCTGCCCTCGGGTTATCGCTTCGTCACCGAGGAAGGTGAAGTCCTCGACGAGCAGTGCCGTGTCCTCGCCGGCCCGCTCAACGCGAATGCATCGGGGGGCTTGATCTCTCGCCGCTCCGAACTCGCTTCGCTGCAAGCCGAGCTCTCGCAACTCGACGCGATCATCGCCTCCGACCACAGCACCCTCACCGCCATCTCCGACCAGGCCGCCCACCTCGAAGAGGTCACCGCCGCGTTGCAGCAGTCGATCTTCGACGCCAACGCGATCAAGGTTGAACTCACCAGCCGCCTCGACAGCCTCCGCGGCCAGATCGAGTCGCTGGAAAAAGAACAGCCCGTCGTCGCCGCCGAGACCGAGAAGCTCCACCGCCAGCTCGCCGAAGCCGACGAAAAACGCACCGCCCACCGCACCGAGGCCGAGCAGCTCGAAGCCCAGTCGGCCGAGCGTGAAGCCCGCCGCGCCGCACTAGACGCCGAGATCACCGCCGCGACCGATGCCGCCGATGCTGCCCGCGAAAGCGTGACCTCGCTGCGGATCGACGCAAGCAAGTTGTCGGAGCAGCTTAGCGCTGCCGAGCGTCAGTCCCGTCAGTTTGAAGTCGCCCGGGCTGACGTCACCCGTCAACACACCAAGCTCTCGGAAGAACTCAAAGGCACCCACGCCCGCATCGAAGAGCTGCAGGAAACTCAGGCCAAGGCCGAGGAAGCCGCTGCTGTCGCGAAGCGTAAGCTCGACGAACTCGTCACGCAGTGCGAATTGATTCAGCGCAAAGTCACCGCCGCCGACGAGACGCTTAATACCCTCAAGGCCGACTTCAGCGAACGCAGCGGGGCGGTGGGCAAGCTCGAGAAGAGCGTCCACCAGGCCGAGATGAAGCAGCGTGAACTCGAGGTCAAGCTCGACAGCGTCACGCAGCGCACCGCCGACCAGCTCGATCTCGACTTGCCCGACGCCTACAGCAAGCAGAAGCAGCTCGCTCTGTTCCCCAAAGAAGAGCAACACAACGCCGCAACCGCCATCCCCCAAGCCGACGCTGAGCAAGGCGAAGCGTCTGGTACCGAAACCGAAGAAACCCCCGAACCCATCGTCGCCGCCGCGACCGAAGTCCAGGGCGACCCCTTCAATCTTTCGTCGGACGACTGGAAGCAGATTAAGTCCGACATCGAAGAGCTCAAGGGCAAGATTGCCCGCTTGGGCACGGTCAACGTCGACGCCATCGCCGAGGAAGACCAGCTTGCCGGCAAGCAGGACGAGCTCGCCGACCAGGTCAAAGACATCGAAGACGCCGAGAAACAGCTGCACGCGCTGATCGAACAGCTCAACGACGACTCCCGCACCCGCTTCGAAGAAACCTTCAACCAGGTCCGCGAGAACTTCGCGGGCAACGACGGCATGTTCCGCAAGCTCTTCGGCGGCGGCCGGGCCGACGTCTTCCTCGAGCCGGACGAGAACGGCAACGTCGACATCCTCGACTCGGGCATCGCCATCACCGCCAAGCCCCCCGGGAAAGAGCCGCGTGCCCTTACGCAGCTCTCGGGTGGTGAGAAGACCATGACCGCTGTAGCCCTGCTCATGGCGATCTTCAAGTCACGCCCCAGCCCATACGCGATCCTCGACGAAGTCGACGCCGCGCTCGACGAAGCCAACGTCGAACGCTTCGTCAACGTGATCAACAGCTTCCTCGACCACAGCCACTTCATCGTGATCACCCACCACAAGCGCACCATGCAGGGTTGCAACAAGCTCTACGGCATCACGATGCAGGAACGCGGCGTCTCCAAACGCGTCAGCGTCAACTTCGACCAGATCGGTAGCGACGGCAGCGTCTCCCAGGAGACCCTCAACGCCAACGCCGAAGTCGAAGACCAGGCCGAGCAAGCCAAGCCCTCGTCTCGCGAACAGCTTGCCGCGATGCTGGCCAGCAAAGAACCCGTCGAAGTCGGCAGTTGAGTGGCGGGCAGTCCGCGTTTAGCGGGAGACGCGAAGCGTCCCACGCGGGGAACTCCGTGCCGCCCGCTAAACGATGATGCCGGTCAGTTGCGAAAGTATCACTTGGCCGTGATCAGGATCGCCCAGTCTTGGTCGGCCTTCGACGGCGCTTTGCCGAGCGAAGTTTTTTCGCCGCCGGTGAGCGTCGTCACGCTGCCGTCTTGTAGGTCACCGCCGTTGCGCGGGTCGAACCACTTCACGTCGAAGGTGCCGGCGTAAGCGCTCAGGTCCAGCAGCGCCGCGTCGCCGCCTTCGGTGAGGTAGACGACGAGTGTGTCGCTGCCGTTGATCAGGCAGTGGCCGAGCTTGTTGTCGATCAGCGCGTCGTCGTTGTGCATGTCCCAGAACGGGATGTCGTGGGCGTAGAAGAAGTCGTGCACCGCGTAGCCGGACCAGGTGAGCAGTTCATCGAAGTGGGCGTAGTCGTCGAGTTTGAGGTCCGAGCCTCCCGAGTAATACTCAGCCCCGCCGCCGCCGGCCATGATGTTGCCCCAGAGCACGTACTTGCGGCTGAGGTCGAAGCCCGCGTTCACCCCCTTGTTGCCCGGGCCCTGTTCGTCACACGCCACGACCCACGGGTGGCCCTTGGCGGCGGAGCGATCAATCCAAAGCTTGGTTTCGTTGAACACGTTTTGGGTTGACGTGGCTTCGGGGGTTTGGAGGGAGATGCCGGTGAGAGACGATTCGCCGAGGTGGGGCTTGTAGAAGTTGCTCTTGTCTTTGGATGGGCCGGTGTGGAAGACGCGGTGGTTCTGCCATGGGTCGATCGTTTCGAGGTAGTTCAGCCAGGCTTTGCGGGTGCCCGCGCCGACGGGGATTTCTTCGGAGATGTTCCAGTTCAGCGCGAGGTGGTGGCCGAAGCGGGCAACCATCTCGCGGTAGTAGGTCTTGCGTTCGTCGCCGATGCCGCCGTTGCCGAAGTCGAGGTCTCGGGCGTTTTCGATCTCGGCGAGTTTGAAGTGCAGGTGCAGGCCTTTTTGCTCGGCGTGGTCGAACACGATCTCCCATTGATCGAGCTTGGAGCAGTCGAAGCGGAGGCGTTCTTGTTTGGAGGTGTAGGGGAATGCGCGGTCGCCGTCGCCGGGGCCCGAGAGGGGGCGTTTTTCGTTCTTGGGGTCGGGGACGAGCCGGCCGATGTTGTTGAGCACCATCGAGATCGAGTTGGCGCGGGTGGTTTCGAGGTAGTTGATCACGCCGAGGATGTTCTTGCCCTTGCCGTTTTGCCAGGTTTGGCCGTCGCCTTGGTAGTGCTTGGCGTGGGCGGTGAAGGGATGGCGGATCCCTTTGTGGCCCTTGGCGGGGGTGTTATCGAACTCGTCGTATTCGAGGAAGTTTTCCGGCGAGTCGGGGCCGTACTTGAGGAAGTAGCGTCCGCTGCCTTCGAATTGCAGGTGGTGTTTGCCGACGTAGCGCAGCCTGCCATCGGCGCGGAGGTCGGGGGCGGTCGCGGGGTTGTCGGCGTTGATCTCAAACGAGCCGGTCAGGCCGTCGTAGGGAGCCACTGCTTTGCCGGGGTTTCGCTTGGTGCTGGTCGCCACCATCTTGCCTTCGCGGAACGACACCTGGTACTCCCACACGCCAGGCTCGGAAGGGCGGAAGTGGCAATGCCAGGTGCTGCCCGACGTAGCGCTGCTGTTGGCGGCATCGCCATCGGCGGCGAAGAAGCCCGGCACGGTAAGCGTCTTGCCCGACTCGGCGTGGGTGAAGGTCACATCCATGCGGTAGTCGGTGAACGGGTTGGGCGTCGCGTCTTCGGATGTGGTGGGGCCGTCCAGCGCTAGGGTGACTTTGTGCCAGGGGTGGCGGTCGCCGAGGACTTCGATCTCGCCGGAGGAGGCCGAATCATCGCTTGCGGTTTCGACTTTGGTAGAAGCCGACTCAGGCAGTGTCTGCAGGTCTCTGAGTTTCACTTCATGCTTTTCGTGAAACAAGACGAGGCGGTCAAGGTTGAACCTGGTTGATCGGCCGGACACGACGAGGGTGTAAGTCTCGCCCGCCTTGAACTCGTACACCGCGTCCTTGAGGTGCGCCTTCTTTTTCTTGTCGAGCCGACGGGCCTGGCCCCAGGATTCGGGAGCGCCGCCGAAGAGCTTGGTGTCGGTTTGCAGGACGTCGAGCGGGATCTCGTTGCTGCCGGAGACGAAGTCACCTTCCATCCGAACGAAGCAGTCGTTGTTCTTGTCACCGGGGTTGCCGAGCAGGCGTTTGTGGGCGCGGAACATCAGGTAGTATCGCCCGGGCTTGTTGATCTTGAAGTGGTACTCCAGTGGATCCACCGGTTTTTGTCCGCTCCAAGGCCCTTGGTACTCAAGGTGTCCCTTGCCGACGGCACCCCCGGGGTAGCCTTGAGCATTGGCTTGGATAAGCATCCAGTTGCCTAGCGGGGAATCTGTGCTTTCCATCTCGATAGCCACAATGCCATTTTTTTCTTCATGCACCGTCTTCGCATGTGAACTATCCGCAAACAGCCAGACGACGCACGACATTAAAAGCAATCGATAGAAGCACACTAGCATGATGGAGTTCCAGGGAAAGGAGTTGGGGAAGCGGCAAAGTAAGTCAACAATCTGCAAAAAACAATCAAATAAATAAATATGAAAACGTTTGCAAAATTGATATACTCGAAGCCATGACTCACCTCTTCCCTTTTTTGAAGTCTCTGGATCCCGGCCTTTCGACCTGCTTTTTGATATCCGCGTTCGGGTTGTTGTCGTCCGTTTGTTTGACCGGCACCATCGTTGCGCAAACGGAAGAGCTCATTCCCGTCGAACGTCATGGCCAACTCCGGGTCGAGGGAGCGCAGATTCTCGATCAACATGGCGAACCCGTGCAGCTTCGCGGTATGTCGTTGTTCTGGAGCCAGTGGGGCGGTGCGTATTTCAACGCCAGTGTTGTAGATACGCTGGTGGATGATTGGAATGTCACCTTGATCCGTGTCCCGCTAGCGGTTCACAAAGGTGGCTACCTCGATCATCCTGAGCAAGAGGTCGCGAAGGTGATGGAGGTGGTTGACGCAGCCCTTGCCCGTGGGGTCTACGTCATCGTGGATTGGCATGCACACGATCTCGAACAGCATGCGGCGGTGAAGTTCTTTCAAGAGCTTGCCCAGGGTCATGGCCACCACCCCAACTTGATTTACGAAACCTGGAACGAGCCCGTGCGTCAGGATTGGTCTACGGTGATCAAGCCGTACCACGAAAACGTGGTTGCCGCGATCCGAGAACACGACCCCGACAACCTGATTCTCTTAGGTACCGCTTTGTGGTCGCAAGATGTCGATGTTGCGGCACAAGACCCGGTGGCGGGAACGAACTTGGCCTACACGTTGCACTTCTACGCCGGCAGCCACGGGCAAAAGCTGCGGGACAAGGCCGACCGCGCCATGGAATTGGGCGCTGCGTTGTTTGTTTCGGAATGGGGGGTCAGCAAGGCCAACGGCGACGACGGCGTGTTCATTAAAGAGTCGCGTGAATGGCTCGACTTTATGGACGAGCAACATATAAGCTGGGCCAACTGGTCAGTCTTTGATAAAGATGAATCCTCGGCGGTATTGAAACCTGGGGCATCAAAGTTTGGGCCATGGGCGAACCACGAGCTCAAGCGATCGGGCAGATTTATCCGGCATGAATTAGCCAGGGACGTTGTGTTGGCATCGCCCTAATCGCATGATTGCATGTTGAGTAATCGGAGAGAGCAGCTTTCGCATGCTTCGGCATAGGGCGGATGGGGCGCAGCTCGGGCAAGGTTGTAGACTGTCGGCCATACGTCTCGACGCGTAATCTATGCGCATCCCTCTAACCCCACAATCCCACCATGAATCTTCCTGCCCTTAGACGCCCTGGCTGTATTGCTTTCGTCCATGCATTCCGATTCATGCTTATACTCATTCTGGTGGGTAGTGGGAGTTTTACCTCGGGGGCCGCGCAGGCGGCTGAATCAAAATCTGATCATCCCACCCCGCCCAACATCGTCTTCATCATGATTGACGACCTGGGCCTCTACGACCTGCACTGCTACGGCTTTGAAGCCGTCGATACGCCCAACATCGATGCCCTCGCTGCGGACGGCATGCTCTTCACGCAAGCCTACGCCGCGTCGCCTGTTTGCTCGCCCGCCCGGGCCGGCACGATCACCGGCCAGTCGCCTGCGCGGCTTCACCTCACCAACCACCTCTCCCGCAAACACTTCGCCCCCGAGAACGCCAAGGTGCTCGATGCCCCGACGCTGCTGAACCTGCCCGCCGAAACCGTGACGTATGCCGAACGGCTTCAAGAAGCCGGCTACGCCTGTGGCTTCTTCGGGAAGTGGCACTTGTCGGTCAACGATACTTGGCCAAGCCGACACGCTGAAGATCCGCTTACGCTTCCGGACAATCAGGGATTCGACAACAATCTCGGAGGCAACGGGTCGGGCGGCCCACCGAGTTGGTTCTCGCCCTACAACAACCCCTATATCCCCGATGGCCCCGAAGGCGAATATCTGCCGTACCGTCTTGCGAACGAGGCGATTGAGTTCATGCAGGCCCACAAGGATCAACCGTTCCTCATCAACTTCTGGAATTTCACCGTCCATTCCCCGCTTGGTACCACCCCTGAGCTCGAAGCGAAATACCAGGCTAAACGCAAAGCCGGTGCCAGCATGCATAGCCCCGTCTACACAGGCATGATTGAAGCCACCGATCATGTCGTTGGCAAACTCCTGGCTGCGCTCGACGAGCTCGGCTTGACTGACAACACACTTGTCGTTCTAACCTCCGACAACGGCGGTATCAAAGGCCTCACCCATGTCGGCGATCAGCCGCCGCTGCGCATGGGAAAAGGCTATCTCTACGACGGCGGCCTCCGCGTCCCTTTCATCGCCCGTTGGCCCGGCAAGATCCAGCCCGGCACCACGAGCGACACCCGCGTCACCCACCTCGACGTCTACCCCACTTTCCTCGAAGCCGCCGGCCTCACTCCTATCCCCGATCGCCCCCTCGATGGCGAAAGCCTCGTCTCGCTGTTCACGCAAACCGCCGAGCTCCACCGCGACGCGATCTATTTCCACTACCCCAACTACGCTTGGCACAGCAAGAACCGTCTGGGCAGCGCCATCATCCAAGGCGGCTACAAGCTCCTGTTACGCTACGACGATGATTCGGTCGAGCTCTATAACCTCGCCGAAGACCCCGGCGAAACCAACGATCTTGCTGGTGATATGCCAGAGCTCGCTACAGAACTTACTCAGAAACTTAGGGTCTGGCTCAAAGAAACCAATGCTCAGCTGCCCGCGCCCAACCCCGATTATGTTGCGTCGGAGTAACTGGAGCTCCAGATCGCAATGATTGAAGAGGAATATAGCCCACGCGGGACTTCAGCAATCATCGCTATTCGCCTGTTGCCCTGTCGCCGAGTAGCGAAAACATCTTCGCGGCGTAGCGTCGCCCAAGCTCACGGTAACCCGCAGCATCGAAGTGGACGTCGTCTTCCACCGCGGTGCATCCGCTGGACGAGATGACGTGGGCTGTGGGGATCGTCTCGGGCAGCTTGTTGATGATCACGTTCATGTTCGCGCACTTGCCGTTCTGATCTTCATGCACCAGTTCACCCGCCAGGAGCGGGACTTCTTTGGCATTTAGCGAGAGGTCTTCCAGCATGTCGGTATAAATCTTCTTGACGTAGTTAAGCCACTGTACATCGTTGGTATTGGTTTCGCCTTGGTGTAGCAGGATGCCTTTGATAACGCCGTCTTTTTGAGCTTGCTGTGCGAGATCGATGAGGTGTTGGTAGGGGTTGCCGCCGTATCCGTCGATCATGCGTGCGAACCATTCGCCGTCATGGGTCTTGTGGTAGTCCAGATAAATGTCTTTATCGAATAGCCGGATGTCACACCCGCTCACCCCCACATGGATCACACCAATACGAATGTCGTCGGGTAGGTGGTCCGCCATAGCCTTGCCGAACGTGTCCACCAGCGACAGGCCCGAGCCGCAATGACAAAGCGGCGGCACCGCCACGCGCCACTCGCCCTTGGGGGTATCGAGACCTGCGCAATCCAGCGATTGCAAAACCATAAATCGCTCGTTTCCGGCTCTGTCGCTTTCCTCGATCTCACCCTGCCCCACCATGTTCGACTGACCAAAGCACAGGTAGATATGAAAACTAGGGTTCTGCGCATCGCCATATGTTGTTGCCGTCATGAAGAGTCCTAGCAGAAAAAGAATTGAGGTGAATCGCACGGGTTGCCTTTGCAAGAAACGATAAGTTCAAGGTTCAGTTAGATACGCTGGCGTAAGCCGGAGAGCAAGTGTAGTTCTCCTAATCTCTAGTCCTGCAACACCCAGACCGCATCTGCGATCGGTGCCCCGCCGGATTCTTTGTCGGACTCTCTCGCCGACTTGCGTAACTCGGCGATCTCCTCCCCCTTCGCCATCACCACGCTGAACACCTCAGCCTTTGGTTGCATGGCACGGAGTGCTTGCGGAATCCCGCCGTCGTACGCTACGTGGAATCGGCCGACCACCAGTACCACCGTACGAGCGCCATCCGACAACGAACGCACCAGGGAGTCTGCCATCGTGACGTCCCACATGATCTGCGACCGCCAATAGCTCTCGATCTTCTCTTGCGACATCCCACCCCCGTGCCCGTCCGCGCCGCCGAACAATTCGAAGAACTTGTCTTGGTAGGCGCCCGTGGGCTTGGGCACATCGCCCGTTCCCGGAATCACAAACGTCGCCTGCTGTGTATCCGTCATCGCCTGCAGATGTTCGTAGCCTTTGGTCCTCGCCATCCGCACGTAACGCCGCGGCGCATTCGCCGCGATCACCGGCCGACCCGCCCGCTTGGCTTCCAACAACATCGGGCCGTGCTTGAACGAAAACGCCTCCGGCTCCATGGCCTCTTCCGCGGCGAGCCAATCATCCAGCAAGATCTGCTGGTCCCGCTCAATAAACTCCAGCGCCAACACCGCATCACTCATACCCTCCGACTCGCTTTGTTGGACCACCGCTTGCCAAAGCGCCGCCGACGCCGCGAGCCCTTCGGCCTGTCCGTGGTACTCCCCGATCAGCACCACGTCCGCCGAGCGCGCCCGCTCGATCAGGGTCTCGGCCGACATGGGCTCCAGCGTCTCGCCATCCAGGCACAGCGTCTTACTCAATGGCGACAGATCGCGTGCTGGATACTCAAGCACCACCGGTTTTGCATGTTTACCCGTGCCTGTATTCGGCCCCGTCGCACACCCTCCAGCCACACCAATCAACAACCCCACCGCGCACACCCCCGCATCGCGCAGCCACGCCCAGTCATCACAACGTTTCACAGAAACCTCTTTCTTGAGAAAACAAATCGAACCTAAATCCTCACCTACTCTGTGGATCACATCCTACCGCGTTCGGTTATGCCATCTGGTCTGGGCTCTATCCTCGCGGATCACCCCGCCGTTACGCTGTCCCCCAAACTCGCCCACCGCGCTCGGTGTCCAGCCGATAGTCCGTCGCCTTGGCCGAGAGCAATTTTTTACCCAGGCGTTCCGCTTCGCTCAGTGGGTCGTTCGGGTCACGTTCCACTTCTCCCCGGCTGTTGCCGATGCCGCGTACCACGCCAACAAGCTCCGAGTGGGTGTACCGCGAAAACTCCTGTACCTGGTGCACGATGCCCAGCGACGCTCCGGGGTACGTTTCCTCTGACGCCAGCACCAGCCCGATCCGCTTACGCGACATCCGCTCGATCACGCTTTCCGAGTCCGGGTAGGACGCGGCGTAGTAGCAGAACGTGCGGTCAAAAAACGCCTTGGTCTGGGCCGAGAGCCCGTACCAATACACCGGCGAACAAAACACCACGCCCGCCGCGGGCAGAAAGTCCTTGAAGAACAACGCCCGGTACCCATCTTCGATCGAACACTCCCCGTCCGCCTTCCGACACGTTCGGCAGTCCTTTAGGAAACTCCCTAGGTAATCATCCAGATGCTTAACCACCGCCTCTGCACCCGCCGCCTCAACGCCGCGCTGCACCGCCTGTGCCATGGTCGCCGAGTTGCCATTGCGACGCGGACTGCCCACCAACACTAACACCTTCTGTGTGTCACTCATGCCCGCATGATAGCCCCCGCCACTTCGCCGCAGCGACGCAATAGCCCTCCTTGTTCGGGCGTTTGGGTTGCAGGAGCTTGCAAGATGCAAAACATATGGCGGATCGGCGCGTTGATCTGGGTGGGGCTGGTTTACTGCGGGCTAGCAGTGTCTGCTCAACCTTCGGAGTACGACCCCTTGGCGGTGGCGGACATCGAGATTGAGTGGGTGGACGTGGTTGTTGTCGATGAATCGCGGGGCCGTGAGATACCGCTACGGGTCTACCTGCCGGGTGGGGCGGTTCCGGAAGACGATGATTCCGACACACAAGCGTTCCCCGTCGTGATGTTCAGCCACGGCCTGGGCGGGTCACGGGAAAACAACCCCTATCTCGGTGAGCACTGGGCGAAGCGCGGCTACATCGCGGTCTTCATGCAACACCTCGGCAGCGACGAGTCGGTCTGGAAAGACCTACCTCGGGCCGAAATCATGCCCGCCATGCAACGCGCCGCAAGCGGGAAAAACAAACGGCTCCGCACGCAGGACGTCTCTGCCGTGCTCGATCAACTCGAACGGTGGAACGACGATCCTGACTCGCCCTTGGCCGGCCGACTGGACCTGGATCGTCTCGGCATGTCCGGCCACTCGTTCGGAGCCGTCACAACCCAGGCGGTCAGCGGCCAACGCTCGGGGTGGCCGAGTCGAGACGAGCAAGCCCCCGCCGAGCCCCGCATCAAAGCCGCAGTCATCATGAGCCCCAGCGTTCCACAACTCGGCAACCCGGACCGCGCCTTCGGCGGCGTCACTCTCCCCTGGCTGCTCATGACCGGCACCCAAGACATCGCCCCCATCGGCGCCGCCGACATGGCCTCCCGCTTGGGCGTCTACCCGGCTCTGCCCGATGGCGACAAGTACGAGCTGGTCCTGCACGACGCCCAGCACCACGCGTTCAGCGATCACCGCCGTCCACCCCGCACCAACCCCCGCAACCCCAACCACCACCGCGTGATCCTCGCCCTGAGCACCGCTTTCTGGGACGCTTACCTCCTGAAAGATCCCGAAGCCAAACGCTGGCTACAAGGTGCCGGTCCGCCAACCGTGCTTGAGCCAGACGACAGCTGGCAACACAAGTGAACTTTGGCAGGTGGAGCGATAGTAATGAGTGCCCACTTCCCTCGCACGGTTGGGATTGGGCACCGTTACGCTCGCCGTCCGCCGCCGCGACGTGTGAGTGTACCGACCATCACCGCTGACATTTCGTTCGCTCAACACCACATCTACATTCGCCGCTACAACGTCCACCGGTGTGATGGAGTTAAACTATCTTCTCACCATCAGGCTAGCGGCGATGCTCATCATGAAATATAAACACGTTGAAAGGACAGGCGGGCTCTTCTTACTCCTACAGCTCCTTGTGGTCTTGCTGGGGTGCTCCACACCCCGGCTCATGCCTACGCCGCTGATCTTCTCCGACGGCGTGGACCCCATCACGGATGCGCAAAGAGAACAGGCCACGGCAATCAGCCGGGTCTACCTCGTGAGCGACCGCTCACGCTCCGACAACCCCAAAGGCCCAGCCGACTATTTCAGCAACCGGCGTGACCACAACCTGCATGTCGGCGTCGCGGAAGTCGACCTCGCGGTGGGCAGCGACTGGGAGGCGTTGGACCAAGCCTCCCTCGACCCCGCTGCGCCGCGACCCGAAATCGCCTATGTCGACTACACGCCCATGGGCAAGCTCTGGCGCGGCATCCCGCCCCGAGACGCGTTTAATGCTTTAAACCAAGACGTTTCCGATGCCTTCCTCGCCCGCCTGAAAGAAGACCTCGCCCGTTCCGGGGCCGACCAGATCTACATCTTCGTGCACGGCTAC
>JBCCWB010000091.1:0-14791 GCA_039194345.1 Planctomycetota bacterium
AGGAGATGATCGAGGGCGCGGCCGACGTCGACGACGAACTGGCCGAGAAGTACCTCGGCGGCGAAGAGCTGACCAACGACGAGATCGTCGCCGCCCTCCGCAAGGGCACCCTGTCCAAAGCCATCCACCCGACCTTCTGCGGCTCGGCCCTGCAGAACATCGGCGTGCAGAAGCTGCTGGACGGCGTGATCGACTACCTGCCCAACCCGACCGAGGTCCCCGAAACCGAGGGCACCGACCCGGACGACGCCGAGAAGCGCCTCACCCGTCCCCACGACGAGAACGCTCCGCTGTCGGCCCTGGTGTTCAAGATCGTCAACGACGCCCACGGCGACCTGACCTACGTCCGCATCTACTCCGGCAAGCTGGAGAAGGGCACCCGCGTGCTCAACTCCAACAACGGCAAGAAAGAGATCGTCTCCCGCATCTTCGAGATGCACTCGAAGGACCGCCTGGCCCGCGACGAAGCGCTCGCGGGTGAGATCGTCGCCGTGGTCGGCCTGAAGAACAGCTACACCGGTGAAACCCTCTGCGACGCCGACGACTCGATCGTCCTGGACCGCATGGACTTCCCCGACCCCGTGATCTCGATGTCGATCGAGCCCGCGACGGCCGGCGACAAGGAAAAGCTGTCCAACGCCCTGGGCACCATCCGCCGCGAAGACCCCTCGTTCCAAGCCAACTACGACGAAGAAACCGGCCAGACCATCATCGCCGGCATGGGCGAGCTGCACCTGGACATCATCACCACCAAGCTCACCCGCGACATGAAGATCGGCGTCAACGTCGGCACGCCCCGCGTCGCCTACAAGGAATGCATCACCGGCACCGCGGAAGCCCGCGGCATCCACAAGAAGCAGTCCGGCGGCCGCGGCCAGTTCGGCGACTGTACGATCACCGTCAGCCCGATCACCGAAGAGGAAGCCGAGGCCGAAGAGCTCAAGTGGCAGGACGGCGTGGTCTTCGTCGACAAGATCGCCGGCGGCTCGATCCCCCGCGAGTTCATCCCCTCGGTTGGTGTGGGCTGCCGCAACACCGCGATGTCCGGCGTTCTCGCAGGCTACCCGCTGCTGGGCGTCAAGGTCGAGCTCACCGACGGTAAGTACCACGACGTCGACTCCTCGCAGATCGCCTTCGAGATGGCCGGCACCCTGGCCTTCAAGGAAGCGACCAAGAAGGCCGGACTCCAGCTCATGGAGCCGCTCATGAAGGTCGTCGTCACCACCCCCGACGAGTTCTTCGGCAACGTCACCGGCGACCTCAACCGCCGCCGGGCGATCATCGTCGGCGACGAAGAGCGGGGCGTGGTCCGCATCATCACCGCCGAGGCCCCGCTCTCGGAGATGTTCGGCTACTCCAACAGCCTCCGCGGCATGAGCCAGGGCCGTGCGTCCTACGCCATGGAGCCGCTGAAGTACGCCGCGGTCCCCGCCAACGTCGCCAAGACCATCCTGGAAAACCAGGAAGGCTAATCGATCGGCATTGATAAGTTGTTTGTCTGTTCCCACGCCCACGGCTACCACCGTGGGCGTTTTTGTAGGTGTGCGCCCCACCCAGGCGATTTAAGGTATATCTAGAGCCTCTCGAGTGTTCGGGAGACACGCACCAAGCAGGGCGGACCACGTGGAAGACAAGGACATCGCGCAGCCCGAGCTGGCCAGTATCCGGCTTCATGCCCCGGTTAGCATCGTCGTGCCCACGTTCCGTGAAGTGGAGAACATCCCTCGCCTGATCGAGCGGATCGCCGCCTTGGCCGAGGCCTACGACGCCGAGTTCGAGCTGATCTTTGCGGACGACAACAGTCAGGACGGCAGCGTCGAGGCCGTTGAGAGCTGCGGCTACCCCTGGGTCCGCATTCTGGTGCGGACCGAAGACCCCGGGCTGAGCCAATCGGTGATCGACGGCATGAAGGCGGCCAGCCACCCCGCCATCGTCTGCATGGACTGCGACCTCAGCCACCCCCCCGAACGTGTTCCCCACCTCATCCTCGCCCTGCAGTCCGGCCAGCAGTTTGTGATCGGCTCACGCTACGTCCCCGGTGGATCGACCGACGACGACTGGGGCTTGTTTCGTTGGCTCAACAGCCGCATCGCCACCGTATTGGCCCGGCCACTCACCGACAGCAAGGACCCGATGGCGGGCTTCTTCGCGATGCGCAAGGTCGATTTCGATAACGCCAAAGACCTCAACCCGGTGGGGTACAAGATCGCCTTGGAGCTGATCGTGAAGTGTCGATTGGAGAACGTCGGCGAGGTGCCGATCCACTTCCGCGACCGCGACCTGGGCGAGAGCAAGCTGACGCTGCGGCAGCAGCTCCTCTACATCCAGCACCTACGACGGCTGTACATCTACAAGTTCTCAACGGCGATGGAGCTGCTGCAGTTCCTGGCGGTCGGCAGCTCGGGCATGATTGTGAACTTGGTCACGCTCACTCTGCTGTCCCTGATGGGGGCGCCCGACGGCTTGGCGTTGTTGGGCGGGATTGTGGTGAGCGTGATGAGCAACTTTTTGCTCAACCGCCGGTTCACGTTCGGCTACGCCCGGGGCGGGAACTTCTGGAAGCAGATGGTCGGGTATTTCACGGTCACCTCCATGGGCGCCACGATCAACTACATCGTCGCCTACGTCATGCGGCAGACGCTGCTGTCGGGCTTCGGCCTGGGTTTGCAGCTCTCGGCGATCATCGGCATCGGCGCGGGCATGGCGTTCAACTTCTTAGGCAACCGCTTCTTTGTCTTCAAACGCCGGAGCTACGTCCGACGCGCCGAGGCCGAGGTGGATCAGCCGGGGATGGGTGAATCCGGCGACTCGGTGAATGACGCGGGTCCAACCTCGGCCGTGTGAATACCAGTTCCGATATCTGAGAGAGCAAACGATTGAACGAATCGGCCGACACCCCCAGCAAGCCTGAAACGCCCGCATCCCCTACGCCCTGGCTGGAGCGACGCGGTCCGTCTTTGCTGGCTTTGGCGGTGGTGGTATTGGTTGGAGCGGCGCTGCGGTTCTACCGCATCGGCGTCTTGCCGCTCTGGCGAGATGAAGGTGCGACCCTGCGTTTTGCCCGTCGGACGTTCGGCGAGCTCTGGGGGCCGTTGGCCGTGTTGGAGACGAACCCGCCGTTGTACTACAGCGTCCAGCGGGTCTGGCTGGTCTTCGGTGAGTCTGAATCGGCGATCCGCTCGTTGTCGGCCGTACTCGGCGTGATCTCGATCGGGCTGACGTATCTGCTCGCGGCGGGGCTTTCGGCCCCGGCGGTGCGACGGCGGACGGGGCTGATCGCGGCGGCCTTGTACGCCGTGGCGGCGATGCAAATCGAATACGCCCAGGAAGCCCGGGCCTACGGCATGATGACCACGTTTGCGCTGGGCGCGATGGTCTGCCTCTCGGCCATGCTGCGACATCCTGAGGCGGCGAGTCGGCTTTGGTGGAAGCGGGATGGGTCGGCGAGTTTGTCCGAAGACGAAAAGTCCCCGCGATTGATCTGGGCATGGGCAGGGTACATTTTCTCTTCGCTGGTCATGCTCTATACGCATAACACCGCGGTCGTTCCGATGGCGTGCATCCAGCTGCTGACGTTCATCTGGTGGCTCACGGCGGGCCGGCGAAGCTGGGGGTTCTTTGGGAACTGGGTGGCGGCGAATGTCTTGGTGCTGGTGGGCTGGGGCTGGTGGATCCCGCGCATCATGGGCCAGGCCAATGGTCGGCTGCAGGCCAACTGGTGGATCCCTCAAGCGAACTGGGGATCGGTCCGGGAAGCATTCGAGATGATCTATCTCTACATCCACCTCAACCGCATCGGCTTCGTGGCGATGTTACTGGGCATAGCCGTGATGCTGCTGGGCCTGTTGGCTTGGCGGAAGCGGCCGGTGGCGTTGTTGATGTGCTTGGGGATGGGCGTCGGCGGCATCGCGGTGTTGTATGGGCTGAACCTCTGGCGGCCGATATTTTTGTCTCGGGCGCTCGTTTGGACTGCGCCGGCGATGTTCGCGCTGATGGCCGCGGGCATGATGATGATTCGGCCAACGTTCCTCCGCCTCGGCGTGATTGGTGTTTTGGTTTTGCTCTCAACCAAGAACGTGCATTCCTCCTATGCCCTGATTAAGAAATCGCCTTGGGACCAGGCCGCGACCTACGTGCGGGATCGTGACGAAGCGGACCACCTGCTCGTGTTCATCTGGGAGGACCACGACACCGCGTTTGATTATTACTACCCCCAAGACACCAGCCCGGCCGACCGCATCGGGCTGGTCGATCTGCCCGCCGACGAGTTCGACGCCGAGGCACCCACGGCCTACTTCATCACGCTCGACCGGGTCGCCCGTGATCAACTCGCGACGGCGGCTCAGGGGTACCACACCGTTTGGCTAATCACCAGCAGCCGCCCCGAGGAATGGGAAAGCAGCGCTGCGGTGTTGGGCGAAGTCGAGTCCGAAGAGATATTCGGGCCGATCCAGGTGCGGGAATATCGATAACACACACCGAATAGATTTTGCCGCTTGTGGCTTAGCGTCCGAAGGCTAAGCCGCAAGCGGCGATCCGCTTAACGCTCGTTGATCTCGTCCCAGATCGCTTGCTGCTGCGGGTTGAAGGACGCATCAAGGCCGGTGATCACTTCGAGGTCGGCGTCGAAGCGGTCGCGTTCGATCCAGCGGACAGCCGAGTCGGCGTAGAGCGCATTGACCCCGTCACCGTGGCGGGAGTCGACCCGCGCGGGCAGCCCGACGCTGTCGGCGAGCAGCGCCTGTTGTCCCACTAAATCGAGTTTGGGCAGGTTAGTCGCGGTGGCAGGATCGTCGGGGATTTGGGCGAGTGGTGCCATGCCATAACTGACCAGCACGTTCTGACCCGGTGTGCCCGGGGGCCAGGGATTGGTGGGCGAATCAAAAGACTGGCCCTCGCTAGTCTCAAAAGGGCAGTAGAACGCCTCCGGGGTTTCCATCAGACCGTACTCGTGAAGCCAGCCGTACAGCACGAATCGGCTGGCGAAGCCGCTGTAGACGTTCGCGTTGAATTGGAAACGACCCGCGCGGTAGCCCACCGGAATGTTCTGGTCGAAGTCGTTGGCGTAGACGTGGATGAGCTGGTGGATGCTGCGGAGATTGCTCTGACAAACGACGTTGCGTGCGGCTTTCCTTGAAGCCCCGAGGGCGGGTAGAAGAATGCCGATGAGGATCGCGATGATCGAGATCACGACGAGGAGTTCGATCAACGTGAAAGCGGGGCGATGATTCATGGGAGAAGCATAGCCCCACTTACACCTTTCCGGGTGGCCGGTTCTGGAAATTACGTGTCGAAGCGGCTGACCAGTTCCCGCAGGTCTTCGGCTTTACGGGACAGGTGTTCCGACGCTTCGTTGGCTTGGCGGGTGCCTTCGAGCGAGTGGGCACTCACCGCGTTGATCTGCTCGATGCCCAGAGCCACTTCTTGAGCGGCGGACGACTGCTCTTCAGCTGCCGCGGCGATGGACTGGACCTTCATCGCCAAGCCTTCGGAGGTGCCGACGATCTGTTCGAGGCTGGCGCCCGCTTGGGTGGCGGTGTCCACGCCGACGTTGACCTGGTCGGTGCCGGTGTTCATTCGGCCGACCGCCGAGGTGGTTTCCTTCTGGATTGCGATAATCGACTGGCTGATCTCGTCGGTGGCCTGGGTGGTGCGGTCTGCGAGCTTGCGGACCTCGTCGGCGACGACGGCGAAGCCGCGGCCGTGCTCCCCGGCGCGGGCCGCTTCGATCGCGGCGTTGAGGGCCAGGAGGTTGGTTTGATCGGCGATGTCGTTGATGACCGCGATGATCTCGCCGATCTGATCGCCCCGCTTACCGAGTTCGGATACGGCCTGGGCGGAGTTGGTCACTGCATCCTTGATGCTCTGCATGCCATCGACGGTCTGGCGGACAACATCCTGACCTTCGCGGGCCACGTTGCCGGCACGGTCGGCATCACCCGCGGCGTCGCTGGCTTGCCGGGCAACCTCGACCACGCTGGACGACATCTGTTCGATGGCGGCGCTCATGGACATGACCTGCGACGACTGTTCGTCCATGCCGCGCGTCAGCTCGTCGCTGCAGGCGGCGACCTCGGTGGCGGCGGCGGCGACTTCTTCGCTGGATTGAGTGACCTGAGCGATGATGTCGCGGAGCGTGCCGACCAGTTCGTTGAACGAACGGGCGAGTTGGCCGACCTCGTCTTTTGACGAAGCGTCGGCGGTCAGGCTGAGGTTGTTGGTGGTTTGGATCTCGTTGATGGTGCCGATCAGCTTGCCGATCGGCCGGTTGATCGAACGCGTGATGAACCAAGCGCCCGCGAAGCCGAGCAGAACAATCACGCTCGTTGCGGCCGCAAAGATAAGCATCGCATTGGCCGCCGAGGAGGCCGCGGATTCGGCTTGGGCTTGCAGCTCGGCGGAGAGGAAGTCTTCGGTTTCTTTGAGCTTGTTGATCTTCTTGGTGATCGTGCTGAACCACACGCCCGCATCGACGCCGAACTTTCCGGTGTCAGAGTTCGCGAACGCGGTGTCACGGAACGACTCGACCTGAGCAAACGACGGGTCGGCCGAGGCCTCTTCGATAAACGCCAAGCCTTCATCGGAGGCCAAGGCTTTGAACTCGTTGAGGTAGGTGTCTTGCTGGGTGACGAGCGAGACGAATTTCTTGTACATGCCCGGGCCAAAGGCGTCGGCGGCGAAGGTGTTCGAGAGCACAGCACGCTCGATGCCCGCGCGTTCCTTGCCTTTGAGGAAGTGGACGTAGGCAGCGATCGAACGGGTCAGGTCGGCATCTTGGCTCTGCTCGGACATCACGCCGATCGCGTTGAGGAACTTGCCGTTCATGGCGGTGTAGTAGCCGATGGCGTCGCCGGTGGCGATACTCTGGGCCGAGATCGACTGACGCTTGCCCTCAATCTGTTCGAGGTCGCTGAGGGCGGCGGCAAAGCTGTCTTGGAAAGCCGGATCGAAGGCGGTGGCGTCGAACGACTCGAGGAAGCCGTGCAGCTCCACGATGCGTTCGTCGGCGAGCTTGCGTTGAGCGGTGAGCTCGGCGTTGAACTTCGTGCCCTTGCTGCCCAGGAAACCTGCGGTGCGGCCGCGTTCTTTTTGGGTTTCGTGCACCAAGGCGCTCACGTGGACCGCGAGGTCGGCCAGGGTCTGGATGTCCTTCATCTCACTCGCCACCCGGGCGTTGGAAATGGTGCTGTTGATCCCCATCAGGGCAATCGCCAAGAGCGGGACGGCAGCGAGCAGGGTGAGCTTGAATTTGATGGACATGGGGGCCTCTCGAAGTGTTGCTGGTTTTGGAAGTCCAGTATCGAACAAGCTTTCGACAAATAAGCGAAGGGGCGTGAGGCTACGGTGTGGGTTTATGAGAAAGCGGAGGTCGCGAATCGGTTTAATCGATTCGTAAGACCGGATAATTTCAACCGAGCGTGATGCGTGGCGTTCGGGGCAGAAATTATCTGGACGCAAAAAACAAGCACTCTCCGAAAAGAGTGCTTGGGGTGAACAGTAGGTTGTAGTTATTCAGTCGTTAGGCTGGCGTCGGCATGATGCCGGGAGCGGGGTCGTCGTCGCCGTCGGCGGTTTGCTCGGTCGGGGAAGTCTCGGGCTGAGCATTCTTCTCGGCCTCGAGCTTCTCCTTCTCAGCGGCGAGCAGGTCGCTGACGGTGGCCTTGTTCAGGGGCTCGCCCTTCATGATCTTGTCGACCTCTTCGTAGGTCAGCGTCTCGTACTTCAGCAGCGCCTGGGCGAGGTCTTCGGTCTGCTGCTTGTGCTCGGTGATGAGGTCGACGGTCTCTTGGTAGGTCGTGTCGATCAGGCGTTTGATCTCGGCGTCGATGAGCTCGGCGGTCTCATCCGAGTAGAGCTTGTCGGGCTGCTCCCAGGGTTGTGCCTGGTTGTCCACGCCGAGCATCTGGAAGCCGAGTTTTTCGGACATGCCGTACTCGGTGACCATGGCACGGGCGACGCCCATGACCTGGCGGATGTCACCCGCGGTGCCGTTGTATTGGTCGCCGGTGAACATCTGCTCGGCGATCCGCCCGCCGTAGCTGACGCGCATCATCGAGAGAAGCTGCTGCTTGCTCTGGATGTGGCGGTCTTTGTCGGGCAGCATGAACGTGGCGCCCAGTGCTTGGCCACGCGGGATGATCGTCACTTTGTGCAGGGGTTCGGAATGCTGGTCGTAGTACATGACCACGGCGTGGCCGGCCTCGTGGTAGGCGATGACCTTCTTCTCTTCTTCTTCGATCTTGTGCGACTTCCGCGATCGGCCGTAGCGCACCTTGTCGCGAGCCTCTTCGAGGTCTTCCTGCTCGACAAAGTCTTTGTTCTGCAGGGTCGCGCCGATGGCGGCCTCGTTGATGATCGCCGCGAGCTCGGCACCCGAGAACATCGGCGTGCCGCGGGCCAGCTTTTCGAGGTCGGCCTGGGGGTTGAGCTTGATCTTGCGGGCGTGGACCTTGAGGATCTCCAGCCGGCCCTTGATGTCGGGCAGCTGCACCTGCACCTGGCGGTCGAAACGGCCCGGGCGGGTCAATGCTGGGTCGAGCACATCCGCCCGGTTGGTCGAGGCCATGACGATGACCTGGTCGGAGCTGTCGAAGCCGTCCATCTCCACGAGGATCGCGTTGAGCGTTTGCTCACGCTCGTCGTGACCGCCGGACGAAAATCCACTACCACGGCGACGGCCGACGGCATCGATTTCATCGAGGAAAATGATGCAGGGCGAGCTGTCCTTGGCTTGTTTAAACAGGTCGCGGACCCGGGATGCACCGACGCCGACAAACATCTCGACGAAGTCCGAGCCGGAGATCGAGAAGAACGGCACTTCCGCCTCGCCCGCCACGGCCTTGGCCAGCAGCGTCTTACCGCAACCGGGTCGGCCGATGAGCAGCACGCCGCGCGGTACGCGGCCGCCGAGTCGCTGGAACTTTTTGGGGTTTTTGAGGAACTCGATGATCTCGCCGACCTCATCCTTGGCTTCGTCGATACCCGCGACGTCAGCCAGGGTGATGTTGGAGTGTTCCTTGTTGAGGACTTTGTGCTTGGATCGGCCGAAGCTGCCCAGCATGCCGCCGGGGCCGCCGCCCGCGCCGCGTATGCTGCGGAACACGAAGAAGTAGATCAGGAACAGGATCAGCAGGATCGGGCCCCAGGCGATCAAGATCTGCACCAGCAGGTTGCTGCCGGGCTTCTCTTTCACCGCCAGACCGACCTTGTCCAAGAGGAAGGTGCGGTAGGCCTTGGTCTCGATGCTGATGGGGGTGAAGATTCGGCCGTTGGGGGCCTTAGTGACGATCTCGCCGGTGAGCCCTTCGCGGAGCTGGCCGATGATGCGGTCGTTTTTGATTAGCAGGGCTTCGTTGGTATCGAAGTCGCCGTTTTGAGCCCGTTCGTAAAACTCTTTCCACGACACTTCGCTGGCCGAGTTCTGGGCCGAGTTGACCAGCAGCAGCATCACCAGGGCGATGATGCCGACCATGATCCAGGCGAACGCGCCGCGGGACATGACGTTGTTGGGCTTGCCGTTGTTGCCCGGGCCGCCGCCACGGCCGTTGGGCTTGTCGTCTTTGCCGGAGCGTTTGCCGTCGTCGCGGGAGGGCCGCTTGTCGTCGCCGCGGTTAATTTTGGGGTCTTTATCGTCAGCCATCGGGGTTTCTTGAGAGGGTCGGCCGTGTGATCGTAGGGCGTTTGCCGGCCGTGGGCGTTGTGGAGGCGGAACTGCTCGGAACGCTATTGTAGCCCGGCGGAGGGTCTGATGGTGAAACATCGTCGGGGCCTCCCCCAAACCTGCATATTAATGTACGGCCGAATCCCCGGCCGGGTTTACCAATCGCCCCTCAGCGAGGAAACCAAGTCCCGCGCCAGCCGCTGTACGGCCGCGTGCTGGCCGATTTCGAAGGATTCCCCGACCGGCTGAGTCGGCACATAGCGGCCCACGCCGGAGAAGCTGCGGCGGCTGGTCAGCTTGGCCCCGGTCCGCTGGTCGGTCCAGTCGTAGTCGATCGTGACGGTGACCTGGACCTCTTGGGGCAGGCCGCCTTCCCGCGTCCGGCTGAGTTGCTGCACGACGACGCTCGTGACCGTGCCCGAGATCAGCGTGTCGGCCACGTTGGCGTCCATGGTCTTGTACGGCGTCCGCTGCTCGATCTCCTTGACCACCGCCTCGGTCAGGTCGTATTCGACGCCGCGGTAGAACGTGCGGTTGTCGAAGATCGGCACCGCCACGCTCTGGTACTGCTCGGGGAACAGCTCTTGGGTGGAGTAGCCACAGCCGACGCTAGACAGCACAAACAGAGCAATCGCCAAGCCCCATGGCCATGGCGATCTGCGATCGCCCGCTAAACGCAAGGATGAAATCAATCGGTGTTTGATCACTCGTCTCCCTCGCCTTCGACGAGTACCGGCGGCTCGCCCATCGCTTCGAGCCGGGCCACCGCGTCGCGGGCTGCGGCGGTGTCGGAGTATTCTTCGATCAGGCGGCGGTACAGCAGCACGGCCGAGACTTTTTCACCCGTGCGGTCGTACCAGTTGGCGGTGGTGAAGTCCCGCCGGGCCAGCGACTCGCGAATGCGGACGAGCAGCGCCTCGACGCCCACACGCTCTGCGGCGGCGGGGTATTCATCGCGGTATTGCTGGAGGCGTTCCCCCGCGTCGATCAGCCCGGTACCGTCAAACTCCGGCCCCTTGAATCGCGCCAAGCTCGCCTGAATCAGCCGCAGCAACGCCCATTGGCGCAGCTCGCTCTCGGGGTAGTTGATCAGGAACAAGTCGTAGGCGTCGGTCGCCAGGATCATCTGGCTGCTGTTGAAGTAGTGGTCGGCCAGGGCGATGCTGGCTCGCTCGCCAATCGGCGAACCCGGGGCTCGCTCCTGCACCCGGATGAGCAGCTCAGCCCCCTCGCCGTCGGCGGGGAGCCAGCGGACGCCCCAGAGCTTGCGACGGAAGCCGGTGGTGTAGAGCACCCCGATCTCGTACTCGCGTTCGATCGCGGTCCAGAACTGCTCCGAAGCGGGGTAGTAGGTGATGACTTCTTCGTAGTCGAACAGCGCTTTGTAGAAGTCGCCGTTCGCGGCTTTGGCGTCGCCCCGGAGCAGGTAGGCTTCGACCGCGAGCGGGTCGTTGGGGTTGTCCTTGATCCACTGCTCAAGCGCTTTGAGAGCCTTCTTCGGCTCGTCCTGGGCGATGAGTTTCCGGGCCGCAGCGAGCTCGGCCGCGGGCGTCCCGGGTTCGGGCACGGCGATGGCTTCGAATCCCTCGTCGGTCAACTCGTATGATGATTGCCCCGCAGCCGGAGTGAGCGGGGCAAGGGTCATCAGGATCAACAGGGCAGGCAGCCAGCGGAACATCCGGGCATGATAACCCACGCGATCCACAGCCGCCGGGAGGGCGTGATTGTGTGTTCAGGTGTTGCCGGGTGCCGTGGTCAAGCGAAGCGCCGGCCGCGACCAACTCCAAGCAATGTGGCCGGCTCTTGCGACGCTTGATTTATCACGGCCCCCCTATGTCGGGCGACGATGCTCAGCCTGCTTGGCGGTATTGGCCTTGCCACAGCTCGTCGATCTGCTTCAGTGCCTTCTTCATCCCGCGGGTGTTGTCGCTGGCGACGGCTTTACCCAGGTGCTGTAGCGCGGCCTCGAGCTTGCGGCCCTGACGCGGGGGCATCACACCCGCGTTGTGGGTTAGCCACTGGGTGAGGTTGTGGTGCACCTGCTGGGCGTGGTTGCGTAGCTCGACGACGACCTGTTGCTGCTCGGCGGCCTCGTCGAAGCCCTCGGCTTCGTGACGCATCTGTTCGATCTCGTCCTCTTCCATGCCGTAGCTGCCGGTGACGACGATGTTCTGGGTCTTGCCCGAGTCCAGGTCGGTGGCGGTGACGTCCAGGATGCCGTTGGCGTCGATGGAGAAGGAGACTTCGATCCGCGGCACGCCGCGTAGGGCCTTTCGGATGCCGTTGAGCTGGAAGGTTCCCAACGGCCGGTTGTCTTCGACGCGGGTCTTCTCGCCCTCGAGGATTTGGATGGGAACCGATCGCTGGTTGTCGCTCGGCGTGGAGAAGATTTTCTTGACCACCGTGGGGATGGGCGTGTTCTTGTTCACGACCGTATCCATGCGTCCGCCCGCCGCGGCGACGCCGAAGCCGTGGGCGGTGACGTCCATGAGGTGAACGTTTTGTAGGTCGCCTTGGAGCACGCCGCCGAGCGTAGCCGCGCCCAGGGCGACGACCTCGTCGGGGTTGGCCGAGCGGTCGAGTTGATCGGTCTGGAAGACCTCCATCGCCAGCTTCTGGACCTTGGGGATACGTGTCGAACCACCGACCAGCACCACGTCATCGATCGAGCCGGGCGGGATCATGGCTTCGCGGACCACGGCCCGGCAGGCGTCGCGTACCTCGCCGAACAGGTCCTCACACACCGACTCGAACCGCTCACGCGTCATCGAGTATTGCAGGTGCTTGGGCTGGTTGTTGGTGTCCATGTGCACATAGGGCAGCATGATCTCGGCAACGGGGCGGTCGGAGAGCTCGGCCTTGGCTTTCGCGGCGGCCTGCTTCAGACGCTGGAGCGTCATCGGGTTCTGCCGCAGGTCGATCGCTTCCCGGCGGACAAAGTCGTCGGCCACCACGTCAATGATCCGCTGGTCGAAGTCGTCGCCGCCCAAGTGCGTATTGCCGGTGGAGGCGAGTACCTCAAACGTCCCGCCCTTGATCCGCATCACAGCCAGGTCGAACGTGCCGCCGCCGAAGTCGAAGACGACGATGTGGCGGTCGCCGCGTTGCTCCACGCCGTGGGCGAGGGCGGCAGCGGTGGGCTCGTTGATGATCCGCATCACTTCGAGGCCCGCGATCTTGGCCGCGTCGCGGGTGGCTTGGCGCTGGGCGTCGGTGAAGTGGGCCGGGACGGTGATGACGGCCCGGTCGCAGGTTTCTTCGAGTTCTTCCTCGGCCAGACGGCGCAGCTCACGCAGAATCACCGCCGAGATTTGCTGAGGGGTGTAGGCTTTTTTACCGACCGACACTTTGCAGTAGTCGTTGTCCTTGCCGACGATCGGGTACGGCACCAGCCGTTCTTCGCGCTCGACTTCGTGGCAGCGTCGCCCCATGAAGCGTTTGATGGAGTAGACGGTGTTCTCGGGTTGGAGGACTTGCTGGTCGCGGGCGGCCTCGCCGACAAGCGTGCTTTTCTTATCGAGGAAAGTCACCATCGAAGGCACGAGTTTGCGGTTGGCGGTGGGCCCGATCACGCGGGCTTCGCCGTCGTGGTAGACGGCGACGGCGGAGTTCGTGGTGCCGAGGTCGATCCCGAGAATCTTGGACATCGCAGCGTTCCTTATCAGCTCGACCCTTCGGGCGTCCCCCGGATCAAGCGGTACTTCATTCGGCCTCGTCGGCCTGGGTTATTCCTTCGTCGTCTTTGATCGCTAGTTCGTGGGCAGCCTCGTAGGCTTGGCTTTGGGCCGCCGCCTCGGCCGGGCCTTGGTTAAGGTCCTGGTAGAACTCAAAGCCCAGATAACCCTGGAGGCTCAAGCCGAGCACGCCCAGGGCCAACGCCCCGGTCGCCATCTTGCGGGCGCCCGCGGCGTGCTTCGCCGAGAACCAGGCCACGACTCCCAAGATCAGCACGATGACCGGGGCCGCGGGCAATGCCCAAGCTGCACATCCCAGAGCCAAAGCGATCACCGCGAGCCGAGGGCGGGGGGGTTTGTTGCCGCTCATCTTGACCCGTCGGGTTTGGCGGAAGCTGTCGGAATGGTGTCCACTCATGTAAATGACCTCGGAAAACCTCGGGCCCGACGCGGATCGCAGGGAATTACAGCCCCGGCGTGTGATACACACACAAGCCGCGTCGTTCTTTTAAATATCGAGTGAGCGCAGAGGAGACTTTATTGCGATTAGGGCGAATCCCCATGCCGGAGCTTCGTCCGATAATTTGAGGCTTAGGCCCGGTGGAACTGTTTTTCGAGGTCCTTGAGGGTGAGGCGGACGGTGGTGGGCCGGCCGTGGGGGCAGGAACTGCTGCGTTCGATCTCGTCACGCTTGGCGAGTAAGGCGGCGAGCTCGGTGTCGCTGAGCTTGTCGCCCGCCTTGACCGCGGCTTTGCAGGACATCATGTCCAAGACCTCATGCAGGGCCGCCTCGGCTGTGTCGACGTCCGCCTCGGGGCGCAGGTCGGTGGACGACAGGTCGCCCGCCTCGGCCTTATCGAGCAGCTCATCCATGAACGCGATCGGGTCCACGCCTCGCTCAAACAACAACGAGGGGAACGCCTGGATGCCCACGGCCGAGGGGCCGAGCGGCTCGGCCTCGATGCCCAGCCGGGTGAGCAACGGCTTGACGTTGTCCAAGAGCGACTGCCTTTTCGCATCCGCGTCCACCACGGCGGGCATGAGCAAGCGCTGCGACTCGAGGTTGCCGCCCGCGACCAGGATGCGCTGGCGGAACTCTTCGAACATGATGCGTTCGTGCAGGGCGTGTTGGTCGACGATGATCAGGCCCGGCTCGCTGCCGGGGGTGTTGTCGTGGGTGACGACGTAGCTGTTGTGGAACTGAAGGATGTCGCGGATTTCGGGTTGCGGATTTCGGATTTCGGACGCGGGGGCTGACGAGGGATCGGCGTCGGCGAACATGTCGGTCTCGACCATCTCGCGTTTCACTTCTTCATAGACAAACCCTTTCTGCTTCGGGTCCATCTGCTTGAAGTAGTCCACAAACGCATTAGGAGTTGGCGTCGCCACGGGGGCCGCAGGCGCATCGCCTTTGCCTTGTCCCAAGGGCCCCCCCCCCCCCCCCCCCCCCCCCCCC
>JBCCWB010000092.1:0-14759 GCA_039194345.1 Planctomycetota bacterium
CCCCCCCCCCCCCCCCCCCCCGCAGCCAAGCCTAGCCTTGCCTTGCCCAGCCTTTCTCTGCAGTGGCTTTCGTTGGTTTGCTTTACTCGGTGAATCTCGGATCGAACGTTTTATCTATTGAGGCAGACTTACGAGAGCGTGCCCCGGATGGCCATCCGCAGCAGGTTGAACTCGCTTTTGAGCATCTCCAGGCCCGCGTTGTGGGCAAGGGTATTTTCCGCGAGGTCTTGCATGATGCGTTCGAGATCGCGGTTGTTGCGGTCGTGGAACATGATGTTTTCGTCCAGCTCCTGCGGGCGGGCTTCGAGGCCGTGGGCGTGGAAGCGGAACTCGCGGGTGTCTTGCAATCGCAGATCGCCCTGACGAGGCGTCTCGGTGGCCCGGCGGCCATGGACCGCCTTGCGGAGCTGACTCTGGAACTTCTCAACACTCAGATCTTTCGGACGAAAATACGGCGTCGAGAGGTTAGCGATGTTGTTTGCGATCACCTGATGCCGCTGACCGGTGAATTGAACCACCCGCTCGAGCACCGGCAGAGAACCGCTGTTGAACATTCCATCAATCATGGGGAAACCTCACGCACCTCGGGTTTACCGCAATCTGCGTGCCGACCTCGCTCACCGCCAAGAACCGCAAAACAGCCAAAATTACCGCGCAAAACCTGCGCACTCCAGGCGCTAGAGCTGCGCCCCAAACCGAGCAAGAAACCACCGCCGATGACCTCAGATCGTCTGCGCAACGAGGTTCTGCTCCTTCCATTTCTTGAGCTTCAGGCCAAGCGTGCGAACACCGATCCCGAGCGCCTCCGCGGTCTTGGTGCGGTTGCCATTGAACTGACCCAACGCGTGAACGATCCTGTCCCGCTCGACTTCTTCCAAAGGACGTACCTCCTGGCCGATCGCCGAAACGCCCGCCAACGGAGCCGTCGCATTACCCATCGACGCCACCTGCAACGGCGGGCTGCCCATCACGGCCGCGGCATTCGGAGCCGACGAAGGCGAAGTCAACGACTGCGGCGCAGGCGTAAAGCCCGACACCGCCGACGGCAGCGTGAGCAGCCAGGGCTGGATCAAGCCGCCCGAAATCACCTGCCCCTTGGACAACACGCTGGCCCGTTCGCAGATGTTCTGCAGCTCCCGCACATTGCCCGGCCAGTGATAGGCCGACAACAACGCCTGCGCCTCTTCATCAAAACGTTTGGCTTCTTTACCTTCCCGCAACGCCACCTGCTGCAGGAAGTGCTGAGCGAGCAGCACAATGTCGCCCCCCCGCTGACTCAACGGCGGCAACGCGATCGGAAGCACGTTCAAGCGGTAGTACAGGTCTTGACGGAACGTGCCGTCCGCTACGGACTGCGACAGATCACGGTTGGTCGTGGCGATGACCCGCACATCGACCTGCATTGTGATCGATGAACCGACCCGCTCGAACTGGCCCTCTTGCAAGACCCGCAGGAGCTTGGCTTGAAGTGTCGGGCTGATCTCGCTGATCTCATCCAGCAGCAGCGTACCGCCGTCGGCGAGCTCGAATCGGCCCTTGCGGAGCTGATCCGCGCCGGTGAAAGCGCCTTTCTCGTGGCCGAACAACTCACTCTCCAGCAGGCTGCTCGAGAGCGCCGCACAGTTCAGGCAGAGCATGATGCGGTCGTGCCGTGGCGAGTGGGCGTGGATCGTGCGGGCCACCACCTCTTTACCCGTGCCCGACTCGCCCTGAATCAAAACGGTACCCACCGAGTTGGCGATCTGATGGATCTGCTGAGCGACCCCCTTCATGGCAGGCGATTTGCCGACCAGATGCGGCGACTCGGGGCCGCTGCCCTGACGCTTCTCCGCTTCACGGTTCGCGTTTTCCATGACCAGCCGGCGGTGCTCGACCGCGCGACGAACCACCATCTTGAGCTGATCGCCCTCGAACGGCTTCTGCACGAAGTCAAACGCTCCTGCCTTCATCGCCGAGACCGCGTCATTGATGTTGCCGTAGGCGGTCATGAGTACAACCGGCAGCTGATCATCCGATTGAGCCAACCGCTGCAAGAGCTCAAGCCCGTCCATCTCCGGCATCTTCAGGTCGGTCACTACCGCGGCCGGACGGTGCTTGGCCACCATGCGGAGCGCGACTTCGCCGTTGGACGCCGCCACGACGGTATAACCCGCACGCTGCAGCGTCGCACCGACCGAGTCGCGCATCATCTGCTTGTCATCAACAACCAGGACCTTCGTACTCATACCGCAGACTCCAACACGTCGGATTCAGAAGCCAAACCATCCACACACTCACCACCCGCCAACGCCTCCGCTCGAGGCAGATCAAGCGTGAATACCGCCCCGCCGTGACGCTCGTGGTTATGCACCGCGATCGACCCGCCGTGGGCATCCACGATGCGGTGCACGATCGCTAGCCCCAGCCCGGTGCCGGTGCTGCGCGTCGTGAAGAACGGATTAAAAATGCGATCCACCACCTCTTGCGGGAGCCCCGGGCCTGTGTCGGTCAAAACAATCCGCCCCGCATCCACGGCCAGCGTGAGCCGGCCGCCGCCCCGGCCCGCCATGGCGTCCACCGCATTGCGGACCAGATTCAACAACGCCTGATGCAGGAGATCGGGATCGGCATCAATGACGCCACCCGACACCTCTACTGAGACCGCCACGCCGTTCGATTCAATCGCGGGACGATGGGCATCGACGACCCGCTGAAAAACCGCCGCCGCACCCAACCGACGCACCTTAGGCTCGATCTGCCGGGCAAAGCTCAACACATCATTGACGATGGCCGACAACCCACGAACCGCATCCGCGATCTTCTGCGTGTTGTCCGCCGCAAAGCACAGGCTGCGCTCACTGACTTGCGTGGGCTCGAGGTCATCCGCCACCATTTCCGCGTAGAGCTGGATCGCCGCCAGGGGATTGCGGATCTCATGGGCAATGCCCGCCGCCATTTCGCCGAGCGCTGACAGCCGCTTGCTACGTTCGAGCTGCTCGTTCTTGGCCGCAAGCTCTTTCTGCAGCCGAGAAACCTCGCCGGACAACGCCTCGTGCGACGCCTGCAAACGCTCCGCCACCGCTGAGTACGCCTGGATCACTTCAGCCAAATCTTCGGGCGCGAGCACGCCCGCTTCCGCCTGCCCCGACCCGGCACCACCAGCTTGTTCCGCAACAGCCGCCATCAGCACCTCAGCCCTGAGAATCCGTAAATCGAGCCGACGACGACACACCCGCCGCCCCGCCGCCATACGCGTTGGCCTTGTACGCATTGATCGCCGCGGGAGCAGTCTTGACCTTGGCCAACTCCTGCCCGACCTGAGCCTTCGACGCTTCGAGCGACTGGCGGTCCTGCTCATCCCGCTGGATGATGGACTCGAGCATCGCCTGCACCTCATCCACCAGCGATCGCAGCTGCTGACGCTTCGCCTCAGTCGACGCCTCTGAAATCTCTGACATCCGACCACGCAACGGCGACAAATCCTGATTGATCTGCGTCAAACGATCAACAATCACCTGCCGCTCCGACAGCACGCCGAGCAATTGCTCCGCCTGCCCCTGAGCGATGATTTCTTGCTGCTTGCCGCTGAGCGCCTCGAGAGACCTATACAAGTCGCGCTGCTGCGTAAGCATCTCGATGAGTTGATCGGCCTGCCCGCCCGATTGGACGGCATCCGAAACACTGACGGGAGGTGGGGTCATCCTGACCTTCTTTCTTAAACACGGGGCATCCTGCCCCACGTGTGGTTATCGGGGCTATCGGCCCACTGAAGACCCGGACGTTAGTTTTTGCGCGGTCGAAATGACGCCCCCGGCAGAAGTTGCGCAGCCCATCGGCCTCCCCGAGAAACACCACTAGATCTTGTGGCCTAACAGCCAAACCCCGCACCTAAGCCCAATACACCCCGTGATCGCGATTCACTGGGCCGAGGCGCTCTGCTTATCCAGCAGCTTCAATTCGCTCGACCAACGAAGCCAATCCTCCCAATGCTGCCGGGTCATCGGCATATCAGGACTATCAAAGACCTCATCCTCCATCTGGCCGAGCTGCCAGAGCGCGTTTTGATTGGCGACGTAGGCCTGCTGAAACTCCTGCAGCTCGCAGTAGGCATTGACCATCTGCACCTGGGCCACCAGCGACGACGGGTGATCGCTCCAACGCTGGGCCGCCTCGCGGTAGCGGTCGATGGCCACCACATAATCCTGACGGTCGTAAGAACAATCAGCCTTGTAGAAGTAGGCGTTCCGCAGGTAGAGGTTTTCGAGGTCCGAACGGGCCGCCGCGAACCGGGCTTCGAGCTCGGTAATGACCTGGTCGTAGTACATCTCGGCGTTACGCAGCCGTTCGTTACGCTCGGCCTGAAACGCCAGGCGCTGCCGTTCGCTGCGAGCACCTTGCGCCTGGTCCGCCAAGTCCCGCGACGAGCGACGCAAACTATCCGCCAGCATGTAACGCAGCACGGGGCCATCGGAGGTGTTGCCGTACCGCTCGACCGCGGTATCGAGACGCTCGATCGCGCTGACGAAATAGACCGGATCGTCTTGCCCCTGCAGGTAATACGTCCGGGCAAGATCGACCAGAGCCTCGCGATAGGTGTCGGAGTCAGGCCGGATGCCGGGGTGGCCATCGACGATAGACAGCAGCACACGAACCGCCGCATCGGTCTGCCCCATCGCGGTGTAGCATCGGGCCATCGGGACCAGCGAGGAATACGCCCAGTTGCTCTGCGGGTTCTCGTCGATCAGGTCCTTGAAGATGCCGATGGCCGACTCGTATTGCCGATCCGCCATGTACGCCTTGGCCAGGTGGTGGCGGGCCTTGAGCTGCTCGCCGTCGCCGGGACGGGTGGTCACGTACTCGGCATAGATATCGATCGCTTCGGGCCAACGCTGAGCCAAGTCGTAGTTTTTGCCCGCCGCCCAGAGGGACTCGCCGTGGGCCTCGTCATCGATCACCGTGACCGTGTCGGCGTGACGCTTGAAGTACTCCGCCGACTTGCCGTAGTGGTGAGCTGCTTCCTGATAGGCATTCCGCCGAGCCTTCACCGGCGGATCGCCCGGCCCGGCCCACATCAACGGGTCCATCGACTCGGCCCGAGCCATGCGGGCCTCGCCGATCTTCTCGTGGATCTCGGCGAACTGGTACAGCGTCTCGGCGGGCAACGCCTTGCCGCCGTCGTACATCGGCAACAACAACGAGATGTAATCCAACGCGTCGTCGTACATCTCCAAATCGATCGAGCGATCCACGTGCGAAGAGATCTTCTCGGTTACCTCTCGGCGACGCGGGTCCCAAGCAGGGGTCACCTCAAGCATCTGGGCGATCGCTAGGCGGAAGTGATCTACCGAATCGGTGACCCGGCCCATCATCGCCTCGACATGCGCCCGGCCGATCAGGGCATCGATGTAGGCTTCGCCCATCGGGTGCTCTTTGGCGGCACGGCTGAACAGGGTATGCGCTCGATCCTCAAAGCCCTCGCCGCCCACCGCCAACTCGATCTGCGCCAAACCCACCAGGATTCGGCCGTTCAGCGGATTCCCATCGTGGATCATCTGCTGCGAGATTGCATAGAGACGACGGGCGTTGTCAAAATCGGCCACGTACTGATACGCCCGGGCCAGGAGCACCAGCAACTCCGGCGCATCGTCCGCCCCCGCAGCCCGCAGCCGCTGCATCTCGCGGTTGATGTAGTCGATCGCCCGCTGCGGGTCTTCGACATCCAGGTAGTGCCGAGCCCGGAGCTGCGCGACCCACTGCCGCTGCTTGAGCTGCTCGTTTTTGTTGCTCTCGTCGCGGAGCGTACGCTCGAAGCGGTCGAGCATGCGGGCGAAGGCTTCGGGGTCGCCGTCTGAGCGGTGCTGCTCGATCAGCTCGCGGATCAGCTTGTAGCGTTTCCCCGCATCCTTGGCATCCATGCGATCCACGATCGCCAGCGCATCGTCTTCCTTGCCTTGCAACACTAGCGTCTCCGCCCAGCGCTGCATGGAGATGCCGTCCAACGTACGGCCAAAATCTTCAGCGGCCTCGTAAGCCTCCACCACTTTCCGCAGCTGCACCGCCGACTCGGGCGTATCCACGGGCACGGGGTACAGATCGCTGTACACCAACCAGTCGTGGTCACCCAGATATTGGTAGTACCGGCCGCGCGTCAGATCGTCTTCGGCCTCGATCCCCTCTTCGACCAGCTTGTCCATCCGCAACCGGGCTTCTTCGAGGTTGTCCGCCTCGAGGTACTGATCGACCGTGTCCAGCATGCCGTGGAAGTCCGGCGGGGTGTAGCGTGGCTTGGCCAGATACAGCCCCACCCCCAACAATACCACCCCGACCAGCAGGACAGGCAGCTGCCAGACCGCGGTCCAGGAGGTCGTCTTAGTCGAAGCTGGGGGCGTCAGATCGGGCATGGGCAGTCATCGCGCAACGTGGGCGCACGGTTGGTCTTAGATTTATCGGCCCAAGCCTCCGAAAACTTTGAGATTAACCGCGCTCACCCCAACTCACGCGAGCAATCGCGACCAACGTTCAGCACGCGTCTCCATCAAGCCTGCCGAAAGCCAAGCCCCTAGCTAGACTACACCTATGAGCACTCCCGAAACCACCCCCCGCACCACCGGCGTTATCATCTGCGACCACGGCAGCCGCCGCCAAGCCTCGAACGACAGCCTCAAGGAGGTCGCCAAGCTCTTCGCCGAGCGTTTTGCCGACGACTGCGACATCGTCGAGCCCGCCCACATGGAGCTCGCCATGCCCGACATCGCGGCGGCCTACGGTAGTTGCGTCGAACGCGGCGCCAACCACATCGTGATCCTGCCCTTCTTCCTGGCCCGCGGCAAGCACTGGACCCGCGACATCCCTAGCCTCACCAGCCAGGCCGCCGCCGAGTTCCCCAGCACGACCTACCAGGTCGCCGAGCCTTTGGGCATAGACACCCTCATCCTCGACCTGCTGAAGAAACGCCTCGACGCCGACGACCAACCCACCCTCGCCAGCGGTGAGCCTGACCCCCGCCTCAAGGACACCCCCGCCACCGACAAACGCATCCAGTGCAACATCTGCCCGTTCCAACTCGACAAAGAGACCGGCGTGGTCACGATCAAAGAAGGCAGCGGCGTGGTTGCGGGTGGGATGCGGTACTAAAGCGCAAAGTCTAGCGACATGACAAGCTTTATTCGCCACGCCCCAAGACAGAATTTGCTTGAGGGGTAAGTATGCACACTAACACCGGTGATTAGAAATAAGGCCCTGGCATGAATTACTACGAAACACACCCGCCGAAGATATCGCGGTCGAAAACATTCGACGCCGGCCACAACGCGGGGCAGGCCGGGCATTGCCTGCTGTATGGCAAAGATACGGCGGGGGCCCATTCCCTTTCGATATCGATCCTCCGCAAGGGATCCGAAGCCCCTCTTCACGAACACAGCAGAGAAGACGAAACGTTTTACGTGATCTCCGGTCAACTCGATGCCCGTGTCGGTGATGAACACCATACCCTCAACGCAGGAGATTCTGCATTCCTGCCCCGTGGGCTAAAGCATCGGCCGCTCTGTCTTAGTGAGCAGGCCGAAATCATCATGTTGATCCACCCCCCGGGTCTGGAAAACTTCTTCGACGAAGTCGATCAGGCCACCGCCGACGGACCGGCCGATCCAAAACGTATGCAGTCCATCGCCTTGAAATACGGTGTAACCATCTATCCAGATGCTTAGCGAGCAAACCTTGATCACTTAGCCACCCTTGTTGCAGAGTGCAGGATGATCAGCACACATCCCAATACGGCCCGCTATCAAGAGGCCATAGCCCAGACCCACCAACAAGCCTTCGGCCCCGAAAAAGGCGCGGAGATCGTCGCCCTCGTCTCCGCATTAGCCTCCGACGAAACCGCCAAGCCCATTCTCTCCCTCGTCGCACAACGCCACAACGAACCCGTCGGCCACATCCTCTTCTCCAAAGTCACGATCCCCGGCCACAGTGTTGAGGGCCGCATCCTCGCACCGCTGGCAGTGCTGCCCGAGCACCAGGGCCAAGGCATCGGCGGCGCGTTGATCCACGAGGGTCTTGCTAAACTCACGCGCGACGGTGTCGGCCTCGTCTTCGTGCTGGGCCACACCACCTACTATCCCCGCTTCGGCTTCAAACCCGCCGCGCCCCACGGCCTGATGGCCCCCTACCCGCTCCCGCCCGAACACCAAGACGGCTGGATGGCCCAAGCCCTCTAACCCGACCTCCTGGGCCATATCCACGGCGAAGTCCGCTGCGCAGACGCCCTCCACCAACCCCAATACTTGTAGCTACTCAACCGCGAGAGCTTACCGCCCCATCGCCAGCTTTTTCATTCAGACATATTCAACGTGATCTGAGGGTAAACGCGAGCAAGTTGCTCCATCAGCCGCTCAACCGTGCCGGGGTTTACTGCCGCAATGTTCTTCAGTTCGCCGGGATCGTTGCGCAAATCGTAAAGATCGTGCTGCAACTCTCCGTTGTTTTCAGAAACGATGAGGTGGTATCGGCCGTCATTCAGACTGGTAGCAAACCAAAAGCTCAGCACCTCATCCCTGGCCTTGGCGGAGGGATCGAGAAGAACCGGCTTCAAAGAAACCCCTTCGAGCGGAAGATAGGTTTGCCGCTCTTCCAGCGAGCACAAGTCGATCAGCGTTGGATAAATGTCTAAGCTCGCCGCCAACGATTCGGTTGGAATCCCTGGCAGCTTTTGATCAGGCGTGCGGACAATAAAGCTACTCCTCAACGAGTAATTCATCGGAGTGTGTTTCGCCCAGGCGTTGTGCTCTCCCAAGTGCCAACCGTGATCCCCCCAGAGTACGACGATGGTATTAGAGGCCAGGCCGGTATCCTCCAGCGCCTGCAAAACACGGCCGATCTGTGCGTCGGCATAAGTAACACACGCGTGGTAGGCCCAGCGAACTTCCTGAGCGTCTTCTTCGGAAATCGGCTGGCGACCCACGGGCCGCTCGAACGGGGTGTCATAGCTCCAAAGCTCGTTGGATTGGCCAATGCGACGGGTGTCGCCCCGCTTCATACCGTAGAGCGATGGGAAGGCCACGCCGTCGTAAAGGTCTTTATATTTCTTAGGCGCCACAAAAGGCATGTGCGGCTTATAAAAGCCGACGCCCATAAAGAACGGCTGCCCACTATCGGCGAATTGGCCCAAACGCTGAATCGCCGTATCCGCAAGCATGCCATCGGGGAGTTCACTGTCACCCACTTCCGGGAACTCATACAAGGGCTCGTAAACCTCATCACCCTTGTTACGCTCGGCCCCGTAAGGCTTAACACGCCCCTCGGTGTACGCGTGCAGCAATCTTGTCGGGAAATTGGCCCAAGGCCCATACGGGGTAATCATCTCGTCCCATGCGTCGGGCAACTCAGATTGGCCGTTTTTCTTGCCGTCAGAGGAATGGGTGATCTTGCCGATGCAAACCGTGGTGTAGCCGTTCTTGCGGAACAGCTCGGGCATAGAGCGTGCTGATTCGGACTCCACCCCCATCAACGTGCCGCTGATGACGTTTCGGATTTCGCTGCGCTTCCGCGGATAACGACTCGTCAACATCGAATGACACGAAGCGCCACAGGTGGGCACCTGCACAAAGTGGTTGTTGAATAACCGCCCCGTCGCTGCCAGCTGATCCATATGCGGCGTGATGGCTTGCTTTACGCCATAGCAGCGCATCGCCGGGCGAAGATCGTCGACGGCAATAAACAAGACGTTCGGCTGTGCCGCCACGGCAAAGGCAAATACCCACACAAAAGCGTAAGCTGTAGTCCACTTAATCACCCCATGATCCTACGCAATCATGGCAAGATATGGGGCGATTAAACCATGCTGCCCTGCAAGTGCCTACTCCCAAATACTCTTGAGTTGATGGAAACCGAGAGATTTGATTTTCACCTTGCCGTCAACCGCACGCAGCCCCATGTTCTGATTCTGAGGGTCAAAGCCATATTGCTCGGTGTATGAAAATCGCCCGCCCTCCGCAAAGATCTCGAGACAGCTCCAGTCCAGAAGAATGCGGATCGAAAGCAAACCATCGCCATCATCCGGCAACGGGAAACGAGCCTCGGTCGTGCTCTTGGGCCCACCCACGCCGAAGCTCTTCTTCGCAACAATTTCAAGACTCTTCAAGTCAACGTACAGCTCGCGGTTGTTGAGCTGAAACGCCATCCCCCGAGCGGTGGTTTCGTTCATATCAATAACCAATTCGATATCTACCGTCTTGGCTTGAATATCACCTAGTAACGTCTTTTCACTTCCCGCGGCTGGCGACACCAACCACTCATCCTTCAACTGCACCGAATTGAAATACAGATTACTGATCTCGGGGATTGGATTGCGCGTCACAACGACCTCATCCCCCTGACTCACCAAGGCAATCTTGACGGGGAATGTTGCATTTCGATCCCAGGTTTTCGACTTATCCCAGCCGATGCCTCCCTTCCAGCGGTTCATCCACGCGATCTGAATGATTTCATACTCAGGCAGGTTGTGGGGGTAAAAGCTTTGCGGGGCATAAAAGTCTGGCCCAACATCCATGAGCTTCGCGTCTTGTTCCGGCATAAATGACTTGCCATCGAAATGCCCCACCAAATACTTGCCCTGAGCGTCAAGCAACACCCACTTCTTATTCCCTGGGTCGCCATCAACCGGCAGCTCAAACAGGTCGGGGCACTCAAATCCAAAATCGATATGGCTGGTTTTTTCCCACTCGATCAAATCATCCGAGCGGTAGAAACTGGTGCCCGGGCTGTAGAACCCAGTATCGCCAGGCCCTTTTTCGTAGATAGCACAAATCCACTTTTGATCTGGCGCATACCAGACGATGCAAGGGTCCCGAGGATCTTGAAAAGTTGTGGGGTGGGCGACAGGATTGTTTGGGTAGTTGTGCCACGTCTTGCCCTCATCATTACTCCAGGCAATACAAGTGCCCACCGCGGTACCCGTATAGAGCGTGACTAGCGCCGGCTTAGGTGAACCTGTGATTTTCTCAGCGGCGTCACCCTCCAGCACAACACCACTACCGGAATAAACCTGCTTTCCAGAGACATTCGGCACAGCCCCCAAATCGCGAAGGTGGGTGTCCTCGGGAATCAGAGCGGTCCCCCGATCAACCCAATGCACGAGATCTTGGCTGGTCGCATACCCGCCGTGACGCGGCGTGAATTGCTGGTAGGTCATGTGGTAAGTACCGTTGAGATACCACAATGCATTGATGTCGTTCATCCAGCCGTTCTTCGCACTGAAATGAAACTGTGGGCGGTACGGCTCTTTATAGCTGGTTTCTTTGGTGTATGGATTGAACATCGATGGCTCCTCTGATTCATGAACTACCTCGGCAGAAACACAACAAGAAACCGTTGCGAGGAGTGCGATTCCTAGCAGCAGATGGCCACCAAAATACACGAGCCTGTTATTCGAGATATGGATCATAAACATCATGCCACTTTTCATTTTATGGTTGTAGATCATCTGAACTCCTGGTACTTGGGATCGCCCCAGCGTGTGTGCAGGTTTGAGCTGCTGAAACACATGCAAAGCGTAAGGCTTCAATAGCGGGCTTACCCTCAAGCGTCTGAATTACAAATGCCGCCGCAAAGGCGTCACCTGCACCCACTGTGTCGCATACGCTGACGGCAACCCCCGGCTGGTACACTTCTTCCCAGGCCGAGACAAGGGTCGCACCGTCTTCCCCTTGAGTCATCACAATCGAATCAAGCGATGCCGCCAAAAGAAGCTGACGCATCGTCTTTTCGATGCCATCCGAAGAATCAACCCCAAATGCACGCGCAACTTCTGGCAGTTCATCGTCACTCAACTTTACATTCGACGCAAGGGACATCGAGTCACGAATCATAGAGTCGTTATAAGATTGCGGGCGGAGATTTACATCTAAGAACCTTGGCAGGCCTAAGGCTCTTGCGAGCCCTACCGCTTGGCGAATGGTGACACGAGACCTCGGAGACTTCTGCCCCAAAGTGCCGAAATAAACCGCATCAGACTGGGATATCGCAACCTCGAGGCTATTCGTCCATGCAATCTTTTCCCACGCCACATGATCACGGATTGAAAACGTCGGCTTGCCTGTCGCATCGAGCTCAACAGACGCCGTGCCAGTCATAGAGTTAGGTGAAACTTGGGTCAGCCATGTATCAACCCCGTAAGACTGAAGAAGCCGGATGGCATCCTTGCCGAGATCGTCGTCCCCAACGCAACTGGCCAGGTACGCTTCCCCACCCAAGCGAGCGACATGACAGGCAACGTTAGCGGGTGCACCGCCGAGCCGAGCTCCGTCGGGGAGGATGTCCCACAAAACCTCCCCAATCGAAATAACTTTTTGTTTTTCAGACGCCAACTTCGATGAGTCCCTATCGGTTAATCATTGCCCGCAAGCGAGGTTTCGATTTGCTCAAGCGAACGCACCTTGGTTTCGGGAACCATCGTTTTCACCCAGACAAGTTGAAGAACCATCATGAAACAGAAGAACCCGAATACCGCCGCCGGGTGGAATGCTTGAACCATGCTGGGGAAGAAGAGCGTGAGCAACGCCGCAAAAATCCAGTGGGTGAAGCTCCCCAATGACTGACCCTTGGCCCGGAATTGGTTCGGGAAAATCTCGGAAATGAATACCCAAATCACTGCCCCCTGCCCCATGGCGTGGGCAGCAATGAAGGCGAAGATACAAGCCGGCACGATGGCGTAGGCTTCGCTGGCAAAAGCCCAAGCACACAAGCCGAGCGAACCTATATAGCCAAACGACCCGATGTACAGCAGGGTGCGTCGCCCAATCCTGTCGATCAGCCACAGCCCTACAAAAGTGAACAGTAAATTGGTTACCCCGATCCCGACCGATTGAAGAAGAGCCGCATTCTCTTCCAAGCCAGTGAGTTCAAATATCCGGGGCGCAAAATAGAGGATAGCGTTGATGCCCGAAAGCTGATTGAAGAATGCGATAAGAAACGCCAGCGTAATCGGTACACGCAGCCGCCGACTCCAGAAGCCATCGCCGCTTGCCGTTTCACTGGAAACGCTAGCGATTTCCTCCGCCTTATCCTCGAGCTCTTGATTGGTAATGTCCGGCCAAATCAGCCGCAAGACGCTAATACCTGCTTGCCGATCTTTGCGTCGGCCAATCAACCAGCGCGGGCTTTCGGGCAAAGGAATACACAAAACCGAATACAAAAACGCTGGCACCGCCTCAACACCAAGCATCCATCGCCAAGCGTCATCGCCCATCTGGCTCAGCAATGCATTCGACGCGAAAGCGATGAGTATCCCGAAGACAATGTTGAATTGGAACATCCCCGCCAACCGCCCCCGATACTGGGGGGGAGCTATCTCTGAAATATACAGCGGAGCCGCCACGGTCGAAATACCGACGCCCAGGCCGCCAATGAAGCGGGCGACCATAAACGAATACTCGTCCGTGGCCAGGGCGGACCAAATCGCGGACACCAGGTAGAGGACGCCAATCAGCGTGAGTGTTTTCTTCCGCCCCAAACGGTCTGTCGGCCAGGACGCAATCAACGAGCCGAGCACTGTGCCCCACAGCGCCATGCTCATCGCTATGCCGTGCATCACCGGACTCAGATCCCAAAGATCCTGGATAGTCTGCTCGGCCCCTGAGATCACGACCGTGTCGAATCCGAAGAGAAAACCTGCCAGAGATGCGGTAAGAGCCCAAAGAAACAGTCTTGGTTGTTGTAGATTCACGGTAGCAATCGTACCGATTCGCCTTCAATCTCAAATGGCATCTGTTGCTAAAATTTTGTGACAGATTACTGTTCAAGTAGAATCTGTGTATGCCATCTGAACCACAATCCACGACGGCCGAACCAATGGATTTACCGGGCTTTCTCATGTGGGCCGAGCCACCCGCAGGTAATCGTTCAGAGTGGAAAAGGCAGTGGTTTGGTCACGAATTGAGCCCGGGGTCGGTCTTCAATGTACGCGGCATCGGCCTGAATGAGCCCTTATTCAACCCGGATGTACACCGCCCCTACGGCACAGGAGATTGGCTCATCATGCTGTTCCAAATGCCCCCTCGATTAGATCGCCAACGCGTAGAACCTTCGCACGGCCCAATGACTTTAGTCATCTGGCCCCCCGGCGCAGAGCAGTTCTATAGCTGGGGAGAGCAGCCCAATCGTGAGCCACACTCTTGGATGCACGTCGAGGGAACTTGGGTCGCAACACTTTTCGAAACGCTGGACCTGCCCATCAATCAGCCGTTGCCCCTGCCTGATGAATCCATCATGAACTCCGGGCTCACCCTTCTCTTAGAAGAGATGCGATTAGGCATGAAGGCAGACCCGGTGATTCTGCAAAACATTTTTGAAAATTGGGCACGCAGAATTCGAAGGCAACTCCAGTCTCGCGGATCTGATGTCACTATCCAAAAAGGTTTACTTAGGGTTCGGCGTCGGCTAGATAGCGATTATCGCGCAATCCCGCCCCTGGATGAACTCGCCGCTTTGGCGAACTTGTCCCGAAGCCGTCTTTGCCACCGGTTCCGCGAGTGCTTTGGCTCATCGATCAGTGAATATGTGATCCGAAAACGGATGGCCGCCGCCCAGCGCATGCTCTTTGAAGTCAGCCTCAGGCCAGGCGAAATCGCAGAAGCCTTGGGATACACCGATATCTATCAGTTCTCAAAGCAATTCAAGAAGACTTTCGGCGTCAGCCCTACGGCATTCCGTAAACAGCAACACATTCTGGACAGCTAATCCGTTGTCCTGCGCAGTAATACCATTCAACGCTCGATTTTGATGGC